>NZ_JAAVJC010000541.1 GCF_012033785.1 Streptomyces bohaiensis
CGCCGGAGGCGACGCCGCTGCGCCGCCCGGTGACCGCCGCCGCGGCCGCCGTCGCCCGCGCGATGCTGCGACGCATCGGCAGCCACGCCACGGAGATGGAGCGCGGCGTCGCCGCCGCCGCCTCCGCGCGTGCCCGACACGTCGACCCCGCGCTCCGCCAGGCCGCCCAGGAGCAGGTCGGTCTCGCCTTCGCGGGCTGGGACCGACTGCTGACCCGGGTCGCGCTGCCCGCCTGGCGGCTGGGGCGCTGGCCCGGCCGGCTCAACGCCGGCGTCGTCTCCTCCCTCACCGAGCTGTCGCGTCGCGACCGACTGGCCGACGGCTTCGGCGAACGGCTCGGCGAGCGGCCCGCCTGCGACCTGCTGGAGGACCCCGGTGCGGTGGACCGCGAGGTCTCGCTGCTCGCGGCCCGCCTCTTCCACGGCCCGCCGCCCGCCGGGCCCGGCGCCCCGACGCCCGCCTGGGAGGCGGTCAGCTGGTCGGCCTACCCGGCGCAGATCGTGGACCGGTTGTGGCGCGAGCGGGCGGCCCGGCTCGCCGATGCCCTCGGCGGTGCCGCCGTACCCGCCCGGGGCGGCGAACGGGCCCCGGCGCTCGGCGCGGTACTGCTGCGCCTCGCCTCCGACGACGGCGACTTCACCGACGCGCTCGCCGCCCGGCTCGCCGCGGCCACCGCGCGTGCCGAGCACGACGCCGAACCGGTCGCCCCCGCCAGCACCATCGCGGCGGCACCGCTGGCCTTTCCCGCCCCACCGCCGCCGAGCGGCCGGGAACTCCTCGCTCAGCACGTCGCCGCCGCCGTCTGCCGCACCGTGGTGGACACCGCCGGCGGCGCGCCGGCCCTGGACTGGCTCGACGGGCCGGTGCTGACCGTGGACGGCGAGCGCGCCCCCGACCTCTCCGACGTGGTCCTCGCCCTGGTGGACGAGGGCGACCCCGAGCCGTTGCGCGGCTGGCTGGCCGAGGTCGGGGTCCACTCCGAGAAGCTGGTCCGCCGTGTCTGACGCGCCCCCACCGCGTCCCACCGCGCCGCCCCGCACCGCAGTGGCGGCGCGGGCGACCGGAGCGGCGGGAGCGGGCGGAGTCCGCGGGGGCGACGGGGACGACGGCGTCGGCGCGGCCGACGGGCG
>NZ_JAAVJC010000542.1 GCF_012033785.1 Streptomyces bohaiensis
GGACCATCCCGGCGCGGTGGGCCGCACCCAGGCCGGCCAGCACCGGCTCCATGATGTCCAGCACCGCGCGGGCCTGGAGCGCCCCGGAACGACGACGGGGGCGCCGCACCCCGCGGGGCGCGGCGCCCCCGTCGGGCGCTGCGGTGCACGGTTGCCGCCGCTGCGGCGAGCCGTGCGGACGGGCCGGGGCCCGCGCGATCAGTGCTTGTCGCCGGCGTCGGCCAGACGCTTGTAGGAGCGCTCGATCTCGGCCTCGGCCTCGACCCGGCCGACCCAGTCGGCGCCCTCGACGGACTTACCGGGCTCCAGGTCCTTGTAGACCTCGAAGAAGTGCTGGATCTCCAGCCGGTCGAACTCGCTGACGTGGTGGATGTCGCGCAGGTGCTCCATCCGCGGGTCCGAGGAGGGGACGCACAGCAGCTTGTCGTCGCCGCCGGCCTCGTCGGTCATGCGGAACATGCCGATGGCGCGGCAGCGGATCAGGCAGCCCGGGAAGGTCGGCTCGTCGAGCAGGACCAGCGCGTCCAGCGGGTCGCCGTCCTCGCCGAGGGTGTTGTCCACGAACCCGTAGTCCGCCGGGTAGACCGTCGAGGTGAAGAGATGGCGGTCGAGCCGGATCTTGCCGGTCTCGTGGTCCACCTCGTACTTGTTCCGCGAACCCTTCGGGATCTCGATGGTGACGTCGAACTCCACGGGGAGGCTCCTTAGACTTCTGGGCGGTCGATCAGGTGGTTAAGTGTCCCCCACGCAAGGGTGTGCGTGCGAAAGGGGCTGGTGGAGGGTGCACATTCCGGTACGGGGGGCCGCCGCGCGGCGCCACCGGGACACCTGGCGGCTGACCGCGGTCTCCGCCGTCGCCGGCCTGATGGCAGCGGCGGCCACGGTCTCGCTCGCCGGGCCCTGGGACGCGGGACAGCGCACGGGGGAGCGCGCCGCCGCCGTACCGGTCGAGCAGTTCGACCTCACCGACGACCCCGGCTCCGGCAGCGGGCTCCCCGGTGCGGGCGCACCGCCCCGGGAGGGCGACGCCGCCCCGGAGGCTGGTCGGTTCGCCCAACTCCACGGCGACGTGACGGGCGAGCGCCTCGGCCAGGTCGTTGTCGCTGTCGGTCAGTATC
>NZ_JAAVJC010000543.1 GCF_012033785.1 Streptomyces bohaiensis
GCGACCGCGGGGCGCGCCATCCACGCGGACGCGCCGTGCGCATCGCGCCCGCCCGCGTCGGTCCGCCCGCTCCGGCACCCACGCCACCGGGACTCCGCCCCCACGCGTCGGTGCCGTCCCCTCCGCCGCGGCTCGCACACCCCCGACTGCACCCCGTGACGGCGCGGCCCCGCCGGGCGCCGCCGAGTCGCCAGGTCACCCCCCGCGCGGCACATTGGGTACGTGGCGATCCACCGGAGACTGACAGCAGTGCGCGCCCCCGGGCTCCGACGGGCGGCTGCCGCGCTGCCCACGCTGCTGCTGGTCGGTGCGCTCGTCCTCACACTCGCCACCCCGCCCCGCGTCACCTTCGCCCCCTTCCTCGCCGCGGCCCCTCTCGTCGCCGCGGCCATCCAGGGGCTCCGGGCCACGATCGTCACCGCCGGCGTGGCGGTCCTGATGGCGACCGTCATGCACATCTGGATCGATCCCTCGACCTCCTTGGAGGCGGTCCTCCAGGTGCTCACCGTCGCGACGGTCGCCGCGCTGGCGGTGGGCATCAACCAGCTCGTCGGCCGCCGGACCCGGCAGGTGCTCACCGCGCGCGAGGTCGCCGCCGCGGTGCAGCGCGCCATGGTGCCCGACCCGCCGGGCACCATCGACGGCATCCGTCTCGCCACGCGCTACCGCACGGCGGACCGGGAGGCCCTGATCGGCGGCGATCTCTACGGGGCCGTCCAGACCCCGCGCGGCGTCCGGCTGATCCTCGGCGACGTGCGGGGCAAGGGGTTGGAGGCCACCGACTCGGTCGCGGTCGTCCTGGGCGCGTTCCGCGAGGCCGCCGAGTACGAGGAGTCACTGGGCGCTGTCTCCGAGCGCATCGACTCCGCGCTGCGCCGCGCGGCGCAGCTCCGCGCGGGACGGCTCCGGCTCGGCGAGGACGAGAGCTTCGTGACCGGGGTGCTGCTGGAGTTGCACCCCGGAGAGCTGCACGGCGGCGGCACCGGCGAGGTGGCCGGGGGAGCCGCGGGGGGCCCCGGGGCCCCGGAGGCGACGGGAGCGCCGCCGGGCCTCCCCGGTTCGCCGGCGGCGCAGCACCCGGCCACCC
>NZ_JAAVJC010000544.1 GCF_012033785.1 Streptomyces bohaiensis
CTGCCGGGCGCGCTGCGCGTCGCCGTGGCGGCAGCGCTGCTGCTCTGCGGCCGACCTCCTGCCGGCTGTGCCGCGCCCGTGCGGCCGCGCGGCACCGGGCACCATCCGACACCCGCCACCTCCGGCCGGGTCCTGGGCGACGCCGTGGTCCGTCGCGGTCCTCCCGTCGCGGTCCGCGACCGGTCGACCGACCGGCTGACCCTCGCGGCCTGACGAGCGCTCTCTTCTGGTGGGGACGGCGCCGTCCTGGCGCGCGTCCCCTCTCCTTCACCCAGGACCCAGGAGTCGTCATGACCACCCCTCTCGTTCGCCGTGCCCGTGTCGCCCTCGGCTGCGCCGTCGCCGCCGGAGCCGTCCTCGCGATGGCCGCGCCCGCGTCCGCGCACGTCACCATCGACCCCAGGGAGGTGCCCGGGGGCGGGTACGCGACCGTCAACGTGAAGGTGCCGAACGAGCGTGACGACGCCTCCACCGTCGCCGTCGAACTGCACCTCGACCCCGAGCACCCGCTCGCCTCGGTCCAGCCGCAGGCGGTGCCGGGCTGGGAGGTCGAGGTCGAGACGGCCGAGCTGGACGAGCCGCTGGAGGTCCACGGCAGCCAGGTCACCGAGGCACCCAGCAAGATCATCTGGACCGGCGGCGAGATCAGCCCCGGCACCTTCCAGCAGTTCCCGCTCTCCGTGGGCCGACTGCCCGCGGACGTGGACCAGCTGGTGCTGAAGGCGATCCAGACCTACGACTCGGACGAGGTCGTGCGCTGGATCGACGAGCCGACCGACGATGCCGAGTACCCGGCCGCGACCCTGACCCTCACCGCGTCCGCCGACGACGGCCACGGCCACGGCGGGGACGACGCGGCCGAGGGCGCCGCCGCCCCCGAGGCGGACGGCGACGGCACCGCCGCGGCCTCCGGCGTCACCGCCGAGTCCTCGGCCTCCGACACCACGGCGCGTGTGCTCGGCGGCCTGGGCCTGGCGGCCGGCGTCGCCGGTGCGGTCGTCGCCTTCCTCGCGCTGCGCCGCCCGGGCGCCGGTTCCTGACCGCCGCTCCCGCGGCGCCGCAGGGCACCGC
>NZ_JAAVJC010000545.1 GCF_012033785.1 Streptomyces bohaiensis
TCCAGCGGCGGGCTTCGTTCTTCTCGTCGGCGAAGTCGAGGTCGTCGCCGGTGAAGCGCCAGGACTCGCGCTGGACGGTCATCCGGTCGATCGTCACCCGCGGCACGTGGTCCGCGTCGGGCCGCAGCGCGAAGCGGTCCATCACCCGGTTGGTGAGGGCGTGGCCGAAGACGTCGAGGACGTCGAACTCCGCCCCGTCGGGCAGCACCGCGGTCAGCCGGCCGTCCCGGTCCGCGACCGTCACGTCCGCACTGAGCAGGCAGCGCTCGCGGTAGGGGTCGCCGGTGTGGTCGGCCAGCGCGACCGCGTAGTCCTCGTCCCGTTCCAGCGCCGGCCTGCTGCGGGCCGACCACTTCAGCGGCAGCTCCTTGGGCAGCATCGGCGTCAGCCGCGGGCCGGGGAAGTCACGGGTGGTCTCCGCGACCAACTCCTCGATCGCCGGGTGCTGGTGCACGAAGAGCGACGCGGCCACGGTGTTCATCGCGATGTGCAGCTCGCCGAGGACGAGGGAGAAGTCGCCGCGGGCCACGGCGTCGGTGCTGTCGGCGACGACCAGGACGTCCGGGCTGACGTACCGGGACAGCGACCAACCGTCCCGCGGACCGCCGAACTCCTGCGCCACCCGCTCCGCGATGTCCTCCGAGCGCAGCTGCACCCGCCGGACCCCCTCGGGTGCGTCGATGATCCGTGCCCAGCGCTCGCGCAGCTCCGCCTGGACGCGCTCCGCCTCGGCCGTCGAATCCGCGTGCGGCGCGGGGAGGCAGGCGAAGTACAGCGACGCGAGGTCCGTCGTCGGGGACTCCCCGCGCACCCGGTCGAACGCCTGCCGGATACGGGCCCGCATCGACTCGGCGTAGCGGCTGGTGAGCCAGCCGACCGCCGTCAGGCACAGTGACAGCGGCGTCAGTTCGTCGAGGATGGTGTGGCCGATGGTGGCGGTGGTGGAGCGGCGGGTGTCGGTGTAGAGGAGGGAGCGGTTGGGTGCGGTGCGGGTGCTTTTGTTGCGTTGGGATGCGGTGTGGGTGATGTC
>NZ_JAAVJC010000546.1 GCF_012033785.1 Streptomyces bohaiensis
GGCGGCGAGGGCATCGGCGTGGCGGTGGGGGCGGCCGGGCAGCTTGGAGGTGACGACGATCTCCTCGCGCGGGACCGGCCAGGGCGCCGGCGGCGGTGGCGAGCACGGCGGCCGCGGTGACGGCGAGCGCGCCGCGAGGACGTCGGCGGCGGGCGGGGGAGCGGGGCTGGTCCCGGTGCATGCGATCACTCCGAATGTGGGTGGGAGCGCTCCCACCGGCGCCGCCGGAGGACGGCGGGGCGCCGCGGCCCGGGGGTGGCCGCAGCGGTCCGTGGCAAACGCTTGCTGGGTGCGGCGAGTGTCCATCCGCCGCGACCGGACGTCAACGCCCCGTGCGGCAGCCGTTGCGACGCCGACGGGACGCCCCTACCGTCGCCTGCCATGGAGCAGCTCGGCCACGAATGCCTCGCCCACGTCCTCGCCGACGCCCTCGCCGTGTCGGCGCGGGCGCTGCGGCCGCACGCCGACGAGGACTGGGACCGCCCCGCCGGGAGCCTGACGTGGAGCTGCCGGGAGACCGCGGCCCACCTGGCGCACGACCTCGCCGCCTACGCCGGCCAGGTGGCCGGACTGCCGGACGACCGGTACCTGGCGTTCGACCTCGTGGTCCCCACCGCCACCGGGCCCGCCGAGGTGCTGCGTGTGGTGGACGCCTGCGGCGCGCTGCTGCTCGCCGCCCTCGCCCGCTCCTCGCCGCAGGACCGGGCCTGGCACTGGGGACCGTGCGACCCGGCGGGGTTCGCCGCCATGGGGACCGCCGAGACCCTGCTCCACACCTGGGACATCACCCGCACGCTGGAGCCGGGGTGGGAGCCGCCCTCGGAGCTGAGCGCCGCGGTACTGCGCCGGCTGTTCCCCGAGGCCCCCACCGGCGCCGGCGATCCCACCGCGGTCCTGCTGTGGTGCACCGGGCGCGGTGAACTTCCCGGCCGTGCCCGCCGCACCTCCTGGGCCTGGCAGGCGGCGCGGCCGGAGTGACGGGCCGTCGGCGCCCGGCCGGCCCCGGGCGTCGCGCCGCCGCCGGCGC
>NZ_JAAVJC010000547.1 GCF_012033785.1 Streptomyces bohaiensis
GTCCGGGGCCGGGAGCACCGCTCCCGGCCCCGGACCGCCGGGCTCCGCTACCGTCCGGTCATGACCGCCGACCGGCCCTCCGCGCCCTCCGCCGCCCCGCCCGCGCCCGAACTCGTCGACGCCTGGCTGCACCTGCTGGCCACCGCCCGGCGCACCGTCACCGACGGCCTCGTCGTCGGCACCTCGGGCAACCTCTCCGTCCGCGTCGGGGACCTGGTCCTGATCACCCCCACCGGAGTGCCCTACGACCGGCTGGGCGCCGCCGACCTCCTCGCGGTCCGCCCCGACGGGACCCGCGTCCACGGCACACTCGCGCCCACCAGCGAACTCCCGCTCCACCTCGCCGTCCACCGCGCGACCCCGGCCACCGCCGTCGTCCACACCCACGCGCTGCACGCCACCGCCCTCTCACTGCTCCACGACGAGGTGCCGGCCGCCCACTACGTCGGCGGACTGCTCGGCGGCCCCGTCCGGGTCGCCCCCTACGCCCTCTACGGCAGCCGGGAGCTGGCGGAGCGCACCGTGGACGCCCTGCGCGACCGCACCGGCTGCCTGCTCCGCAACCACGGCGCCGTGACCTACGGCACCGGCGCCCCCGCGGCCGCGCTCGACCAGGCCTTCGACCGCACCGCGCAGCTGGAGTGGCTCTGCCGGCTGTGGCTCACCGCGGCCGCCGTCCCCGGCGCCCGTCCCACGCTGCTCACCGACGCCCAGCTCGCCGAGGCCACCGAACGCCTCGCCGGCTACGGCCGGCAGGACCCACGCAGCCCACGGGACCCGCAGGACCCGCAGGACTCGCCCGTCACCGGTGACTGAGCGCACCGCCGCACGCCGCCCCGACGCCGGCCGCCCGGATCGGCACGAACCTCACCCTCCCGCGCGCGCCCACTCGCCTCGGCCGCTCCGCCCCGTCATGGTGGAGGGCATGCGCGCACGCACCGCGGCGGCGACGACCGCCACCACCCTCCTCGGCTCGGCGGCGGCGATAGCCGTCGCCGGGCGC
>NZ_JAAVJC010000054.1 GCF_012033785.1 Streptomyces bohaiensis
AGCCGGAGCGCACCGGCGGGCCGGCCGGCGGGCCGGGCGGGGCCGGGCGGGGCCGGAGCGGGGCGGCCCGGCGTCAGGGGATGACGATCACCGGGCGTTCGGCCCGCCGCACCAGGCGGCCGGAGACGGTGCCGAAGACCCGGCCCAGGAGGCCGTGGGTGGAGCCCACGACGATCGCGTCGGCGGCGTACTCCCGCCCGACCTCCTCCAGCTCGTGGCAGATGTCCCCGCCGCGCTCCAGCAGGACCCAGGGGACCTCGCTGAGATGGTCCGCGCACGCCAGCTCCAGCCCGAGCACTTCGGTGCGGTGGTCGGGGACGTCCACCAGTGCGGGCGGCTCGCACCCCGCCCAGACCGTGGTCGGCAGGCGGTTGGCGACGTGCACGATGATCAGCCCCGAGCCGGAGCGGTGGGCCATGCCGGCCGCGTAGGCGAGGGCGCGTTCGCTGGAGTTCGATCCGTCGAACCCGACGACGACCCCGTGGCGGAACGCCGGGTCGCGGGACACGCACGCCTCGTCCTCCGACTCGCTCGGAGTCGTCGTCGACGGATCGACGACGCCCCGCTTGCGGTCGGCCGGGTCGGGTACCTCGTAGCCAGCCATCGGTATCTCGAACTGTCTCGCCGGAGTGCCCTCGTGCGGTGCGAAAGGACGGAGAACCGGACCGGTGGGCGGGTCACCACGCCGTGCGGGCCGTGGCTCCAGAATACGGCGTCCCCCGGGCGCTGCCCAGCGAACCGACCGGCTCGCCCCGGCGCCGGACCGCCGGCGCCGGGCCGTGCCCCCGCCCGGCGGTACCGGCCGGCACCGGGGCGGCTGTGCCGCCGGCGAAAGGCGTGGCGCACGGGCCCGCGCGCCCGACGCGTACGCGGGCGGTCGATGCGGGGCACCGTGCCCCGCTCCCCGGCGCCGCTCCGAGGGCGCGTGGAGTTCCGGTCCCTCGACCGACCGCGCACGCGCCGCAGGTCGCGACGGGTGCGTCCCGTCCCGCCGCCGGGCGCGCGTCCGCCCGGCCCCGGGCCGCCTTGCGGAAGGGGTGGCCGAGCGTGTTCTATCTGTGGCGGAATGTCAGCGGTGCTGCCGCTGGGTTCCGACCGGGCGGCACCTCCGTCCGGTCGGCCCGACCGCCGTCGGCCGAACCAGTCCGTCATAACTCCTATTTTCGGCCAACTTCCCAGGCCAGTGAGGGGGCCCCGGTGGCTCAGTGGCTGTGTGACAGGCGAGGACCCGTGCCTGCCCGCAGCCCCCGAGCGGCGCGTGAGACGCGCTGCCCAGGGGGAGTTGGGGCGCAACGCGCGCTTCCGTCCGTCGCCGCGGCATGGAACGCTTCCTGAACGAATGCTTCGCGCCATGGAGCAATGTCGTCGAAGCGGGGCGAGTGCCGAACTGGTCCCGGCCACCTCGTCCGACGCAGTAGATTCGATCTTGGCAAACACGTCGGGGGAAACGTGCAGGACCGAGAGGATGCGACAACCGAGGGAACTGAGGAGCATGAGCCAGGACCCAATGCACGGCCCCGAACCCGCGAAGGGGCACCGCTCGTTCGCGGTGGACAGCCTCGCCACCCGACGCCGCCGCGAGATCGTCGCGGTGCTGCTGTTCAGCGGAAGCCCACTGTTCGAAAGCTCCATCCCGCTCTCGGTGTTCGGCGTCGACCGCCAGGACTCCGGAGTACCGCGCTACCGCCTGCTCGCGTGCGCGGGTGAGGACGGACCACTACGCACCACCAGAGGGCTCGAACTCAGAGCCCCGTACGGTTTGGGAGCGCTCTCGCGGGCCGGCACGATCATCGTGCCCGCCTGGCGCTCCATCACCGGACCGCCGCCCACACCGGCACTCGCCGCGTTGCGGCGCGCCCACAGTGAGGGGGCCCGCGTGGTGGGCCTCTCCACGGGCGCGTTCGCGCTCGGTGCCGCCGGCCTGCTGGACGGCAGACTGGCGACCACCCACTGGATGTACGCCCCGACGCTCGCCAAGCGGTTCCCCTCGGTCCACGTGGACCCCCGGGAGCTGTTCGTCGACGACGGGTCCATCCTGACCTCGGCGGGCACCTCAGCCGGCATCGACCTGTGTCTCCACATCGTGCGCGTCGACCACGGGCCCGAGGCGGCACAGGCACTCGCCCGGCGGCTGGTGCTCCCGGCGAGGCGCCCACCCGCGGCGGAGGCCGCCCAGGGGCCGCAACGGCACCTGGACAGGTCTTTACCCGAGGACATCGGCGCCGACCCGCTCGCCGAGGTCGTGGCCTGGGCACTGGAGCACCTCCACGAGCAGTTCGACGTGGAGACGCTCGCCGCCCGTGCCTACATGAGCAGGCGAACCTTCGACCGCCGCTTCCGGTCGCTGACCGGAAGCGCGCCGCTGCAATGGCTGATCACCCAGCGGGTGCTCCAGGCGCAGCGGCTGCTGGAGGTGTCCGACTACTCGGTCGACGAGGTCGCGGGGCGGTGCGGTTTCCGTTCGCCCGTCGCCCTGCGCGGACACTTCCGGCGCCAGCTCGGTTCGTCGCCCGCGGCGTACCGGGCGTCCTACCGGGCGCGTCAGCAGCAGCAGGCCGCAGCCGCGGTCGGCCAGTCCGCCACGCGCACCAAGGCGCCGGTCGACGTCTACCCGCCGCGACTCCCGCAGCAGCGGGTGCGGCCCCCGCAGTGACGCGAGCCGGGCCGGTCCGCTGACCGCCCCTCCGCGACGCCTCGGCCCCCGGCAGCCCGCCGGGGGCCGAGGCGCATCCGGCGTCGCCCGCGGCGGCCCGCCGCAGGGGCCACGCCGTAGGGTGGGCGCATGAACGATCGCATGGTGTGGATCGACTGCGAGATGACCGGCCTCTCGCTGTCCTCCGACGCACTCGTCGAGGTGGCCGCGCTGGTGACCGACTCCGAGCTGAACGTGCTCGGCGACGGGGTGGACGTGGTGATCCGTCCGCCCGAGGAGGCGCTGGCGCAGATGCCCGAGGTGGTGCGTCAGATGCACACCTCCTCCGGGCTGCTGGAGGAACTGGCCGACGGCACCACCCTCGCCGACGCCGAGGCACAGGTGCTCGCGTACGTCCGGGAGCACGCCCCGGAGGCCGGCAAGTCCCCGCTGTGCGGCAACTCCGTCGCCACCGACCGGGGTTTCCTCGCCCGCGACATGGCCGCGCTGGAGAGCCACCTCCACTACCGCATCATCGACGTCTCCTCCGTGAAGGAACTGGCCCGCCGCTGGTACCCGCGCGCCTACTTCAACAGCCCGGAGAAGCGCGGCAACCACCGCGCGCTCGCGGACATCCGCGAGTCGATCGCCGAACTGCGCTACTACCGCGAGGCGGTGTTCGTGCCGCAGCCCGGACCGGACTCGGCGGCGGCCCGGGAGATCGCCGCCCGGCACACGCTCGACTGAGCCCCGCCGGGCGCACCGAAAGCGGGGAGCGAGCACCCCCCGGAACCCTGTACACTCATATCGGCCGGTGCGAGAAGAGCCGGTCATGGTGGGTGTAGCTCAGTTGGTAGAGCACCTGGTTGTGGTCCAGGTGGCCGCGGGTTCAAGTCCCGTCACTCACCCTGCAGTACGAGGCCCGGATCTCCGGGCGGGGAAACCCGCCCAGCGGTCCGGGCCTCGTCGTTGCCGCACCCGCCGGCGTCCCGTCGTGTGACGACGGCGGTGCCCGGTTCTCACGCCGCCCGTACCCCGGTCCCGCATAGGATCGGCCCCCCGCCGCCCGCGCCCCACCCCGGGGCCGCGCCGGCGGATCGACGGACCGCACGACGGGGGAGGCACGCCGCCGACCCGCCGCACGCCGAGGGACGCATGGACATCGCAGACATCACCGAACTCTGGGCCCGGGTCACCGGCACCCAGCCGGCGCCGGAACTCTGGCTGGTGCTGGCCACCGCCGGGGCGGCGCTGGCGCTGGTCGCCCCCTGGGGGATCTGGCGCGTGACGCGCAACGCCGTCACCATCGCGCACGAGGGCGGCCACGGCCTGGTGGCGCTCCTCACCGGTCGCAAGCTCGAAGGCATCCGCCTGCACTCCGACACCTCCGGGCTGACCGTCTCCCGCGGGAAGCCGACGGGGTTCGGGATGGTCCTCACCGCGGCCGCCGGCTACATCGCGCCCTCGCTGCTCGGGCTGGCCGGTGCGGCGCTGCTGGGCGCCGGCCGCATCACCATGCTGCTGTGGGGGTCCACCGCGCTGCTGCTGGCGATGCTGGTGATGATCCGCAACCTCTGGGGCGTGGTCACGGTCGTCGCCACCGGCGCGCTCTTCCTGCTCGTCTCCTGGCTCACCGGGCCACAGGTGCAGGCCGCCTTCGCGTACGTCGCCGTCTGGTTCCTCCTGCTCGGCGGTATCCGGCCGGTGTTCGAGCTCCAGCGCAAACGGCGCCGCGGCGGTGCGCGCGACTCCGACGCCGACCAGCTGGCCCGGCTCACCCGCCTCCCGGCGGCGGTGTGGCTGCTGCTGTTCCACGCCGTGACGCTGCTCTCACTGGTCGGTGCCGTCCGCTGGCTGGTCGCGTTCTGATCCGGCCGCCGGCACCTCACCCGTCCGGGCACTGCGTCGACCGCTCCCGCAGGCCCCTGCCCCGCCGCGACGGCCCGGCGGGACGTCCCGGGCGGGGACCGGAACGATCGGGTGACACTGGGTGACGCACTACAGTGGCCCCATGACGGATCGCAGCGCCCCCGCCCCGCTCTGGCCAGCACCGACCGCCCACGACGGCGTCGCGGCGACCGTCGCGGTGCCCGGCTCCAAGTCGGTCACCAACCGCGCGCTCATCCTGGCCGCGCTGGCCGGTGAACCGGGCTGGCTGCGGCGCCCGCTGCGCTCCCGCGACACGCTGCTGATGGCGCAGGGCCTGCGGTCGCTCGGTGTCGGCGTGGAGGAGACCGTCGCCTCCGCCTCGGCCGGCCCGGAGACCGGCTCCACCGGCGGCGAGGCATGGCGTGTCATTCCCGCTCCGCTGCGGGGCGGCGCCGCGGTGGACGTCGGCAACGCCGGCACGGTGATGCGCTTCCTGCCGCCGGTGGCCGCCCTCGCCGACGGCGACGTCCGGTTCGACGGCGACGCCCGCTCCCACGAGCGCCCGCTCCACGGCGTCATCGACGCGTTGCGCGCCGTCGGCGCCCGCATCGACGACGACGGCCGGGGCGCCCTGCCGATGACCGTCCACGGCGCCGGCGGGCTGGCGGGCGGGCGGGTCGAGGTGGACGCCTCCGCCTCCTCGCAGTTCGTCTCCGCGCTGCTGCTGCCGGCGGCCCGCTTCAACCGCGGCGTGGAACTGCGCCACACCGGTGCCGTACTGCCCTCGCTGCCGCACATCCGGATGACGGTGGACATGCTGCGCCGGGCGGGCGCCCAGGTCGACTCCCCGGACTCCGGCGGCGAGGACGGCGTGTGGCGGGTGATGCCCGGCGCTCTCCGCGGCCGCGACCTGGTCGTCGAGCCGGACCTCTCCAACGCGCAGCCGTTCCTGGCCGCCGCGCTGCTGACCGGCGGCAGCGTGACGATCCCGGACTGGCCGCGGCAGACGACCCAGCCGGGCGACGCCCTGCGGGAGATCTTCACGGAGATGGGCGGCGAGTGCGTGCTCGACGACCGCGGCCTGACGCTGCGCGGCACCGGCCGGGTGCGCGGCATCGACGTCGACCTCGGGGCCGTCGGCGAGCTGACGCCCGGCATCGCCGCGGTGGCCGCGCTCGCCGAGTCGGAGTCCGTGCTGCGGGGCGTCGCCCACCTGCGGCTCCACGAGACGGACCGGCTGGCGGCTCTCACCCGCGAGATCAACGGCCTCGGCGGCGATGTGACCGAGACCGCGGACGGACTGCGCATCCGCCCCCGCACGCTGCACGGCGGCGTCTTCCGCACCTACGACGACCACCGCCTCGCCACGGCCGGTGCCGTGATCGGGCTGCTGGTCAAGGGGGTCGAGGTGGAGGACATCGCGACCACCGGGAAGACGCTCCCCGACTTCGCGGAGATGTGGCACCGCATGCTGGCGGTCGACGGGGACGCCGCGGGCGGCCCGGTCGGCGCGCGGGCGAGAGGCTGAGGCGGCACGGCATGCGCCGCTACGGCAAGAACACCGACGAGGACGACATCCGGGTCCGCCCCTCCGGCCGGAGCCGCCCCCGCACCCACCGGCGCCCGCTGCACGAGGACGCCGTCGAGGGGTTCGTCGTCACGGTCGACCGGGGCAGGCTGACCTGCCTCGTGGAGGACCGCACCGTCGTCGCCATGAAAGCGCGGGAACTCGGCCGCAAGGGCGTCGTGGTGGGGGACCGGGTCGCCATCGTCGGGGACCACTCCGGCCGGCCGGACACCCTGGCGCGCATCGTGCGGGTCGAGGAGCGCCGGTCGGTGCTGCGACGGACCGCGGACGACCAGGACCCCTTCGAGCGCGTGGTGGTCGCCAACGCCGACCAGCTGGCGATCGTCACCTCGCTCGCCGACCCCGAGCCCCGGCCCCGGCTGATCGACCGCTGTCTCGTGGGCGCGTTCGACGCGGGGCTGGACCCGCTGCTGATCCTCACCAAGTCCGACCTCGCCTCGCCGGAGACCCTGCTGGAGAGCTACGGCACCATCGGGGTGCGGCACGTCGTCACCAGCGCCGAGTCCTTCGACGAGGCGACGCTGGGCCGGGTGCGGGAACTGCTGAAGGACCGGGTCACCGCGTTCGTGGGCCATTCCGGCGTGGGCAAGACCACCCTCGTCAACGCCCTCATCCCCGACCGCGCCCGCGCCACCGGGCATGTCAACGAGGTCACCGGCCGCGGCCGGCACACCACCACCTCGGCGTTGGCGCTGCCGCTGCCGGGCGATCCGGGCTGGGTGATCGACACCCCGGGCGTCCGGTCCTTCGGCCTGAACCACGTGGACCCCGCGCGGGTGGTGCTCGCCTTCCCCGACCTGGAACCGGGGACCGCGGGCTGTCCCCGGTCGTGCAGCCACGACGAGGAGGGCTGCGCCCTCGACGCCTGGGTCGCCGAGGGCCACGCGGATCCGGCGCGGCTGTACAGCCTGCGCAGGCTGCTGGCGACGCGGGAGCGGCGCGAGGGCGACTGAGCCCCGCCGCCGGCTCGGCCCGGCGCGCACGGCCGGTGCCGGTCAGCTCCGGCGCGGGACGGCGGCGCCCGGGGCGACGAGCTGGGAGACGGCGAGCCGCACCGCGGTCTCGCAGCGGCGTGCCGCGCCCGGGTCCCCGATCGGCGCGTTGCCGCGCCGCTCCAGCGCCTCCACCGCACGGTCCCGCACCCGTCCCACCAGAGTGGCGGCGCCGTCCGGCGGGACGGGGAGCCCGTCGCAGCGGCAGCCGGTCAGGGTGGCGTGCACCAGCCGGTCGCTGCGGGCGGCCCGCACGATCCACTCGCCCAGCAGTTCCAGCAGCTCGTCGCGGGAGGCGCGGGAGGCGCGGTGGAGCCGCACCTCCAGGGCGCGGACGAAGGCGTCGAGTCGACGCCGCAGCAGCGCCTCGGCGAGCCCGGCCTTGTCGCCGAACTCGTTGTAGAGCGTCTGGCGGGAGACACCGGCGCCGGCGGCGACGCGGACCATGCGCACCTCCGCCCAGGACTCGCGTTCCAGGGCGGCACTGGCCGCGTCGAGCAAGGACTCGCGCGCTGTGGGCATCGTCGCCTCCGGCATCGGCACTCGGCCTGCTGCCGCACAGGATCGGGGCGGTCCGCCACGGTGTCAATACACCGCGCGACCGGCCGTGGCCGACCGGCGGACCGCCGGATACGGTGGCGCCATGCCCGAACACGACGACGACCTACGGCTGGCGCACGTGCTGGCCGACACCGCCGACGCCGCCACGATGGAGCGGTTCCGCGCGCTGGACCTCGCGGTGGAGACCAAGCCGGACATGACGCCGGTGTCCGAGGCCGACAAGCGGGCCGAGGAGTTGATCCGCTTCTCGCTGAGCCGGACGCGACCGCGCGACGCCGTGCTGGGCGAGGAGTTCGGCGGTGAGGGCGCCGGCCCGCGCCGCTGGGTGATCGACCCCATCGACGGCACCAAGAACTACGTCCGCGGGGTGCCCGTCTGGGCCACCCTCATCGCGCTCACCGAACTCGACGCGGAGGGCCGCGAGCAGCCCGTGGTGGGGGTCGTCTCGGCACCCGCGCTCCAGCGCCGGTGGTGGGCGGTGCGCGGTGGCGGCGCCTACACCGGACGCAGCCTCACCTCGGCGACCCGGATGCGGGTCTCGGGGGTCCCGCGGATCGAGGACGCGTCGTTCGCGTACTCCTCGCTGGACGGCTGGGAGCAGCGCGGTGCGCTGGAGGGCTTCCTCCAACTCAGCCGGGACTCCTGGCGGACCCGAGCCTACGGCGACTTCTGGCCGTACATGATGGTCGCCGAGGGGACGGTGGACTGCTGCGCCGAGCCCGAGCTGTCGATGTGGGACATGGCGGCCAACGCGATCATCGTGACCGAGGCCGGCGGCCGGTTCACCGGGCTGGACGGGCGCGACGGTATCCATGGCGGCAACGCCGCGGCCTCCAACGGCCTGCTGCACGAGGCGCTGCTCGGCTACGTCGGCGGCTGAACCCGTGCCCGGGCGGGGCTCAGCCGCGCGGGGCCGGAAGCGCCGGGTCGGTGACGGGCTTCCTTGTCGCGGCCCGGCGGGCGTGTGACGATGGGCGGGAGAACGCTTGTGAGCTTGTGATCCGGTTCTCGTGGTGCGGGAGCCGTGAGAGAGGCGGCCCCCATGCTCGTCAGAGACGCCATGACCTCGATCATCCTGACCGTCGGCCCGGAGCACACGCTCCGCGAGGCGGCCCGGCTCATGTCCCACCACCGCGTGGGCGCGGCCATGGTCCTCGACCCCGCGACCAGCGGGGTGGGGATCATCACCGAACGCGACGTGCTGCGCTCCGTCGGCGCGGGCCAGGACCCCGACGCCGAGCACGCCGGTGACCACACCACCACGGCGGTGGTCTTCGCGGCGCCGACCTGGACGCTGCTGGAAGCCGCCTCCGCCATGACCGCGGGCGGGTTCCGCCACCTCATCGTGCTCGACGACGACGGCCCGACGGGCATCGTGTCGGTGCGCGACATCGTCAACTGCTGGACGCCGGTGCTCGCCTCCCGCTGAGCCGGAGCGCGAGAGCCCGGAGCGCGAGCCCGGTGCGCCGACGCCACCGGCCCGCTCCCACCGCCCGGTGGGCGGGGGAACGGGCCGGCGGTGGAGCGGCCCCGGGGCGGCGGCGTGCGCCGTCCGCCCCGGGACCGCCCCTCGGCGAGCGGGGGCTCAGCCGCGGAGGGCCTGGACCGCGGCCTCCAGTCGCTTGCCGAAGTCGGCGTCCGCCTGGCGGAAGTTGTTGATCGCACGCTCGGCGATGTCATCGCGCGAGACGCCGGCGATGTTTCCCGCCAGGTTGTCGATCAGTCGGCCCTTCTCGTCCTCGGACATCAGCCGGTAGAGGTCACCGGCCTGCACGAAGTCGTTGTCCTCGGCGTGCGAGGGCGCCTCGGACTCCTGGGTGGTGCCGGAAACGGTGGTCGGCTGCCACAGTGCGCGGCCGGTCTCGACGGGGCCGCCGAAGCTGTTGGGCTCGTAGTTCTTCGCCCCGCCGTGGCGGCCGTCGTACATGAAGCCGTCCCGGCCGTGGGTGCGCGCCTCGGTGGCGTGCGGGCGGTTGACCGGCAGGTGGTCGGCGTTGATGCCGACGCGGTAGCGGTGGGCGTCGCCGTAGCCGAACAGCCGGCCCTGGAGCATCTTGTCGGGGGAGGGGCCGATGCCCGGCACGAAGTGGTGCGGGGAGAAGATCGACTGCTCCACCTCGGCGAAGATGTTCTCCGGGTTGCGGTTCAGCTCCAGCTTCCCGATCTCGATCAGCGGGTAGTCCTCGTGCGGCCAGACCTTGGTGAGGTCGAACGGGTTGAAGCGGTAGTTCGCCGCGTCCGCCTCGGGCATGATCTGGACCTTCACCGTCCAGCTGGGGAAGTCGCCGCGCTCGATGGACTCGCGCAGGTCCCGCTGGTGGCTGTCGGGGTCCTTGCCGGCCAGCTCGTCCGCCTCGGCCTGGGTGAGGTTCTTGATGCCCTGGTCGGTCTTGAAGTGGTACTTGACCCAGAAGACCTCGCCGGCCTCGTTGGTCCACTGGAAGGTGTGGGAGCCGAAGCCGTGCATGTGGCGGTAGGAGGCCGGGATGCCGCGGTCGCCGAAGAGCCAGGTCACCTGGTGGGTGGACTCCGGGGACAGGCCCCAGAAGTCCCAGACGTTGTCCGCCTCCTGGGAGCCGGTGTACGGGTCGCGCTTCTGGGTGTGGATGAAGTCGGGGAACTTGATGGCGTCCTTGATGAAGAACACCGGGGTGTTGTTGCCGACGAGGTCGTAGTTGCCGTCCTCGGTGTAGAACTTCAGCGCGAAGCCGCGGGGGTCGCGCACGGCGTCGGCGGAGCCGAGATTGCCGGCGACGGTGGAGAACCGCAGGAAGGTCTCGGTCTCCTTGCCGACCTCGGAGAGGAACGTCGCCCGGGTCCAGCGGGTGACGTCCGCGGTCACGGTGAAGGTGCCGTACGCACCGGCACCGCGGGCGTGGACCACCCGCTCCGGGATGCGCTCGCGGTTGAAGTGGGCGAGTTTCTCGATCAGCAGCTGGTCCTGGACGAGCACCGGTCCGCCACGGCCCGCGGTCTCGCTGTTCTGGTTGTCGGAAACCGGCGCGCCGGCCTCGGTGGTGAGCGGCCCCGTCGCAGTCTGCTCGGTCATTCGCCTGTCACGCCCTTCGGGTCCTCGGTGTACGCGAGGGTCTGGCCCTCGACTGCATGCGATCCTATATTGGACTCAGTCCAAGTCAAGACCTCGACTCATTCCGTACCTGTTCGGGGTCCGGAGAGGTTCGCGCTAAGGTGGATGCCATGAGTGACCTGCTGCGACGACTGCGTGCCCGGGGCTGGCGGCTCACCGCGCAGCGGCGCGTGATCGCCGAGGTGCTGGACGGTGAGCACGTGCACTACACCGCCGACGAGGTCCACGCGCGCGCCGTGGAGCTGCTGCCGGAGATCTCGCGTGCCTCCGTCTACAACACGCTCGGCGAGCTGGTGACCCTCGGGGAGGTGACCGAGGTGAACACGGACGGTCGCGTGCGGCGGTACGACCCCAATGCGCACGAGGCCCATCAGCACCTGGTCTGCTCGGGCTGCGGGGCGATCCGCGACGTCCGGCTCACCGACGACCCCCTCAGTGCGCTGCCCGAGGGCGAGCGGTTCGGTTTCCAGGTCGCGCAGGCGACGGTGACGTACTACGGCCGATGCCCGGCGTGCGTGGCGGCAAACGCCGCACCCGGTCCGCCCGTCGGCTGAGCGTGCCGGGGGTGGGTACCGGGGCGGGATTTGCCCCGGTGGCCACCGGAGGGCTAGGGTCAAGACACACACCGACGCGGGGTGGAGCAGTTCGGTAGCTCGCTGGGCTCATAACCCAGAGGTCGCAGGTTCAAATCCTGTCCCCGCTACTCATGACCGAGGCCCGGTTCCTGTCAAGGGACCGGGCCTCGGTGCTGTGCTGCGCTCCTCGGTGCTGTGCGGTGCCGCCGGCGGTCCGTTCATCGGCCGGCTCGGGCGCGTGACGCCCACCGCGCCCCGCCGGGGTGATCCCGTGCGGCAGGGCGGGCTCCCGCCGGGGCGCCCCGTGGCGGGATGATGCCCTCGTTCCGCGCTGTGCCACCGGCACCACCGAAGGAGACCGCCTGTGAAGATCACTGACGCCACCGTCTCGGTCACCTGCCCCGGCCGCAACTTCGTCACCCTCCGCATCACCACCGACGAGGGGGTCACCGGCCTGGGGGACGCCACCCTCAACGGCCGCGAGCTGGCCGTCGCCTCCTACCTCGGCGACCACCTCGTCCCGCTGCTGACCGGCCGCGACCCGCACCGCATCGAGGACACCTGGCAGTACCTGTACCGCGGCGCCTACTGGCGCCGCGGCCCCGTCACGATGGCGGCGATCGCGGCGGTGGACGTCGCCCTGTGGGACATCAAGGCCAAGGTCGCCGGCCTGCCGCTCTACCAGTTGCTCGGCGGTGCGAGCCGCGACCGGCTGACCGCCTACGGCCACGCCGACGGCCGCGACCTCCCCGAGCTCCTCGACTCCGTGCGCGCCCGCCTCGCCCAGGGGTACCGCGCGGTGCGGGTGCAGAGCGGCATCCCCGGGCTGCGGGCGGTCTACGGGGTGCACGCCCCGGACGGCGG
Source organism: Streptomyces bohaiensis (assembly GCF_012033785.1). Classification (GTDB taxonomy): domain Bacteria; phylum Actinomycetota; class Actinomycetes; order Streptomycetales; family Streptomycetaceae; genus Streptomyces; species Streptomyces bohaiensis. The sequence goes on from NZ_JAAVJC010000054.1 coordinate 12,170, forward strand.
CGGGGGCACGGTGCCGCACCAGCAGGACCGGCCACTGGTCGAGGACTGGGACACCGACGCCTACCTGCGCCACATCCCGACCGTCCTCGAGGCGGTGCGCGCCGAGTTCGGCCCCGAGCTGCCGCTGCTGCACGACGCCCACCACCGGTTGACGCCGGTGCAGGCGGCGCGGCTCGGCAAGGACCTGGAGCCCTACCGCCCGTTCTGGCTGGAGGATTGCACGCCCGCCGAGAACCAGGAGGCGCTGCGGCTGGTCCGCCGGGCGACGACCACGCCGCTCGCGATCGGCGAGGTGTTCAACTCCGTCTTCGACTACCGGACGCTGCTCGCCGAGCAACTCGTCGACCACGTGCGGTCCTCGGTGACGCATTTCGGCGGACTCACCCCGCTCCGCAAGCTGTTCGACCTGGCCGCCCTGTACCAGGTCAAGGGCTCCACCCACGGCCCCGAGGACATCTCCCCGGTCGGGCTGGCGGCGGCGCTCCACCTGGGGCTGGCGGTGCACAACTTCGGCATCCAGGAGTACGCCGGCCACTCGGCGGCGACCCGGGAGGTCTTCCCGGCCGCGTACACCTTCACCGACGGGGGTCTCCACCCCGGCGAGGCGCCCGGCCTGGGCGTCGACCTCGACGACGCGGCGGCGGCCCGGCACCCGTACCGCCGGTCCTACCTCCCGGTGAACCGGCTTGCCGACGGCACCGTCCACGACTGGTGACGGCGCGGCGGCTCGCGGTGCCCGGCGGGCCGGTGCCGCGGGCCGTCCGGTAGAACTTGGAACATGAACGAGACCCTGGCCCGCCTGCTCGACCTGCTCGACCTCGAACCGATCGAGCGGGACATCTACCGGGGCAAGAGCCACCCCTCCGTGATCCCGCGGGTCTTCGGCGGCCAGGTGGCGGCCCAGGCCCTGGTGGCCGCCTGCCGGACGGTGGAGGACCGGCTGCCGCACTCGCTGCACTCCTACTTCCTGCGGCCGGGGGACCCGGGCGCCCCCATCGTCTACAACGTGGACCGCATCCGCGACGGGAGGTCGTTCGCGACCCGCCGCGTCGTCGCCGTGCAGCACGGGCAGCCGATCTTCCACCTGTCGGCCTCCTTCCAGACCGCGGAGGAGGGGCTGACGCACCAGGAGCCCATGCCGGAGGCGCCCGACCCGGAGACGCTGCCGACGGCGGCGGAGATACTGCCGCAGTACGAGGACCGGTTCGTGCACCCCGCGGTGTCGGAGCGGCTGCTGGACGTGCGCCGGGCCATCGACCTGCGTTACGTGGCGGAGCCGCCGTTCGCGACGGTGGGCAGCCCGCGGGAGCCCCGTTCGCAGGTGTGGTTCCGCACCACCGGCGCGCTCACCGGGGTCCACGACGACCCGGTGGTCCACCTCTGCCTCGCGACCTACGTCTCGGACATGACGCTGCTGGACTCGGTGCTGCTGGCGCACGGACGGGGCGGCTGGACCGTCGGCGACGTGGTCGGCGCCAGTCTGGACCACGCGATGTGGTTCCACCGGCCGTTCCGTGCCGACGAGTGGCTGCTCTACGACACCGACTCGCCGACCACCCAGGGCGGTCGGGGTCTGGCCCGCGGCCAGATCTGGACCCGGGACGGCGACCTCGCCGTCTCCGTCATCCAGGAGGGCGTCGTCCGGGTGCCCCGCACCGGCTGAGCTGCCCCGGCACACCGCGGGGGCCGCCCGCGCCCCGGCCACGGGGTGCGGGCGGCCCCACCTGCGGCCCGGGCGGAGGTCAGTCCACCGGGAACAGCGAGACGTGGACCGCGCCGCGGTAGCTGCCCTGCGCGGTGGCGGCGGGCACGTCCAGCTCCAGGTCGGCGGAGAGCTCCGTGGTGCCGAACCGGGAGTGGTCGTCGGCGGCGGCGAGCCGGTGCGAACCGGCCAGGCCGGTACCGCCGTTGAGCAGACCGGGGACCGCGGGGCCGGACTCGGCGGTGGCGCCGCCCAGGACGAGCGGGTTCCAGCCGAGGTAGCCGGAGGTCAGGACCCCGCCGGTGCCGCTCAGGTCGCCGGCGCCGCCGGTCACGGACCAGCCGGCGGCCTCGTAGCGGGTGTCGGTCACGGACAGCTTCGGCAGTGCGGCGCCGAAGGACCAGCGGTCGCCGCCGTTGGCGGCCTCGCCCAGCGAGACGACCTCGCCCTCGCCGCCGATGGTCAGCGTCAGCGCGCCCGGCTCGATGTCCCGCTCGGGAACGACGGCCTCGACGACGATGTCACCCTCGACCGGGTCGGCGGTGGACTCGCCGAGTCCCGTCGCCACCCGGCGCTCGATGCCCTCGGTGACGCGCTTGGCGCCGTCCTCGCCACGGGAGATGGTGAAGGAGTCGACGGTCTCGCCCAGTTCCAGTCCGGTGGTGGCGCCGGAGCCCTTCTGCACGACCAGCGCCTCGTAGGAGATGCTGTCCGGCGTCACGCGGATGCCCGAGGCCATCGAGGTGAAGGCGTGGCGGACGAGCTGCGTGGCGCCGTTGTTGGTCCACACGTTGTCGTTGACCGGCGCCAGGTTGTAGTACTTCGGACCCGAGTTGGAGACGACGAAGACGGGACCGTCGGTGACGCCCTGCTCGTCGGTGCGGTTCTCGTTCAGGAACCCGCGGCCGTAGGTGTGGTCGTGCCCGGCGAGGACGAGGTCCACGTCGTGCTTCGTGATCACCGGAACCCAGTTCTCCCGCACCTCGGGGTTGTTGCGGCCCGAGGAGACCGAGAAGGCGGGGTGGTGGAAGGTGACGACCGTCCAGTTGCCGGTCTCCTCCGCGAGCACCTGGTCCAGCCACTGCGCCTGGACGCCGTAGAAGAGCGTGCGCCAGTCGGCGGTGGAGAGCGCCGGCAGGGTGACGCCCTGCTCGTTCTGGACGGCGTTCTGGCTGACCGTGTGGGAGTTCAGCTGGATGAAGCGGACGCCCTGGTAGTCGGAGAAGTAGACCTGGTTGCGCAGGTGCTCGGTGATGATCTCCAGGTACGGGCGCTCCGTCGCGGAGGCGTCCGCCGGGACGCGCGGCCCGTTGTCCGGCACGGTGAAGTTCGCGTCCCAGAAGTCGGCGGCGGCGTCACGGCTGTACTCGTGGTTGCCGATGGCGGGCAGCCAGTTCTCGGTCTGCCGCTCGCCGTCGGTGACGGTGAACCACTCCTCCCACTCGTTCTCCACCGAGAGGTCGATCAGGTCGCCGGCTTGGAGGGTCAGCTCGGAGTTGGGGAAGGCACGCGAGGTCAGCTCGACGATCGGCGTCCACTTCTCCGTCAGGTCGTTCTGGCCGTCGGCGTACCAGGTGAAGGTGAACGGCTGGTCGCCGTCCTTCGCCGTGGTGAAGGAGTTCCACGCGTCCGCCGCGTCGCCGCTGACAGCACGGTAGGCGTAGGTGGTGCCCGGGGTCAGCCCCGTCAGCTCGGCCGCGAAGGTGACCGCGGGGCCGGCCGGCACGGTCATCTCCTTGGTGACGGCGGCGCGCACCGTCTCCACGCGGCCGTCGGGGTGGCGCAGTTCCACGGAGGCGGGGAGGTCCGAGGCGACACCCACCGACCGCCAGGTGACGGTCTGCGAGGTGGACGGGTCGGCCGTCGGGTTGAGGATCACCCGCTCGGGGGCACCCGCCGCGGTCGAGGAGGCCGAGGTGGACGCAACGGCGGGCGTGGCACCGGCGGTTGCCAGCAGCCCGGCCGTGACCACGCCGGTGAGCCAGAGGTGGCGCCGGCGTAGAGCTGAAGTGCGCATGGCATTCCTTCGCTGGGGGAGTGACGTGAACGTCGTCGCCTCGCACCCTGGCAGCCGACCCCCAATCCCGGCCGAACGTCGCGTGACGGGAGAGGCCGCCCGAGATGAACGTGCCCACGGCACCCGGTGACGCGAGCAGTGGCCGGCGGCGCCGCTGATCGGGGCGTACGGTGGTGCCGCGCCGGCGAGGGCCGCAACGCCGTGGCTTGCAGCGGTGGTTCACCCGGCCGCGGCGGCGCCGCCGGGTCCGGACGACGGCTCCTCGGGGCTCGGCCCCCGCTCCCGGGCGAGGGCGTCGCCCGCGGCGGCGGCGCCCTCGGCGCGTGCCGCCGCCACCACCGCCGCCAGCCGCCGACCGCGCGCCCGCCGGCGCCACCACCAGCCACCGCCCAGCAGCACCAGCACCCCCAGCAGGGCGAGATGCACCCAGGGGACGGCGAGGAAACGGACCTCGGCGCGCACCTCGCGCAGCGCCGCCTCCACCACGTCCTCGCCCACGGCGCCCTGCTCGCCGACGACCTCGGCGGTGAGCCGGCCCAGCGGCCACGCCTCGGTGGTCAGCGACTCCTCGCGGCTGCGCTGCCCCGGCAGTACCTCCCGTTGCTCGGCCGCCCGCTCGCCCGTCGCGCCGGTGCCGATGCCGAACGGGCCGGTCACCGTCACCTCCTGGGCCGAACCGAGCCGCACGTTGCCGGTGTTGGCGACCGTCCACGACACCTCCACCGTCCCCGGGCGGAAGGGGTTCCAGGAGGGCCGGTACGCGGCCGTGAGGTCGGCGATCTCCACCGCGGGCGCCAACTCGCCCGCCACGCGCAGGTGGAGGCGCACCCCGACGCGGGCGTCGAGCGCGATTCCGTTGCCCTGGTCGTCCTCGCCGGCGGTCCGCACCGAGACCGCGATGCCCCCGGGGTGGTCGCCGGGGAGGGCGTCGTCGGGGACCCGCACCGTGAACGGGGCCACCGCGCTGCTGCCCGCCTCCAGCGCGAGCTCGTCGTCCACGCTGATCCAGGCGCCGCTGCCCACCGGCTCCGCCGACTCCGGGAGCAGGTCGAACTCGCCGGTCTCCACCACCACCCCGTCCGAGGCCGTCAGCGCGAAGGTCACCGGCCGTTCGGAGAAGTTGGTGACCTCGACGAAGTCCCGGTGCTCCTCGCCGGGCTCCACCTCGGCACGGATCGATACGCGTCCGTCGGCGCCCTCCGCGGTCGCGGGGACCACGCCCCAGGTCACCCGGGCCCCGCCGCCCTGGAACGGGACAGCGGCGGGCGCGGCGGCGATCACCGGGGCGCCGGCCGGCGCGGCAGCGGCGAGCGGCGCCGTCAGCGCGAGGCACACCGCCGCCGGGAGGATCAGGCCGGTCACAGCCCACCGCAGGCGGCCGGGTCGGCCGGTCGGAGCGGCGGGGGAGCGGGGCTGGGAGCGCATCACGGGTCCTGTCGGGCGTCGGGCGGGGCCGCCGGCCCCGGGGCACGCCCGGCAGGTTAGGAAGCCGAGGTGAACGACGCCCCCGGTCGGCCGGCCGGGGTGGTGAACGCCCGGTGAGCGGTCGCCCGTCGGCGGACCGGCCTCACCCGGCGCGCTCCCCGGCCGGCCGGGGAGCGGCGGGTATCGGCGTGAACTCCTCGGTGTTCGCCGGGACGCCCGTGCGCTCCGCCCCCGTCGCGTCCCGGTGGTGCCAGGCGAACGGCAGACCGCGTGCCGTGCGCACGTCCGGGCCGTCCATGAGCTGGTAGTGCAGATGGGGATGGGACGAGTTGCCGGAGTTGCCGCACTCACCGAGGGGCTGACCGGCCGCCACCCGCTCGCCGACCCCGACGCGCAGACTTCCGCGTCGCAGGTGGGCCAGGACGGCGTACCTGCCGTCACCGAGGTCGAGGATCACGTGGTTGCCGAGCAGGTGCCGCGACGCGCCCTGACTGCGTGCGAACCCCTCCAGCACGAGCAGCAGCAGCCCGACCGGCGACATGCGGGTCAGGTGGTCGCGCGACCGGCCATGCGCGGCCACGACCGTGCCGTCGGCGGGCGCGGTGAGGAGCTCACCGAACGACGGGTACCGCTCCGGGCGGCGCACCGGCGGCCACAGCCAGGCGAACGGCGGTTCCGGCGGCGCGTCCGGCCCGGAGCGCACCACGTCGATCGCGTAGGTCTGCGCCAGGGCGTGGGTGTGGCTCGGTACCTTGCTCGCCGGGCTGTTCAGCGCGGTCCAGCGGCCGGAGAACGGGGCAGGCAGCACCACCGGATCCGGTGCGGGCACACCTGCGCGCGGCGCCTGGCGCCTCACCAGCGCCCACTGGGCCGCCAGTCCGGCGAGGAGCGCGGCCACCGAGGCGAGGTAGAGGGCGAGAGGCCCGCCGAGGCTGACGGTGAGCACCATCACGACGGTGCCGGTGGAGGTGAGGGCGCCGTGGCGGCGCCAGAGGGCGAGGAGCACGGAAGGTTCCTTTCCGGGGTGCGGGCGGCGGCGGGTCGCGGTGCGGCACGGTGCCGTGCCGCCCGGGCCGGGGTCAGCCGCGGGCCGCGCCCAGCGTCACGAGCAGCGGGACCAACCGGTGGGGCGGCACCTCGTAGCGGCCGCGGCCCGCGGCCTGCAACCAGCCGGCGGCGACGAGTTGACGCAGGTGGTGGTAGATCTGCCCGGTGGTGCCGACCCCGTCGAGCTCGACCAGCTCCGCCACCGTGGACCGGCCCGCGAGCAGCCCCTGGATCAGCCGGAGCCGGACCGGCTGCCCGAGCGCCGCGACGGTGTCGGCCAGCGAGGTCCAGTCGCTCTCCAGGAGCGCGGCGGTGCCGAAGGCCTGCTGCCACTCGGCGCGGCCGCCGGACGGCCCGCAGGCGACGGTGCCGACGATCATCACCCCGCCGTCGTCCTCGCCCAGCTCGGCGAGCTCGGAGCGCAGCCGGTGCAGCGCCCAGAAGACGTCCGGGTCGGGCAGCTCCCCGGCCGGAGCGGGCGTGTCCGTGTCGGCGGCGCGGTTCTCCAGGGCCGCGACCCGCTCGGTCAGGTCGGCGAGCCGCTGGGCGAGGACAGCGGTGTCCGGGGCGGCCCGCTCGGCGGGGCCGGCGGGTTCGGCGGCGGCGGGTTCGGCGGGTTCGGCGGCGGTCGGGGTGGCAGCGCCGGGCGCGGCGGTGCGGTCGCTCCTCATGGTGAAAGATTACGCAGGTACGTAGTTATTGAACAGGGGTGGGGGTGTGTACCGGCCACTGGGCGACGCCGGCCCGCTCCGCACGGCGTTCGCCGCCTCCCGTGCGAACGCCCCCGCAGTCGGGACGCGCTCATGCGGTCCTGGCTGCGGGGGCGTCGGAGGGGCCGGGTCACCCGGCGGGCGGTCGCCGCTGGGGGCGTCAGTCCAGGTCGGCGGCGGCCAGCAGGTACGCCGTCATCGGCTCGTAGAACCGCGGATTGACCACGTGGTCGTCCAGCGGAACGCAGACCGCCAGCGTCCCCTCGTGTTCGGCGAGGAACAACGCCGGGTCGTTGGAGTCGGCGAAGCCGACGGTGGTTATCCCCCGCTGCGCCGCGCACCCCGCCCACCCGTGGTCCGCGAAGACCAGGTCCGGCAGCGCCTCGCCCTCCTGCGGCAGCGCGGCGAGGATCTCCGACATCGGCGCCGGCGAGTGCGTGTGCCAGAGCGAGGCGCCGCGTTCGTAGACCGCCACCCCCGCCAGCTGCGTCACCACGCCCTGGTCGGCGGTGAGCCCCAGCGGCACCCGGACCAGCTCGCACCCGGCGGCCCGCAGCGCCGCCGCGACCTGCGCGTGCATGTCGAGGAGCCCGCCCGGGTGGCCGGTGGCGGTCAGCACCCGCGACCGGTCGGCCGCCGCCTTGCCGAGTTCCGCCGCGGCGCGGTCCAGCCCGGCCACCGTCAACTCGGGGTCGATGGTGTCCTGGCCGGCGCGGTGGCCGGGGTCCTCGTTGACGCCGCACAGTTCCGCCATGACCGCGAGCACGTCCTGCTCGTCGCTCCAGCGGTCACCGAGGTCCACCCCGAACCAGTAGTACGGGTTGCCGTTGGCCAGCTCGCGGTAATGGGCGAGGTTGTTCTCGCGGGGCGTCGCCACGTCCCCGGCGATGCGGGCCCCCACGAGGTGGTCGATCAGCTCGTCACGGGACGGCACACGCGAAACCGGAAACATGATCCCATTGTGGCGGCGGTCGCCCCGGGCAGCACCCCGGCGCCCGTACACAGTGGCCAAAACGTGACCGGCGGTTCCTGCGCCGCGTCCAGCGACCCGGCCCGCCCCGGCCGCCTACCCTGCGGGCATGTCCAACGAGCACCCGTCCGCAGCCCCCTCCACCACCCCCGGCGCCGGGCCGCGCGGCCCCGTCGACTCCTCCCGCGTACCGCGCTACGCCGGGCCCGCCACCTTCGCCCGGCTGCCCCGCCTCGACGAGGTGGAGCGCACCGACATCGCGGTCGTCGGCATCCCCTTCGACAGCGGCGTCTCCTACCGGCCCGGCGCACGCTTCGGCGGCAACGCCATCCGGGAGGCCTCCCGGCTGCTGCGCCCCTACAACCCGGCGCAGGACGCCTCCCCGTTCGCCCTCGCCCAGGTCGCCGACGCGGGCGACATCGCGGTCAACCCGTTCTCCATCGAGGAGGCGGTCGAGACCGTCGAGGCCGCCGCGGACGAGCTGATGGCCTCCGGCACCCGGCTGGTGACGCTCGGTGGCGACCACACCGTCGCCCTGCCGCTGCTGCGCGCCGCCGCCCGCCGCCACGGGCCCGTGGCGCTGCTCCACTTCGACGCGCACCTGGACACCTGGGACACCTACTTCGGCGCCGAGTACACCCACGGCACCCCGTTCCGCCGCGCCGTCGAGGAGGGGATCCTCGACACCTCCGCCCTCTCCCACGTCGGTATCCGCGGTCCGCTCTACGGCCGCAAGGACCTCGACGACGACGAGAAGATGGGGTTCGGCATCGTCACCGCCGCCGACGTCATGCGGCGCGGGGTCGACGAGGTCGCCGACCAGTTGCGGGCCCGCATCGGCGATCGCCCGCTCTACGTCTCCATCGACATCGACTGCCTGGACCCCGCCCACGCCCCCGGCACCGGCACCCCCGAGGCCGGGGGCATGACCTCCCGGGAGCTGCTGGAGATCCTGCGGGGGCTGGCCGGGTGCAACCTGGTCTCCGCCGACGTGGTGGAGGTGGCCCCGGCGTACGACCACGCGGAGATCACCGCCGTCGCCGCCTCGCACACCGCCTACGAGCTGACGACCCTGATGGCCCGCCAGAGGTTCCGCCAGCAGGGCACCTCCTCCCGCAGCAGTCGCAGCGCGTGGGGACCGAAGTACTTGGGGAACCAGCGGCCGTAGAGCCGCGCCAGCGGCGAGCCGTGGGTGAGCAGCGAGACGCGGCTGCGGGTCGGTGCGTCGAGCTGCCAGACGGCGGCCGCCGCCAGCACGCTGCCCTGGGAGTGGCCGGAGAGGACGACGCGTCCGCCGGTGGCGTCCACCCAGGTGGCGATGCGCCAGGAGAGGTCGGGTACGGCGCGTTCGGCGTAGCACGGCGGCGCGAACGGGTGTGCCGCGCGGGGCCAGAAGGTGCCGACGTCCCAGAGGATGCCGATGGTGCGGCGGGCGGCCCGGTCCCGGTAGGCGCGGCGGCCCATGGCGATCAGGACGAGCACGGCGACGCTGAGCATCCAGGAGCCGAGCGACTCGGAGAGGGAGGCGACGGCGGCCAGCGGCGCCGGGGCGTCGGCCGCGGCCCGGCTCGGGGGAAGTCCCGTCCCCCAGGCTCCCAGGACCGCGACGACGCCCAGCAGCAGCGAGGCACCGGCGAGGGTGCCGACGAGGGCGGGCGCCGAGTCGGTGAGGCGGGCGCGGGCGAGCGCGGACGCGATGGTCCCGCTGCGGTGGTCGTCCGGCGGGGCGCTCTCCTCCGGGTAGGCGGCGCGGACCGTGGGCGCGAGGCGTCGCCGGTCCCGGCGGACGCGGACGGCGGCCACCAGTGCCAGCAGGGCGGCGACCGCGATGAGCGACGGTATGGCGGCGGCCTGCCAACTGAGCATGACCGGTGGGCCGTGCACGGCCTCGGAACCGGCGGTGAGCCAGTCGGTGAACCGCTGGGTAGCGCCGCCGGTCAGGGCACCGGCGAGCGCGCAGGAGAGCAGCGCCACCGCGGGTCCGCCGAGTCCCGCGAGTGCGGTGCGGTCGGTGTCGCGGGCCAGCCGGTGGAGCCGCAGGGCCGCCGCGGCGAGCCCCACGATCATGACCCCCTGCACGACGGTGAGCACCGGGAAGACGACCGTGCCGGGCAGCGCGCCCGTCGCCTGCCAGGCGGGCCGGTCCCACGCGGTGTGGACCGCCGTCAGGGCGAGCAGCGCGGCGCAGCCGAGGGGCAGCAGGGTGACGGCGCGGTGCGGCGGCGGGTCCGCGATCTCCGTCTCGTTGCGGCCGTAGCGGGTCACCAGGACGAGGACCGCCGCGCCGCCGCCGACGGTGGCGGCCGCCAGGAGCGTCCCGGTGACGGCGAGGGCGGCGGTGCCGTCGGGGCCGTGGTCGTGGGGGCGGCTCGCGGTGAGCAGCGCGGCGCAGACCGTCAGCAGGCCGGCGGCGGTGTGTGCGGACCTCAGTCGGCTGACGAGTCGGCGGCCGTACCAGAAGCCGGGCAGCGAGAGCGGGGCGGGCTCGGTCGCGCTCTGCCGGACGCGGACCGGCGGGTATGCCGATTCGTAGGTGCTCCAGGTGCGGTGGGAGAGCCACCAGAGCAGGGCGGTGAGGGCGGCGGGGAGCAGGGCGGCGAGGGCGAGCCGCCGTCCGGGGCCGGCCCACCAGCCGTCGCCGGCGGCGAAGGAGAACCAGGAGGTGCGGGTCGCGCAGGCGGTGGAGGCCCCGCACTGCCAGGCGACGGCGTCCAGGGCGACGACGCAGGCGCCGCTCACCAGCAGGACGGTGAGCGAGACCGCGATCAACCGGACGAGGGCGTCGTAGAGGCGGTGGGTACGGCCGTGGCCGCGTACCGCGGGCCGCATCCAGTGCGTCACGTTGACGATCATGAACGGCAGGAGGAGCAGCCACAGAGCGCGGGCGCCGTTGCCCGAGGTGAGGTTGGACCAGCTGTACGCCTCCCGGAGCGGGTCGTGTTCGTCCCAGGGGCGGTCCTCGGCGTCCTCGGTGCGGCGGTGGACGGAGGCGGTGGCGTCGCCGGTGACGCGGCAGACCCGCGCGTCCCCGAGCATCTGCTGCGGGGTGGCGCCGCCGACGCCGTGGACGAGCAGTTCCATGGCGGGTCGGGGCTCCCGCCGCCGGCCGCGTTGGCCGGGTACCTCCTGCGGTGCCATCTCCCCCGCCCCCTCGCTCACCGGCCGGCGCGGCGGCCGGTGCTGACCACCCGTCACTTCCCCTTCCCCTGTCCCGCGCGGAGCGGGCTCAATCCCCTTCTTCGGGCGTTTCGGGGCGTGCGAGGATGACGGGCCGGGCCGGTCGCACGGACCGGGCGAGGCACACGGAGCGGAGGGCGCCGGTGGGCGGCGGGGGCGGTCTGTTGGCGGGGCAGCGCCGGGCGTTGATCCTCGCCGCGCTGCGCGGACGCGGCGGGGTACGGGTCGGGGAGCTCACCGCCGAGCTCGGTGTCTCGGAGATGACGGTGCGGCGCGATCTCGACGTGCTGGCGCGGCAGGGGGCCCTGCGGAAGGTCCACGGCGGCGCGGTACCGGCCGAGCCGGCGGTGGAGCCCGGTTTCCGCGAGAAGGCCGCCCTGGGCGCCGCGGAGAAGCGGCGCATCGGGCGGGCCGCGGCGGCACTGCTGCCGCGCGCGGGCGCGGTGGCCTTCGGCGGCGGCACCACGGTGTGCGCGGTGGCCCGGGAGCTGTCGCCGGTCCCGGGGCTGACGGTGGTGACCAACTCGCTGCCGGTGGCGGAGGTGTTCCACCGGCTCGACGCGGGCGCCTCCCCGGCGGAGGTGGTGCTGACCGGCGGGGTGCGCACTCCGTCGGACGCACTGGTGGGGCCGGTCGCCGACGCGGCGCTGGCCGCGTTCCACGTCGACGTCCTGGTCCTGGGCGCCCACGGGCTGGGGGTCGCCTCGGGGCTGACCACGCCCAACCTGGCGGAGGCCGCGACCAACGCCCGGCTGCTCGCCGCGGCGCGGCGGGTGGTGCTCGTGGCGGACGCGACGAAGTGGCGGGCGGACCGGTTGCGGACCTTCGCCCGGCTGGACGCGGTGGACGTCCTGGTGACCGACGCGGCGCCGCCGGCCGCCGCCGGGACGGCGCTCCGGTCGGCCGGGGTGGAGGTGCGGGTGGCGCCGCCGGGCTGAGCCGGGCGGCGC
>NZ_JAAVJC010000055.1 GCF_012033785.1 Streptomyces bohaiensis
CGGCGGCTCGGCGGGTGGCGGTGGGGCTGCGCCGGCCACGGCGGTGGGGCAGGTCTCGGCGGCGGGAGCGGTGCCGGCGGTGGCAGCCGCATCGGCGGTGGCGGGCGGGCCGTCGAGGACGGTGCCGGCGGTGGCGGTCGCCGGGGACGGCGGCGGGAGGAGGCCGAGCTGTTCGAGGACGGTGCGGGCGGCCAGGTCGGCGCGGGCGTTGGCCGCGAGCGTCGCCGGGTCGGCGGGCGCGTCGGGCAGGGCGGTGCCGAGTCGCTCCTCGACGACGGTGAGCAGGCGGTCCCGGGCGGCCGGGCTCAGGGTGTCGAAGCCGCCGCGCAACGCGGGGAGCCGGTCGAGGAAGTCGCGGTCGGGCAGGTCGGTGACGCGGCCGAGCAGGGGGTCGAGAGTGTGCGGAACGGCCTCCAGCAGCGGGCCGGCGGCGGTCAGCAGTCCCGTGAGCCGGGCGGTGAGCGCGGCGCGGCGCTCGGGGTCGGTGGCGGCATCGAACCAGGCGGCCGCGCGCTCCCCCAGCACGGCGGGTTCCTCCTGCCCGAGCAGGACGAGGGCGGCGCCGGCCGCTCCCCGCATGAGCGGTGAGCCGTCGGCTGCGAGGCGGGTCAGGGCGTCGGCGAGGCGGATGCCGCCGGAGACATCGGCGCGGTGGGCGAGTTCGACCAGCGCGCGGGCGTCGTCGGTGTCGTCCGATCCGGTGAGGCCGTCCAGTTGCCGCACCCCCGCGGCGGTCAGCGCGGCGGCGGTGGCCGCTGCCCGGTCGGCCCGCTCCACGTCGGCGGGGAGCCCGGGGATGTGCCCGGAGCCGACCCGGTCGACCAGCGAGAGCGCGGCCAGCAGCTCCGGGAGGGTGGCGCAGCCGGGGAGGAGGTCGGCCAGCTCGGTGAGGCGTTCGTCGGCGAGGACGACGACGCCGCAGTCGGCGGCGTCGGCGAGTCCGGTGAGGATCTGGGCGGCGGTCGGGCCGCCCTCGTCCTGCTCGGCGCGGTGCCGCTCGCGGAGGACGCCCTCGGCGGCCTGTGCGGTGGTGACGCCGCGCACGGTGGCCGCGGTGAGCACGGCGGCGGTGGCCGGGGTCCAGCGGATCTCCCAGCGGGAGGTCAGGGCGTCGCCGCCGCCGGTGCCCGCGACCTCGCGTGGCTCGGCGTAGGGGACGCCGCAGACGGCCAGGCGGCGGAGCAGCAGTTCGCGGCGGCGGTCGAGGTCGGAACGGAGCGGGTCGAGCCGGAGGTCTCGGCTCTGCCGGGCGGTGTCGTGCGGGCCGGGGAGTCCGAGTTCCGCCAGCTCGCGTTCGACCGAGGGTCCGAGTCCGCCGCGCGGTGCGCGGGGGCTGACGGCGCCGGTGCGGGAGCCGACGAGGACCTCGTCGAGGGCGCGGGCGACGGCGCGTCCGCGGCCGTGGAGTTCGCCCTGGGCGAGGACGGTCTGGACGGCTTCGGCGAGTTCGCCGCGGCCGGGGGCGGGGAGGTTGCGGAGACGGGCGAGGTCCCCGGCGAGGCGGGTGATCTCGCGGGCGTCGGCCGGTCCGGAGGGGTGGCCTGCCTCGCGGAGGGCGGCGGTGATGCGGACGGCGGTGGTGGTGAGTGCGTCGGCGACGGCCGCCGGGTCGCCGCCCGCGGTGAGGACGTGGTGCTGCCACTCGGGGTCGCGGATACCTGCGGGGTAGCCGGAGCGTTCGTCGAGCAGCGCATACGTGTAGGGGATGAGCGAGATCGACCACGCTCCGTCCGGCGCCACCTCGGGCGGGGCGGCGTGCCCCGCGGTGGGGTCGTGACCGGGGGTGCGGCCCGGGAGGTGGTCGTCGCCGTCTCCCCCGTGCTCGTGGAGCGCCGCGCGGACCACGGCGTCGGGGTGGGGCCAGGGTCGGGCGCCCGCCGGCTCGGTCGGGTCGGTGGCGGGCACGGCCCGGTCGGTGGCGGGCACGGCCTCGACCTCCGCGTCGGGCACGGCCGACAGTGCCGGTGCGTGGAAGGCGCCGATGACGGCGGCGACGCGTCGGCCGTCGGCGCGGGCGGCGGCGAGGCAGCCCCGCATGTGCCGCTCGCGGGCGAGGTCCGTGGCAGGGACGGCCGTCCCGGCGTCCTGCCGCAGGGCCCAGCCGGCGAGCAGCGCCGCCCGCCGGACGGCCTCGGGGGCGGAGCCCGGTGCGGCGGCCTCGACCAGGCGGTCCCAGAGGTCGTCGCCGGCACGGCCGGTCACCCCGTCCCGCAGCGCCTGCCACAGCGAGCCGGGTCCGGCCGCCCGCGGGGCAGCGGGGGCGGGGGCGGCGGCCTCCGTGGTCCAGGCGCGGTCGGCCAGCGGCAGGTCGCAGGCGACCACCGGGACTCCGGCAGCGGCGGCCCAGCGCACGGCGGCGAACTCCGGCGAGAACTCCGCGAACGGGTAGAACGCGGTGCCCGGACCGCCGCCGGCGACGGTCCGGGCGGGGACCGCCGCCAGCGCGACCGGCGCCGTGGTGGCGGGGTCGGCCAGCCACCGCAGCCAGGGCTGCATGTCCGCCGGCAGCTCGACGAGGAGCACCTGCGGGTCGGCCGCCATCAGCAGGGCGGGCACCGCGGCGGCCAGCGCCGGTGAGTGGTGCCGGACACCGATGAGGTACGGCGCCTCGGGTGCGGTCAGGTCCGCGAGCGCTGCGCGGGCCGGGGCGGCGGTCACGGGTCTCAGCCCTCCAACTCGGTGCGGAGGTCCCACAGGGAGCGCCAGGTGGCGGAGCCCTCCTCGGCGCGGCGCCGGACGGGGCCGTCCCAGTAGCCGCGGAGCCGGGCCGCGTCGGTCGGGTCGTCCTTGCGGACCACGCCGAGGAGGTGGCCGGGGAGGAGCCCGAGCACGTCGCGGTCGCCGGGGAAGTACGCCGCGGCCAGCCCGAGGGCGCCCGCGACGGCGACGGCTTCGGCGGTGCTCATCACGGTGGAGGGGCGTTCGACCTCCCAGCCCTCCGCCGAGCGTCCCTCCCGGAGATCGCGGAAGGCGGTGACGAGGGCTTCCAGCACGGTGTCGTCCACCTGGAAGGCGGCGCCGGAGCGTTCCAGGGCGGCGCGGGCCTGGCGGCGGACGAGGGCGGTCTCGGCGTCGAGGTCGCCGATGGGGCCGACCGTCTCGAAGTTGAACCGCCGTTTGAGGGCGGCCGACATCTCCGAGACGCCGCGGTCGCGGAGGTTGGCAGTGGCGATGAGGTTGAAGCCGGGCGCGGCGTGGGCGGTGGCGTCGGGGCCGCCGGCGAGTTCGGGGACGGCGATCCGCCGTTCGGAGAGCAGCGAGACCAGGGCGTCCTGGACCTCGGGGAGGCAGCGGGTGACCTCCTCGACGCGGCCGATGGCGCCGCGCCGCATCGCGGTGAGGATCGGCGAGGGCACCAGCGCGTCCGGGCTGGGGCCGCCGGCGAGCAGCTGTGCGTAGTTCCAGCCGTACTTCAGCTGGTCCTCGGTGGTGCCGGCGGTGCCCTGGACGGTGAGTTGGCTGCTGCCGCAGACGGCGGCGGCGAGCAGTTCGGAGAGCATCGACTTGGCGGTGCCGGGCTCGCCGGTGAGCAGCAGGGCGCGCTCTCCGGCGAGGGTGACGACGCACCGTTCGACGAGGGCGCGGTCGCCGACGAACTTGCCCTCGACGACGAGGCGCCGGGGCACCCCGGCGGGGGGCGCGGTGTCGTCGGGGAGGGTGAGCGCCGTCCCGCGGGAGCCCATGACGAAGGTGACGACCGCGCGGGGGGTGAGATGCCAGCCCGGCGGGCGGGGGCCTGTGTCGTGGGCGGCGAGGAACGCCAGCTCGGTGGCGTGGAGTTCTTCGGGCGGGACGATCTGGCGGGCGGGCGCCGGGGCGTCCGGTGCGGACGGGGGGCGGTGCGGCCCGCTCCCTGCGGCGGTGGTCATCGGCGGCCCTTCCGGGTGGTGCGGGTGGTCAGTTCCTCGTAGGCGGGGCCGTCGTCGGAGCGGACGCGTTCCCAGGCGATGGCGAACAGTTCGGGCACGGGGAGGTGCGGGACGGCGCGGCGGCGGTCGGTGACGGGGTAGAGCGCTTCCTTCCAGGTCTCCACCGGCAGGGCGGGCGCCTTGAAGTCGAGCCAGCCGCAGGGCAGGAAGAGGCTGCGGCCGGCGCGGGCCCGCTTGGCCTCGACGACGAGGTCGGTGGCGGCCAGCTCGGCGCGGGCCCGCTTGGCGCGTGCGGGCTTCCAGCCGGTCCAGCGGACGCAGTTGCGGTCGGTGGGGTCGGGCAGGGCGAGCAGCATGAGGTAGAGGGTGGCGGCGTCCTCGCCGAGGCCGAGGGCGGCGGCCACCTCCGCCACGAGTTCCGGGGCGCTGTGGGAGGGGTCCTGGGCGTGTCCGGGCGGTCCGTCCGCGGCGAGCGCACGGGCGAAGGCGGGGTCGTGGAGGGTGCGCAGCACGGCGGCGCCGTGGGCGCGGCTGCCGAGGAGCCCGTCGACGAGGTCGTGGGCGGGGTCGTCGGGGCCGGTCAGTCCGGCGGGGCGGACGAGGACGGCTTCGCCGTTGCCGTACCAGGGCGAGAGGACGAACGCCTCGCCGACGGGGGTGAGTCCGGTGGGCGCCGCTGCCCCGGCCGGGGGCAGCTGGTGGGCGGTGCGGAGGGCGGCGGAGGTGGGCTTGCCGGTGTCGGTCCAGTTGATCTGGAGTTCGACCAGGAGGCCGGGGTCGTCGAGGCGTCGCCGCAGTGCGGCGAGTCCTTCGGGGAGGCGGCCGCGCAGCGGGTCGCCGTAGGGCAGGTGGTAGGCGAGGGATGCGAGCGCGTCGACGGCGCCGGCCAGTTGCCGCCCGCTGGGGACCGCGTAGGGGTCGTCGGCGGCGAGGCGTCCGTGGTCGTTGAGGCGCTGCACGGTGGTCCGGGTGAGCCAGGGGGTGGCCGCCGCGTTGAGCACCGGCTCGGGTTCGCCTGTGATCACGTCGAGCAGGGCGAGTTCCTCGGGTATCCGGATGCGGTCGCCGCGGAGTTCGGTCCAGCGGCGGGCGGCGGCCGCGGTGTCGGGGCCGGCGGACCACAGCTGGGCGGGGTCGTCGGGGAGGAGCGCGCCGATCAGCTGGGAGGTGGTGCTCTCGCCGAGGGCGGTGAGCCGGGCGTGGCCGGTCTTCCACTGCTGGGTCCTGAGCCCGGTCGGGGCGAGGACCGCGGAGTCGGGGCGGTCGGGCAGCGCGGCGAGGAGCACGGCGGCTTCCAGGGGGCCGCTCGCGCCGTCGCCGATGGCCTCGGCGAGGGCGGCGGCCGCGTCGGGGTTCCACGGCGCCGGGCCCTTGTCGGTGACCAGCCAGGCGACGGGGGCGAGGCGTTCCCCGGTCCAGGGCTCGGTGCAGACCGCCGCGCTGTCGAGGGCGAAGTCGGCGATCGCGCCGAAGCGGCCGGTGGGGTCGTGGTCGAGGGCTTCCCAGTCGATCCGCCCGGTCTCCCGGTCGGTGCCGCCGCCGGAAATGATGACGACGGTGCGGTCGCCGTGGCGCAGAACCTGCCCGACGCGGTCCCTGCGGTGCTGGTCGCGGGGTGCCTCGCTGAGCCGGATGTGGCGGATGACGCCTGCCGCGCGGGCGAGGGGGCCCTCGCTGATCGCCTGGAAGAGCAGGAGCAGCGCGGTGCGTTCGTGGGCGGCGAGGGCGGGCGAGGCGGCGCGGTAGGCGAGGGGGCGCAGCCGTTCCAGGAGCGGCACCCAGTCGATGTAGGAGCGGGGGACGGTTCGGTCCTCGGAGCTCCAGCCGCCGGTGAGCGGGGGCAGCGCCCGGGCGCCGGGCAGCGGCTTGCCGGTGGCCGGGTTGCCGGAGAGGACGTGGTTGACGGAGCGGATCTGGCGCAGCGCGGTCCAGTGGCCGCTGCCGCCCCACCAGCCGCCGGTGCCCCCGATACGGCTGACGGCCTGCCGGAGGGTGCCGTCGTCGCCGTGTTCCGGCTTGTGGTCGGCGAACATCTCCTGGTTGGCGGGCGGCTGGGGGGCGGCGGGCGGGGTGGCGAACTCGGCGGCGGCCTCGGTGTGGCGGAGGGTGACGCGCACCAGGGAGAGGACGCCGGTGAGCACTCGGGAGTCGCGGACGGCGGGCAGCGCCGCGCTGACGGCGGCGCGCAGCGCCTGGTCGAGGTTGTCGGCGGCGGCGGAGCGCTGCGCTTCGGCGTCCTCGCCGGTCGTGTCCGCGGGGCGGGCGGCGCGGTGCTCGGCGGTCAGGGCCGCTGCCGTGTCGAGGAGTTCGGCGACCTGCGCGTCGGTGAGGGCGCGCAGTGCGCGGGAGGCCGCCTCGTCGCGGGGGCGGAGGGCGTGCCAGTGGTCCAGCGGCGGCACCAGGCGGGTGCCGGAGGCGTACTCGCCGCCGCGTCCGCCGACGGCGACGTGGCCGAGGACGCCGGTGGGGCCGGTGTCCTCCGCGGTGTACAGGTCGACGCGGCCGCGGGTGCGGGCGGCGACGACGGCTGCGCCGCCGGGCAGGGCGAGGGTGCCGAGCGGGACGGGGACGTGGGGCGGGGTGTGCCCGGTGAGGGTGACGGTGCGGCCGTCGGGGGTGCCGACGGTGCGGTCGCCGGTGGTGCGGTCGCTGCGGACCCACCGGCCCAGCACGGAGCCGTCGGTGCCGAACGGGGTGTTCTCCAGGCCGGGTTGGAGCGGCAGGACCTGGCACTCCTCGTGGAGGAGGTCGGCGTCGTCGCTGACCCCGGCGGTGAGCAGCGCGGGGAGGGAGGCGCGGCCGTGGCTGCCGGTGGCGGGGTCGTACTCCAGCCAGACGTGGTGAAGCCCCTGCCTGCCCTGGCGCCAGAGGGTGGTGCCGTCGGAGATGACGGTCCGGATCGGCGGGAGGGTGGTGTCGCCGGCGTGGAGGACACGGCCGCCGGTCGCTCGGCCGCCGTCGGGCAGCGGCAGGGAGATGGTCTCCGTCGTCCCGGACCACCAGCGGGGGACGCTCTCGCCGTCGGGGGTGAACAGCTCGGTGGGGCGGTGGGACCAGTAGGCGTGGAGCCTGTTGTCCTGCCACCACATCACCAGCAGCTCGCCGTCGACGTAGCGGAAGTGGGGGCGGTAGTGGCGGTCGCGGCCGGCCGGGATGCGCAGGTCGTGGTCGAGGAGGATGGCGTCGGGGCCGACGACGAGCACCTTGTGGCGGCGGGCGAGGATGAGCGCGGGCCAGGCGTCGGCGACGACCAGGTCGTCGAGGCCGCGGTGCTGCTGGGAGGGGGCGCGGGTCTCGGTGTCGAGGCGGCCGAGCGCCTGGTCGAGGGCGGGCCAGCCGAGTTCGTCGTAGATGCCGGCCCGCAGGGTGCGGGTGAGCAGCGGGGCGGTGGGGTGCGCGGTGATCCGCGCGACCGCCTCGGGGTTGTTGGCGGCGGCGACCGGCCGGAACGGCCGGAGTTCGGTGAGGGCGAGGCGGGCGGCGGGCAGGCCGGCGGCCGCGAGGTAGCGGTCGGCGGCCTCGCCCAGCCAGGTGTGGAGGACGCGGCTGAGCACGGGGTGGGCGGCGAGGCGTTCGAGGGTCTCGCGGGAGGTGCGGTGGTCGCCGAGGGAGCCGACGGCACGGTGGAGCAGCGGCATCAGTCGGGGGTCGGCGGCGGTGGCGGTCAGGTCGCGGCGGTCGGGGTGGTCCTGCCGGAGCCAGCGGTCGAGGTCGAGGTGGACCTCGGTCTCCGCGGGCGGCAGCGCCAGCGGGATGCGCTCGGCGGCGGCGAGGTCCAGCAGGTCGAGGTCTGCGCCCTTGCGCCAGCGGGCGGCGAAGAGGTCGACCGGGCGGCCGAGCGCGCGCAGCCGCGGCGCCATGCGGCGGACGAGGTCGAGCGTGGCGGGTGAGCGGTCGGAGGTGGCGCCGCCGTGCTTGCGGTGGGCGGCCCAGCGGGAGAGCCAGTCGGCGGGGCAGGGCGCGGCCTTGTCGTCGGGCGGACCGTCGCCGTCGCCATCGACGGCGCTATCGGCAGCGGTGAGGAGGTCGGTGGCGCCGCTGTCGGTCAGCAGTGACAGCCAGGACTCGTCGGCGGCGACGGTGCCGCCGAGTTCGGTCGGCAGGATCTCCAGGAGCCGGGCGCGGACGGCGGGTTCGCGGCGGGCGAGGTCGACCAGGCCGGTGCGGTACGTCTTCCAGAAGGAGGCGGGGGCGCGCACCACCGACGGCGAGGCGATCAGGTCGGCGAGGAAGGCCTCCTCCGCTGCCTGCCGGTCGATGCCGGCCGCCTTGATGAGCCCGCGGGCGTCCTGCGGGAGGGAGGCGTAGGGCGGCAGCCCCGCCGCGCAGCGCTCGACGGCGAGTTGCCGGTACTGCTGCCATGCCGCGGCCGGGTCGAGCCGGCGGGAGAGGTCGCGGACGTACTCCTTGAGTGCCTTGACGGTGAGGGCGCCGGCGAAGGCGAACTCCAGGAAGACGGCGCGCTGCCGGTCCTCGTCGACGCGGAGGCCGTGGACGCGCTCGGCCTCACGTGCCCTGCCGAAGAAGGTGGCGGCGTAGGTGGTGTTCTCGTGCCGGAGGAAGATCCGGGCGGCCTGCTCGTGGAAGGTGGGGAGGAAGTGGGGGACGGCGCGGCCGAGGCGGTCGGCGAGTGCCTCGAACCCCTCCTTGGCGGCGCCGGCGCGGGACTTGGCCTGGCGGGCGAGGCGTTCGATGTCCTTGACCAGCGCCAGCGCGTGGTGGCCGTTGGCGGGGTCGTGGACCAGGGCCCAGGCGGGGAAGCCGAGCGTCTCGCGGCGCACCTGGCCCACGACGGGCGGCTGCCCGCGACGGTCCAGGCCCAGGAACTCCAGCGCGAGGTCCTCCGCCTCGCCGAGGGTCCCGGGGACGAGCCGGACGACGGGACGGTCGTCGAGGGCGGGGTGGGTGTAGGTGCGGGCGGTGAGGACGTCGGCGTCCTCACGGTCGGTCGAGCCCGTGGGCAGCACCGCGCCGGCGTCGAGCAGCAGGCCCGTGGTGGTGTCGTCCTGAGCGGTCATGCTGCCTTCTCCTCGTCCTCGGTGTCGCGTCCGGCGTGCAGGGCGGCGGCCATCCGCATGCCCTCGGACCAGGCGACCGGCCCGATGTCCCCGGCGCGCAGCGCGCGGCCGGCGGCGTCCGACCAGCCGAGGGTGCCGGTCTCGGTCTCGCCGTAGGTGTCGTAGTCCCCGATCCAGACGCGGCACTCGACCGCCCGTCCGTTCTCGACGACGGGGCAGACGGCGTAGCCGCCGCGGACCCGGTAGCCGAGCTGGACGGTGCGGCCCTGCAGGAAGCGCAGTTCCTTGTAGACGCCGCCGGCGTAGGTGTCGACGTGGGCGGTGTCCGGGGCGAGCCCGGCGGGCTTCGGCCAGACCTCGCGGAAGAGCTGGCCGGCGCGCTGGTCCACGCCGAGTTCGACGGCGAACTCCCGGAGTTCGTCGAGGTCCTCCAGCAGCACGGGGTGCGGGATGCGGACGAGCGGCGGGGAGATACGGACGGTGTCGCCGTCGAGGTCGACCAGGCCGAGACCGCGCTCGGGGTCGGCGTCCCGGAGGAACCCCGCGACAGTGCCGTCCTCACCGGTGACGACGAGGTCCCGGAGCACCGCCTGCCAGGCCGGGTCGGGCCAGACCGCGCCGAGGGCGGCGAGCGGCACCGGCAGCGACCGCACCATCCACCGCTCGACATCGGCGAGGCACTCGCGTTCATGGCGTTCCAGCCACTCGGCGAGCTGCTTCAGCCCGACGACCGCCGGGTCCTCGCCGATCTTCGACGGCACGCTCTTCAGCCGCCTGCCCGACGCGTTGCGGCAGACGACCTTCCCCGCTTCGAGGGCTACCTCGTAACCGCCCGCTTGCACCCACCCCATTGCGTGCCTCCCACGCCACACGAACAACTGACGGACGACCGGAAACAGATGCTTCGGTCATGTGTCCCGAACGCTACGACCCACCACTGACAGACGACCCTCTGGCGGGGGTCACGGCGATGGCGAAGCGGCGCCGGCGGCGCCCGGTTGTCGCGGGACGGCGCGCGGCGGATCGGTGAACCACCTGGTGAGGTGGCTCGTCCTCCAGGGACGCCGAATCGCGCGCCGCGGTTCGCACCCGTGCGCCCCTCTTCCGTCGCGGAGGGCCACGCGACGGCCGGTGAACCTCGATCGGCAGCGCACCACACGGGCGCGGGCCGCTCACTTCACGCCGCGGTCTCGCCTACGTCGCGGTCTCGCGCACGCCGCCGTGGGGCGCCCGCGCGCGGCCTGCCCGCGCCCCGGTGTGCCCTCGTGTCTGCCCCGCCGGACGTCCCGCTCGCGGCGGGCCCCGGCCATACTGGGCGGGTCACCGTCGGCCTCGGAGGGAGCAAGTGGTGCGCGCACACGGGTCGGGGAGTCGGCAGCCGGCCGCGGGGCAGGCGTCGCGCGGTGCCGCCCAGCGGGGCGCGCCGGTCCACCAGATGCTGCGGCTCCAGCAGGCGGCGGGCAACGCCGCGGTGGCGCGGGCCGTGGAGGAGGCCCGTCACGAGCACGGTCCCGGGTGCGGACACGGCCAGCCGGACGCCGCATCCGCCGGGCAGCTCGACCTCATCAACGAGGCGATGGCGACGCCGAGCACGCAGCTCCCGGGCGCGTTCCTCTCCAAGGCGCAGTCGTTCTACCAGAACGACCGGCTCTCCGCGGGGCGGGTGCACAGCAACCCGACGGCGCAGCGGGCGACCGAGGCCATGGGCGCGCGGGCGATGACGATCGACAACCACATCTTCCTCGGCGCCTCCGCCGTCGGCGACACCGAGACGCTCGCGCACGAGGCGAGCCACCTCAACGCCAACCTCAGCGGCGTGAGGGAGACCGGGCGTGACAACGGCGCGGGGGTCACGGTCACCGACCCGGGGCAGTCCTCGGAGGTGGCGGCGACCGCTGACGGCGCCGCGTTCGCCGCCGGCGCGGAGTTCGCCCCCTCGGTGGTCGCGCAGCGGTCGGCCGCCGACGACCACGCAGAGGACGCCACGGCCTGAGCGGCACGCGGTCGGCCGTGCGTGTCGGGGGCCGACCTGGACCGGCCTGAACCGCCCGGGGCCGGGGCGCCGGAACCGGCGCGCCCCGGGAACTCACTGGCGTCGGCGTCCGACTCACCTTCAGCGCCTCAGGTCGACGCCCGCCGCTTCTCGGCGGGGCCGGTGGCGCCGTCCTGGAGTTGAGCGCGATGAAGAGGCCGATAGCCGTGGCGGTCGCGGTGTGCACGAGCACCGTCCTGCTGGCCGCCTGCGGGGAGCCGAGCGGACGCGACGCGGCCGACGACGGGGCGTCCGCCGGGTACGGCACCCGGGAGGTGACGGACTGCTCGGGCACCACCTCCACGTTCACCGCTCCCCCGGAGCGCGTGGCGACGGTGACCACCAGCGTGCTGGAGTTCCTGCTCGCCATGGGGCTGGAGGACCGGGTCGCCGGGGTGCAGGCCGTCGGGCCGGGGGCCTTCCCGGCCGACCTGCAGGAGACGGCCGACGCGTTCCCCAAGCTCGGCGGGGAGTACGTGCCCGGCAACTTCGTCCCCGTCCAGCGCGAGCAGCTGCTGACGGCCGAACCGGACTTCGTCATTGGCGGCTGGCCGTCGAACTTCGACTCCTCGGCCGGGGCGCTCTCGCAGCAGGAGCTGACCGAACGCGGTATCCCGTCGTACTACGCGTTCGCTGCGGCCTGCGACCGCACCGAGCCGGTCACGGACCTCTCCGTCGTGTACCGGGACGTCGAGAACTACGGCGCGATCTTCGCCGAGGAGGACGCGGCCACCGCCGTCGTCGACGGAATGAAGGAGACCGTCGCCGCCGTGCGGGAGGCGGTGGGCGACGCCGAGCCGCCCGCGGTGTTCTCCTACAGCTGGGAGGACGGGCGGGGCGACGCCTACGCCGTCGGCAACCAGAACCTGTCCAACGCCGTCATCACGCTGGCCGGCGGCGAGAACATCTTCGGCGACGTCGACGCGGTCTACCAGTCCGTGGGCTGGGAGGACGTCGTCGACCGCGACCCCGACCTCATCGTGCTGGAGGTCTTCGGCAAGGCGACCGAAGAGGAGTTCGACGCGGTCGTCGCCGAGGTCGAGGAGTTCTTCCTCGACCACCCCGCGCTGCAGAACGTCACCGCGGTGCGGAACCGCGCCTTCCTGCCGGTGATCGCCGAGTCGTACTACATCGGCGGCGTCCGCAACGCCGAGGCGGTCGAGAAGCTCGCCGGCGTCCTCCACCCCGACGCCTTCGGCGACTGATGCCGCCGGTGACAGCGGCGGAGCGCGACCGCGCCCCGGCCCGGCGGCGTTCCGGGGGGCGGACCGCCGCGCTCCTCGTCGTGCTCGTCCTCGGCGGCCTGGTGCTGGCCGTGGTGGCGGTCGGCCTCGGCAGTGTGCGGATCCCTCCCGACATCGTCGCGCGCATCCTCGT
This sequence comes from Streptomyces bohaiensis, assembly GCF_012033785.1. GTDB lineage: Bacteria > Actinomycetota > Actinomycetes > Streptomycetales > Streptomycetaceae > Streptomyces > Streptomyces bohaiensis. The sequence goes on from NZ_JAAVJC010000055.1 coordinate 12,297, forward strand.
GCACCGGCTGACGGGGATGGGCGACAGCGGGCACTGGACGCTCAGTCAGGATGACATCGTCTGGAACCTGCGGCTGCCGCGGGTGCTGCTGGCGGTGCTGGTCGGCGCGGCGCTGTCGACGGTCGGCGTCATCGCGCAGGCGGTGACGCGCAACCCGTTGGCGGACCCGTTCGTCCTCGGCATCTCCTCCGGTGCCGCGCTGGGAGCGGTGGCCTGGCTGGTCCTGGGCGCCTCGGTGTTCGGCGGTGCGCCGGTGGGCGTGGCGGCGTTCTGCGGGGCGCTGCTGGCGCTGCTCGCGGTGACGGGTTTCGTGCGCCTCACCGGCACGTTCTCCTCCAGCCGGCTGGTGCTGGCGGGCATCGTCATCGGCACCGGGTTCGCGGGGGTCACCAACTTCCTGATCTTCCGCGCCAGCGATCACGCGGCCACCAACTCGGCGCTGTTCTGGCTGCTCGGCAGCCTGTCCGGCGCGCGTTGGGACCAGTTGCTGCTGCCGACCGTGGTGCTGGTGGGCGGGGTCGTGGCCGTCGTCCTCCTGGCGCCGCGTCTCAACGCGCTGCTCTTCGGGGACGCCACCGCGGCCGCGCTCGGGATCGACCCCGACCGGACGCGGCTCGCCCTGTACGTGGTGGCCGCGGGTCTGACCGGGACCGCGGTCGCGCTCTCCGGCGTGATCGCCTTCGTCGGACTGATCGTGCCGCACGCGGCCCGGCTGCTGGTCGGCAGCGACCACCGGCGGCTGGCTCCGGTGGCGGCGGTGCTGGGAGCGGTGTTCATGATCGCCGTCGATCTGCTGGGGCGGACGCTGATGCCGCCGGAGGAACTCCCGGTCGGTGTCGTGACCGCGACCCTCGGAGCGCCCGTCTTCCTGCTGCTGATGGCCCGCCGCAGCGTCCGATTCGGGGAGTCCTGATGGCCCGTACCGCAGCAGAGCAACCGTCCGCCGGGCCGGCGCTCGGCATCTCCGGTCTCCGTGTGACGAAGGGCGGCAGACGCATCCTGGACGGCGTGACCTTCGACGTGCCGCACGGCAGCGTGGTGGGCGTGATCGGCCCGAACGGCGCCGGCAAGTCGACGCTGCTGAGCTGCGTCTACCGGCACACCTCCTACGAGCAGGGCGTCGTCCGGGTCGACGGGCGGGACGTGCGCACACTCCCCCGCCGCGAACTGGCGCGACTGATCGCCGCCGTGCCGCAGGACACCGCTGTCGTCTTCGATCTCACCGTGGAGGAGATCGTCACCGCCGGGCGCATCCCGCACGCCGGGCCGCTGGGCCGGTCGCGGGAGAGCGACCGGGAGGTCATCGACCGCTGTCTGCGCCGCGTCGACCTGGAGCACCACCGGCACCGCAGCGTGGCGACGCTCTCGGGTGGCGAACGCCAACGCGCCTTCCTCGCGCGGGCGCTCGCGCAGGAGGCGCCGCTGCTGATCCTGGACGAGCCGACCAACCACCTGGACCTGGCCAACCAGGAGCAGTTGCTGGGGCATGTCCGCGACCACCGGGGCACCGTGCTGATCGCGGTGCACGACCTCAACCTCGCCGCCGAGCACTGCGATCTGCTCGTGGTGCTCGCCGGCGGCAGGACGGTGCGCACGGGAACACCGGACGAGGTGCTCACGCCGGATCTCCTCACCGAGGTCTTCGGCGTCGACGCCCACGTGGTGCCGCACCCCGACAGCGGGCACCCGCACATGATCATCCGCTCGCGGGCGCCCGGGCGGGCGCGCGCGGGCGGCGGCCGCGACGGGAGCGACAGCCCCGCCGGGGGCGAGGCGGAGCGTCTCGACCGACCGGCCGGACCGGCACTCCGCTGAGCAGCGACGGCTGACCACCCGCCCCGACCGACCCGCCGCCCGCTCGGGCGGCGGGTCGGTGCACTGCTCGAACAGGACCGCCCCGCCGAGGGGCACAGTCTTCACGGGCGGATCGAGGGCCCGGCGCACGAACCTGAGCTGCCGGCGCCAGCAAGCGCTGGTGGCGACGCTCGCCGTCGAGCGGTTCCAGGAACTGGGGGAGGCGGGCCCGGGTAGCGGTGGCCGAGAGCGGGGCAGCAACGGCCGTCCTGCACCGGGTGGCCCACCCGGGCTAAGCCGACGGCCGACCCCGCTCGCCGAGTCGACCACCTCGGCGCCCGCCCCGAGCCGTGGGCGTTCCCGTACTGCCACGGCCGGTCGCCCCTGCCGGGGCCGTAGCGGCGAGGGGGAACCGCTGGTCATCTCGGCAGGGGCGGGTCAGGGGCGGTCGCAGGTCGACCATCGGCTCAGTGCGGGCGCAGCACGGGGCGGGCTGACAAGGAGTAGAGGACCTCAACGTCGGCAGCGCCGCAGATCCGGTCACTCCCGCGGGCGTTGGCGCTGACCGGCCGACCGTCCGCCAGGGCGGCGCACTGCACCGCCCGGAACGCGTCGTCCGCCGCCCACTCCCGGAAGACGGAGGACACCGGGCTTGAGTAGCCACTCTGACCGCCCTGCTCGGACTCCACCGACTCCAGGACGGCTGCGAGGCGTTCCGCTTCGCCGTGCAGCCAGGCCACGGCGGCGGAAGCGGTGTCGAGCCAGGCCCCGGCCAGGTACCACTCCCCGCCGGCATCCGGCGACCGCACCTTGGCCTCGGCCCAGTAGCCGTCGACTGCACGCTCGGCCATCACGACCGGACCCCTGCGAGTCGCGGGGGCGAGGCCGCAGCACCGCCGACCGAGCAGCGGAAAGTCACTTGCCCAGATCCTTGAAGTGGGCATCGACGGAGGCCCCCAACTTGGCAACTATCAGCCTGAGTTCATCCAGGGACAGCCGTTCGATCCCGGCGTCCGACGCCGGCGGCTCAGGCCGCTCCCAGGCCTGAACAGGGCGATCCGCGTCATCGGGGTCAACCTCGTCACCCACGACTGGTTCCTCTCCGTAGCTTCTCCACTACCAAGCGGGCTCAGCGTGGCCTACTGTCGGCCATCCCATCAACGTTCGCGGGGAGGCGGATACGTTGGTCAACCGCAAGGAACTCAACCCGGAGGCGAGCCCCGAGGCTGCCTACGGAGCACGTCTGCGCAGCGCGCGGGAAGCGCGAGGCTGGCGCCAGGACGACCTGGCGGACCGGATCGGCTACTCGGGGCGGCACGTCTCGGGCGTGGAAACAACTCGGAAGTCGCCAAGCCGCCCGTTCTCGGTGGCCGTGGACATCGCCCTGGAACTGGTCGGTACCGCGGAGAGCTTCGAGCGCCAGTGGGGCGAGATCCGACACGGCGCTCTGCTCAACGGCTTCCCCGAGTACGTCGTCCACGAGGGTCGGGCAGTAGAGATCAGGCTGTATGACGTGGGCATCATCCCGGGCTTGTTGCAGACACCGGAGTACGCCCAAGCTCAGGAAGACGGCCACGTCGAACGTGGTGCTATCACTGGCGAGCAGGCCTCAGAGCGAGTCGCATTCCTTGCCGGGCGTCAAGCAGCCCTTTTCCGCCCCAAGCCGCCGATGATGTTCGTCGTGATGGACGAGAGCTGCCTACATCATGCCGTGGGCGGCCCCAGTGTGATGCGCGCGCAGCTCCAGCACCTTGTGGACGTGGCCGCCCGACCAAACTGGATCATCCAGGTCGCGCCACACAGTCTGGGCGCCCGGCGGTCGTTCAACCTCCCGGTCAATCTGCTGACGCTGACCGACCGCTCGGTCATCTGCTACGCGGAGTCCCAGTCCCAAGGGCACTTGGACCGATCCAGCGCTTCCGTCATGCCCATGTTGACGGCATACCATCAGTTGCAGGGCGAGGCGCTGTCCCCCGCCGCGTCTGTGGCCATGATCAACCAGACACGAAAGGGTCTTCCGTGACGACCGAATCCCCCCGCTGGCTCAAGTCCTCGTACAGCGGCAACGGCGGCAACTGCATCGAGGTCGCCACCAACCTCGTCGCGACCCACGACACGGTCCCCGTCCGCGACTCCAAGAATCCCAGCGGCCCGGTGCTGGAACTGCCGGCGACCGCCTTCGCGGCCTTCATCAATGGCGTCAAGCCGAACGCCGTCACCAGCTGACCGCGCTACCAGCACGTACCTCCCCCGCTGCGGCCCGCGCAGCGGGGGAATCGCGGGGCAACAGGACGGCCCCGGTCCTGCCGGTGGTGACCCTGGGCGGGAGCCCTGTGCGGCTCGCGGGCGTCTGATGGAAGTGCGGAGTCGATCGCGAACGATCAGGAAGGTAGCCCTCATGTTCCATGCATCGGTTGGCTGGTTCAGCTCCTCCTACAGCGGCAACGGCGGCGACTGTGTCGAGGTGACCGCCGGCCTCGTCGCGACCCACGGCACGGTCCCCGTCCGCGACTCCAAGAGACCAGCAGGTCCCGCGCTCGCAGTGCCCGGCGCTGCCTTCGCCAGTTTCGTGAACGGCATCAAGTCCAGCACCATCCAGGGCTGACCGGCACTGCCTTGCGGCTGAAGCGCCGCCACGCCACCGGTGTGGCGGCGCTTTGCGCGACGGCCGTCCCCGGTCGCTCCTGAGTGAAGCACCCCGCAGACCGCACCCGTAGATCATCAAGGCTGAGAGGCACATCCATGACCGGCAGTGCGACCCGCGTCCTCTACCTCGCCCGTCACGCCGAGGCAGCCCCGGACGGGGCCGGGCTGACGGATGCCGGCCGCCGCCAAGCCGTGCTCCTCGGACGGCGCCTCCGCGAGACACCGTTGACGGCGATCCACCACGGGCCACTGCCGCGCGCGGAGGAGACCGCCGACCTGGTCGGCGAACAACTCGGCGCGCTCCCCCAGTACCGGTCCGAAGCGGCCGGCGACTACATACCCGACACGCCGGCCCACGAGGAGCTGCCGCCCACGGTGGCCGAACCATGGACCGAGTTCCTGAACCGCATCACCGTGGAAGAGCGCGAGACCGGATCGGCACTCGCGGCCTCAGCGGTCGAGATGTTCACCGGCCCGGTGCCCGGGGACGAGCCCCGACACGAACTTGTCGTCACCCACACCTTTCTCATCGGCTGGCTCGTCCGAGCAGCCATGGACGCGCCGAAGTGGCGCTGGATGGGCATGAACCACGCCAACGCGGGCCTCACCGTCATCCGCTACGCCCCGGACCGCCCCGCCACCGTGCTCCTCTTCAACGACACGGGCCACCTCCCCGCCGGCATCCGCTGGACCGGCCTCCCACCGGAGCTGCGCGTGTGAGAGCCGCAGCAAGGGGTCGCACCTTCGTCGCGCTCCACGTCGACATCGCCGGGCAACCACACCCGCAACACTCGTCGACGGCTGACTGGCAGGGCGGGGTGTACGAACGCGGGGCGCGGCAGTCCTTCCCCAGTTGCTTCCGCTGCACATCGCGTGCGTGAAGGCAGCACGCGTACCGACGACAGGCTTCTCGGATTCGCGAGAAATCTCCCAATTCGCGGCGCCGGATAGAATAGCGGCATGCCCAGCCACACCTCCACCACCAGGTCCGAGCACGTCTACGAGAGCCTCCGCCGGGAGATCCTGTGCGGCACGCTCCCTCCTGGCTCCCGCCTCCGTTTCGTCGATCTGGCAGACCGGTTCACCGTGAGCCAGTCGATCATCCGCGAGGCTCTGGTGCGTCTGGCTGAGCAGGGTCTGGCCGCGGCCCTCCCGCAACAGGGATTCCGTGTTCGCGCACTGACGGTGGCGGAGCTCCGGGAAATCACCGAGGCCAGGATGGAAATCGAGAGCCTGCTGATTCGCCACGCAATCGCGCGAGGTGATTTGGAATGGGAATCCTCAGTGATCGCCGCCCACCACGTTCTCGCACAGACTCCCAGAATGACGGAGTCCGGCACGGTGAACGACGCGTGGATCGGTGCACACGAGGCATTCCACGCCGCGGCACTGAGGGGCGGCAAGAACGGAACGCTTCTATCCGTGGCCACATCCCTGCGAGAGACTGCGTCGCTCTACCGTTGGACCCCAGGAGTGAGAGCAATAGAGGCCGAGCGGGACAGCGCTTTCGAGCACCGTCAGATCCTTGATGCAGTCCTCGAGCGCGACGAGTTGACGGCCGCATGTCTGATTGCCCAGCACATCCAACGCACCACGGAAGGGTTCATCGGGTCGACGAGAGCACCCGGCCCACCGTCGTGAGCCGCGCGCTACGGTTCGGTCGACGCCCAGGACAGTCACTCCCCCGCAGCACTCCCGACCGCCATCGCTCGACTGGCTCCTCCGCTGCCTCAACGGCGAACCGCCGCCCTGCTGCGTACGTCGACCGGCACATCCGGCACCCAACCCGCCGGGCGGGCTCCACCTCGCCTCACCTGTACAGCGCAGGGCGTTGACAGCCCCGCAGCGCGGAGAGGGCTGTCTCCCGGCCGCCCGAGCAGTCGGCCGTCCTCGGCAGAGGAAGCGCGTTACGGCGTGGCGAGGAAGAGCCTTCGGCGTCGCTGTCGGGCAACCTGCCCCCAGCGCGGCATCGTTGACGAGTCAGGCCCCCGGGACACGCCACTCATTGTTACTGCGGTGGTCACCGCCCAGCCAGCGTGCGAGATCGGCGTGAGCCGTGCGAAGCCGTTTCGCGTTGATGCGCTCCATCTCGGGGTGGTCGACCGTGAACTCTAGCTGCAAGCCATTCGGGTCCACCGTGTAGAGCGATACGCAGTAACCATGGTCCACCACGAACGTTTCGGGCTCCGCATATCCGGCTTCTGCCAGACGGTCACGAACGGCATCTTGGGTCTCCCGGTCAACCTTCAGGGCAATGTGCCGCATGGGCGTGGGGGCGATGCTGGTGTTGAAACGCTCCTGGGCACCAGGGTCCGCCATCTGGAAGAAGGCCAGTGCGCTTCCGTCAGCCAGACCGTAGAAGGTGTGGGACAGCGCGTATTCGGTATCCCCGATCATCTCGACCTCGGTCCACGTGGCGATCAGCGGCAGCCCGACAACCTCCTCGTAGAACCGTCGATTCACCTCTTGATCATCAACGATCCAGCCGTAATGGTGCAGCCGAAACGGCAACTGCGCACGAGCGCTCATGGAATGATCTCCGTCATCAATGGCAGGGACGAACCGTCGTTCACTTCGCCGCACAAGCCGGGGGCCACGAAAGCTCACGGCGGCACGCCCCAGGCAAGCGTGCCCGACACCTGGCGCCGCAGAGGGCCCGTCACTGCTCAGTTCGCGCCAGGCAGCACGGGTGAGCGACCCCCACACAGACCACCTATGGCCCGGCGGGCGCCTCGCGGTTCACGAGACACCTCAACCCTACGAAGTATTAACGAGATGTCAACTGATTCTCTAGATTCTACTGACGGTGTGCCACGCCAGCAGCGCGTACCAAGCAGACAGGCATGCCTGCATGGCGCAGGAGCGGCGCGGAGCACTCACGGATGCGGTCGGGAACACCCCCGCGTGTGCGGGGAGCAGGACGCCGACGTCGACGTCGCCACCTCGGTGGCGGGAACACCCCCGCGTGTGCGGGGAGCAGTTGCGCATGGCAGATCGGCCCTGACGGCTGGCGGGAACACCCCCGCGTGTGCGGGGAGCAGCCTGCGGCGACGACACCCAGAGCCGTGGCCGGGGGAACACCCCCGCGTGTGCGGGGAGCAGCCGTGAGCCCGGGATCGCCGGCCGCGGCCCCTGGGAACACCCCCGCGTGTGCGGGGAGCAGGGCATGGCCCGAGGGGTGCGCAACGCCGCGTCGGGAACACCCCCGCGTGTGCGGGGAGCAGCTCCTGGTCCTCGTCGTCGCCACCTCGGTGGCGGGAACACCCTCGCGTGTGCGGGGAGCAGGAGGAGCTCGCCGCCCGCGCGCCGCGGGTGGTGGGAACACCCCCGCGTGTGCGGGGAGCAGGACCGAGTGCGCATCGCGGTGGGCACCCTGGTGGGAACACCCCCGCGTGTGCGGGGAGCAGGATCTCCACGGTGGCAGACGGCACCAGGCCGAGGGAACACCCCCGCGTGTGCGGGGAGCAGTCGTAGAGGGAGAGCCCGAACTGGTCCCCGAGAGGAACACCCCCGCGCGTGCGGGGAGCAGAGCCCGGCCTGGTGCATCCGGTCGTAGATCGCGGGAACACCCCCGCGTGTGCGGGGAGCAGAGTCCACCGAGATGTTGTTCTTCCCGCTCTCGACGGGAACACCCCCGCGTGTGCGGGGAGCAGCGGCACTATGTGGAACCGTTCGCTGGAGGCCTGGGAACACCCCCGCGTGTGCGGGGAGCAGCTTCCGTATGGCCCGGATGGCTGTGCCGTTCGGGGAACACCCCCGCGTGTGCGGGGAGCAGGCCGGTGAGCTGTCGCACGACGGGGACGAGGCGGGAACACCCCCGCGTGTGCGGGGAGCAGCAGCGCGGGTACGGCAGCCTGCACCGCCGCCGGGGAACACCCCCGCGTGTGCGGGGAGCAGACGTCATCACCGTCGGGCGCGGCATGGGCATCGGGAACACCCCCGCGTGTGCGGGGAGCAGAGTGCGCGACCTGGTGCGTTAACTGGCGAGTAACAGGATTTTACTTACTTTGCCAAACTCCGGCATTTCTCCCATTCCTCTCCTCGCGTCAGTCGACCGCCACCGCCGCCGCCCCGGGCGGGGAGCCCGGTCCGGGGCGGCGCGGTCGGGGTGCGGCGCGGTCGGAGTGCGCGGCTGCGCGGGGTCAGTCGGTGGTGCGGCTGCGGGCGCGTTCGGCGGCGGCGCGGGCCTCCTTGGCCAGCGACTCGTCCGGGTGCAGGCGACCCACGGCCTCCAGCACCTCGGTGGTGGCCGGGTGGTCCACCTGCCAGGCGTGCTCGAAGAAGCTGCTGTGCTGCGCGGACAGCCCGCTGACCAGCTCCTGGAGCCCCGCCGGGTCCTCGTTGTCGAGCTGGGCGGCGAGGGTGTCGACCGTGAGCCAGAAGATCAGCTCCTCGGACGGCGGCGGCACGTCGGCGGCCCCGCGCTCGGTGAGCCAGACGCGGGCCAGGCCGCCGAGGTGCCGGTCGTCCAGCACGCCGCGCAGCGCCGGCTCGCCCTCCGGGCCGAGCACCGACAGCGCCAGCTGCGCGGTGAGGCGGCGGCCCGGCGCGAGCGGGTCGTCGCCGCGGGCGGCGTCGAGGAGTTCGCGCGCCGCGTCCTGCGGCTCACGGGCGGCGATCCACGCGGTGGCCTCCGCCTGGGCGGCCGGCTCGGGCAGGTCGGTGAGGGCCAGCAGCAGCACCTCGGCCTTCTCCCCCGCCAGTTCACCGACGGTCGGGACCTGGAGGCCGGCGCCCAGCATGCGCTCCCGCACCCCGTACAGGCCGAGGGTGGTGAGGCGGACCTGCCCGTAGCGGGTGAGGTCCTCCTCGTCGTCGGGCAGCGGCGGCGCCTCGGGCTCGCCCTCCATGGTGATGAGTGCGTCGTCCACCGGGTCGTACTCCAGCAGGCCGGTACCGGTCAGCACGCGGAACTGCTCGTCCAGCCGCATCATGACGGTCGAGACCTCTTCGAGGACCTCGTCCGTGGGCTCCCGCATGTCGTCGGGGACGACGAGGGAGGCGGCGACGACGGGCAGCGGCACCATCGCGCCCTCGGCCACGTCGGTGTCGCCCGCGGTCAGCATGTAGAGGTTGGCGAGGACGGTGTCGAGGAACTCGCCCTCCTCCTCCGGGTCCCAGTCCAGCGCGTCGAGGTCGATGGAGTTCGGGTCGATCTCCCCGGCGTCGTCCACCGCGCCCTCCATGCCGGAGAGCAGCGACTCGAAGCTGGGGGTCGCCGCGTCCGCGAGGACCGCGTCGAGGCCGCCGGCCCAGATCTCCAGCACGTCGGACGGGGTGCCGCCGTCGAGCAGCGCCAGTTCCTCTCCGGCGCGGGCGGTGCCGACGGCGGTCTCGCCGTCGTCCGGCACGCCGTCGCTGTCGACGCCCTGGTCCTCCTCGATCTCCATCAGGCCGGTGTCCACGGCGAAGCACCACGCCTCGGCGGTGGCCGCCGGGCCGTCCTCGTCGTCGGAGAGTTCCAGGTGGGCGACGGCGCGTACGAGGTCGGCGTCGAGCAGTTCACCGCCGGCACCGACGCGCACTCCGGACTCGGCCCAGTGGGCGAGCTGCGCGGCGCGGGAGAGCAGCGGGGAGGTCAGCGCCTCCCGCGCCAGCTCGGCCTCGTCGGGCAGCCGCACGGGCGGCAGGATGGGACGGTCGGCACGGGTCATCGTGCGGTGCTCCTCGGTCGCGCTGGGCTTCGGCGGTGCCCCAGCCTAGTGTGGATTTGTCCACCCCGGGCCCGCTCCACGGACGCGATCGCGTGTCCAGCCGACACGCCGCCGACAGTGAGCCGAAAGGCCGCTGCCGGCCCCACCGGGCGGCCCTTCCCGCCCCTCCCCGCCCGGGCCCCGGGACCGGGCGCGCGAACCCGTCCCCGGCGACGCGCGAGGGGCCGGGCGGGGTTCGACCCGCCCGGCCCCTCGACCGACCGCCTACGGACTCCGCCAGGTCGTCCGACCGCCGTCCGCGCCCGGAAACCAGGGCGGACGGGCAGCGGGCGACGGAGCGGACCGCGCCCCGGCTGCGTCAGTTGTGGCTGTGGAGCGCGGCGTTGAGGCCGCCCCAGGAGCCGGTGCGCTGGAGCGCCTCGACGGTGCCGGTGGTGGAGTTGCGGCGGTACAGCAGGTTGCTCGCGCCGGACAGCTCCACGGCCTTGACGGTCTCGCCGTCCGGCAGGGTCACGCGGGTGCCCGCGGTGACGTACAGCCCGGCCTCGACGACGCAGTCGTCGCCCAGCGAGATGCCGATGCCGGCCTCCGCGCCGAGCAGGCAGCGCTCGCCGAGCGAGATGGTCTGCTTGCCGCCGCCGGAGAGGGTGCCCATGATCGAGGCGCCGCCGCCGATGTCGGAGCCGTCGCCGACGACGACCCCGGCGCTGATGCGGCCCTCGACCATCGAGGTGCCGAGGGTGCCCGCGTTGAAGTTGACGAAGCCCTCGTGCATCACGGTGGTGCCGGACGCCAGGTGGGCGCCGAGGCGGACGCGGTCGGCGTCGGCGATGCGGACCCCGGCGGGGACGACGTAGTCGGTCATCCGGGGGAACTTGTCGACGCTGGTCACGGCGAGGTGGGCGCCGGTGGCGCGGGCCGCGAGGCGGACGTGCTCGACGCGGTCGACCTGGACGGGGCCGAGGGAGGTCCAGGCGACGTTGGCGAGCAGACCGAAGACGCCGTCCAGGTTGGCGCCGTGCGGGGCGACCAGCCGGTGGCTGAGGAGGTGCAGACGCAGGTAGGCGTCGTGCGCGTCGACCGGCTTGTCGGCGAGGGAGGCGATGACGGTGCGCACCGCGACGATCTCCACGCCGCGGACCGGGTCCGGGCCGAGGATCTGGGCGACGCTCTCCCCGAGGGCCTCACCGGCGTGCACCGGGTTGAGGCGCTCGCTGCCGGCCGGGCCGGGCTCGGTGACGAGTTCGGGGGACGGGAACCAGGTGTCGAGGACGGTGCCGTCGGGGGTGACGGTGGCGAGGCCGGTGGCGACGGCGCCGGAGGCGGTGTGAGGTGCGGTCATGGTCCACACGCTAACCGGCGGTCGGAGCCCCGGGCCAACCGGTCCGGGGCGCGGACCGGCGCGTCGGCCGACGACCGCACCGACGACCGCACCGACGGTGGCCGGGCGGCGGCCGGGCGGCGG
>NZ_JAAVJC010000056.1 GCF_012033785.1 Streptomyces bohaiensis
GAGTTCTCAAGGAACGGACGCTTCCTTCGGACTGCCTTCCAGCAGACCCTCCGGGCTTTTCCCTTCGGTCTTTCTTTGTGTCTCCGACTCTACCAGACTCACTTCCGTGATCCTGACCCCCGGTCGGCGGGGACAATCCCTCGGCCTTTCAGCCTTTTCCTCCGGGTTTCCCCTTCGGCGTTGCCAACCTTAGCTGTCTTTTCGTTCAGCGCCTAATCGGCTCTGTTCGAACGATTCCCGTGGGGAATGCAACGACAACACAGCGAGTCCACCGGAAATCCGGTGGGCTTCGTCTCTGGTTGGCTGCCGCTTCGCGTGATCCGGTCCGCGGGCCCTTGGGGCGCTCGCGAGCGACCAGCATCTCCTCAGCGACTCGTTCCACATTACGGCCAGGTGTCCTCGGCGTCAAGTCCCTGCGGTAGTTCGGTTCCTGGGACGGTGGGCGCGGTAGGGGCTGACGGTGCGGTCCCCGTCGATCCAGAACCGCCAGGGGTGCACCCCGCCGGGGCCGGAGACCCCGGTCCGCGGCCCGGAACGGACACGCGCCGGGTCGGCCGGCGTTCCGGAGTGCACGGACAGAGCCACCGCCGGGGTGGCGCAGACATCGGTGCCGTCCAACGACCGGTCGACGCCGAGCGCCGTGGCAAGCCGCGCCGGCCCGCGGGCCAGCTCGTGGTCGCGTCGGGCGGTGGCCCGCCGCGGTCGTGCCACCTCGGCGCCCCGCACCACCTCCCCGGCGCGCAGCAGGACTCCGCCGGCCCTGCCCTCGGGGTGGCACACCAGATTGAGGCAGTGCCACATGCCGTAGGTGAAATAGATGTAGGCGTGCCCGGGGGGCCCGAACATCACGCCGTTGCGGGCGGTCCGCCCGCGGTACGCGTGCGAGCCGGGATCGTCCTGGCCGTCGTACGCCTCCACCTCGGTGATGCGCAGCAGGACGGGCCCGCCGGGTTCGTGGCGCGCCAGGACCCGGCCGAGCAGGTCGGGGGCGACGGTCAGCACGGGCCGGTCGAAGAAGGAGCGGGTGAGCCGGTCGCCGTGGGCCGCGGTGGCGGCCGGGCCGCGCTCGGAGGTCTCGGTCTCGGACATGCCCTCCAGTATCACCACACCGCCGGGGCCGGCAGCGCGGCTCGACGGCGTGACGTGCGCTACGGGTCGGGCCCGGGCTGCTGCCTGCCGCCGTGCCCCGGGCGGGGGCTGCGCGACGACCGGGGTCCCGACAGCCTTTCCGGAAAGGCGACTTACCGATGCCCGCGCCTCCGGGAGGTGGGCCGTGGTGATCATTACGCTGGCCCGACCAACCGCTGTTCGCCAGACGAGGAGGCCATCATGACCGAGTCCCGCCGCCCGCTCCCCCACGCCTTCCACCCGCCCGTCGAGTCCTTCACCCTGATCAGCGACGACGTGCTCGACGGCATGGCGATCAAGGACGACCAGGTGAAGGCGAAGGGCGACACCTCGCCGCACCTGCGCTGGGCCGGCGCCCCCGACGGCACGAAGAGCTACGCGGTCACCTGCTTCGACCCGGACGCGCCGACCGGCAGCGGCTACTGGCACTGGTCCGCCTTCGACATCCCCGCGTCCGTGACCGAACTGCCGCGCAACGCCGGCGCCCCCGGGCACGGCGGCATGCCGTCCGGCACCGTCCAGGTCCGCAACGACGGCGGCAGCCACGGCTTCGAGGGCGCCGCCCCTCCCCCCGGGGACGGCGAGCACCGCTACGTGTTCACCGTCTACGCGGTCGACACCGAGCACCTCGGCCTCGACCGGGACGCGACGCCCGCGCAGGTGGGGTTCATGCTGCGGTTCCACGCGATCGGGCGCGCCCAGCTCATCGGGACCCACGAGGTGGCCGCCCAGGGGTGAGCGGGCGAACTTCCCGGTAATTCCGTTGTCCCGACCCCTCCGCGTGGGCAGAGTGAAAACGTGCCCACGGCGGGTGGGTCGGGGACCGGAGGTGGGCGGGATGCGCAGGACGCTGGTGCTCAACGCGAGTTTCGAGCCGCTGTCGGCGGTGACACTGCACCGTGCGGTCGTGCTGGTGATGCAGCAGAAGGCGGTGGTGGAGCAGGCCGACCCCTCGCGGCTGCTGCGCTCGGCCGGGGTGGCGGTGCCGGTGCCACGGGTGGTGCGGCTGTGCCGCTACGTGAAGGTCCCCTACAAGCAGCGGGCGCCGTGGTCGCGGCGCGGGGTGCTGGTCCGCGACGGGTTCCGCTGCGGCTACTGCGGGCGGCGGGCGAGCACGGTGGACCACATCGTCCCCCGCTCCCACGGTGGGGAGGACAGCTGGCTGAACACGGTGGCCGCCTGTGGGGAGGACAACCACCGCAAGGCCGACCGCACGCCGACCCAGGCGGGAATGCAGCTGCTGATCAAGCCCTTCGAGCCGACGCCCGGCGATGCCCTGCTGCTGGGGCTGGAGGGTCGGGACGGCGCCTCGCTGCCGGAGTGGCTGCGCCGTCCGGCGGTGGCCTGACCACCGAGGGGCGGCCGTTCGCCCGTGCTGCTCATGGAGCCGGCCCGGACCCCGTTGTCGGGGTCCGGGCCGGCGATGCCCTGCTGCTGGGGCTGGAGGGTCGGGCCGGCTCCATGAGCGGGTGGGTCAGGTCAGGCGGGGCGGCGGAGGCCCGGCCGGCTTGTCCAGCTTCGGCGGGGAGGTGTCCCGCCCGGGAGAGGCCGCCGCGGCGCCGGCGTCGCCGCCGCCGTCGGGCTGGGCGAGCTTGCCCAGGCTGCCGCCGAGTCCCTTGAGCGCCTCGCCGATCTCGCTGGGCACGATCCAGAGCTTGTTGGCGCTGCCCTCGGCGATCTTCGGCAGCATCTGGACGTACTGGTAGGAGAGCAGCTTCTGGTCCGCGTCGCCGGCGTGGATCGCCTCGAAGACGGTGCGGATCGCCTGGGCCTCACCCTCGGCCCGCAGTGCGGCGGCCTTGGCGTCACCTTCGGCGCGCAGGATCTCGGACTGCTTGGCGCCCTCGGCCTGCAGGATCTCCGACTGCCGCACACCTTCGGCCTGGAGGATCGCGGCGCGCTTGTCGCGGTCGGCGCGCATCTGCTTCTCCATCGAGTCCTGGATGGAGGTGGGCGGCTCGATGGCCTTCAACTCGACACGGTTGACGCGGATGCCCCACTTGCCGGTGGCCTCGTCGAGGACGCCGCGCAGGGCCGCGTTGATCTCCTCACGCGAGGTGAGGGTCCGCTCCAGGTCCATGCCGCCGATGATGTTGCGGAGGGTGGTGACCGTCAGCTGCTCGATCGCCTGGATGAAGTTCGAGACCTCGTAGGTCGCGGCCCGGGCGTCGGTGACCTGGTAGTAGATGACGGTGTCGATGTTCACGACCAGGTTGTCCTGGGTGATCACCGGCTGCGGGGGGAAGGGCACGACCTGCTCACGGAGGTCGATGCGGTTGCGGATGGTGTCGATGAACGGCACCACGATGTTGAGGCCGGCGTTGAGCGTCCGGGTGTAGCGGCCGAACCGCTCCACGATGGCCGCACTGGCCTGCTGGATGACCTGGATCGTCTTGATGAGTGCGATGAAGACCAGCACCACCAGGATGACCAGCACGATGATGACGGCGTCCATCGTGACTCCCCTTGTGACTGGAACTGAAAGGGCCGGTGGGCCACTTGAGTGTGACGGCGGCTACGTGATGTGATCCATCACATCACGACGGCGGTTGCCCCGTCGATCTCCACGATGCTCACCTGGCTGCCCGGCTCGAAGATCTCGCCACCGTCCAGCGCGCGGGCCGACCAGACCTCCCCGGCCAGCTTGACCTGGCCCCGGTGCGCGTCCACCCGCTCGACGACCACGGCGGAGCGGCCCTTCAACGCGTCGACCCCGGTGCTCACGCCCGGTGGCTGTTCACGCGAACGCCGTGCGATCGGGCGGACCACCACGATCAGCGCGGTGGAGACCAGGCAGAAGAGGACCACCTGCACCGCGAGGTTGTCGGTGAGCGCCGAGGCCGCGGCCGCGGCGACGGCACCGACCGAGAGCATGCCGAACTCCGGCATTGCCGTGAGCACCAGCGGGATAGCAAAGCCTCCGGCGACGATCAGCCACCACACCCAGAAGTCCACGCCCCCCATGGTAGGGGTCGTAGCCGTCGTGCGACAGAGCGCGATCGTCAGGTGAGCGGCAGGCCCTTGGCGGTGTAGCGGTCCCCCTGCTGCTCGACGACGAGCGGGAGGCCGAAGCACCGCGAGAGGTTGGCCGAAGTGAGTACCTCGCCGAGGGGTCCGGCGGCCAGAATTCCGCCCCGCTGGATCAGCAGGAGGTGCGTGAAGCCCGGCGGGATCTCCTCGACGTGGTGGGTGACCATGATCATCGACGGCGCGAACGGGTCGCGGGCGAGGCGGCCGAGGCGGCGGACGAGGTCCTCGCGGCCACCGAGGTCGAGACCGGCCGCGGGCTCGTCGAGGAGCAGCAGTTCGGGGTCGGTCATCATCGCGCGGGCGATCTGGGTCCGCTTGCGCTCGCCCTCGGAGAGGGTGCCGAAGGTGCGGTCGAGGTGACCGCTCATCCCCAGGCGGTCCAGGAAGGCGCGGGCACGCTGCTCGTCGACCTCGTCGTACTGCTCGCGCCAGCCGGCGGTGACGCCGTAGGCGGCGGTGAGGACGGTCTGCAGCACGGTCTGGCTGCGGGGCAGGCGGGCCGCGAGCGCGCTGCCGGCCACACCGACGCGCGGGCGCAGCTCGAAGACGTCCACGGCGCCGAGCTTCTCGCCCAGGATCTGGACGGTGCCGGTGGTCGGGAAGAGGTAGCTGGAGGCGACGTTCAGCAGGGTGGTCTTGCCCGCGCCGTTGGGGCCGAGGATCACCCAGCGCTCGCCCTCGGCGACCGACCAGGACACCTGGTCCACCAGAGCACGTCCGCCGCGGACCACGGATACGTCCACCAGCTCCAGTACATCGCTCATGCGCGCGATCTCTCCCAAGTGCAGTCGCCGTCGTGTCGCCGGGAACCGGCCGGGGCGCGGGCCCCGGCACCAAACTACGCCACCCGCCGAGCGGTCCACGCCCCAGGAGGCGGTTGACGTGCCGACAGCGCTCCCCCGCCGGCCGGTACGTCGGGCGGCGCGGGGTTCGTAAGCTGTCGGACATGCTCGATGAACCACGTTCCGGGCGGTTCGCCGCCTGGGGGAACGCGTTGCTGACCGGACGTGTCTCGCCGGACGACGCCGCTGCCGGTGTCGTCGGCGAGGACGCGGCCCACCGGGTCGTGGGCCTGCCGGGTGAGGAGGGGCCCGTGAGCCCGGCGGTCGCGCTGTCGCGGCTGCGCGGCGCGGGGGTGGTGGCGCTGCGGGTGGCGCTGCCCGCGCCGGGGGACCCGCTGGGTCTCTGCGGGCCGCCCGAGTTCAACGCGGCGGCCCTGGAGGCGGGCGAGGCGGTGCTCGCCCCTGAGGTCGGCATCGGCTTGCTGCCCGAGGTCGGGTCGGCGGCGGGGGGCCGGGGGGCGGTCGTCCGGTGGCGGGTCGCGCCGGTCCGCTCCGACCTGCTGCCCGACGTGCCCTCGCTGGGCGAGGCGGAGCGGGAGCTGACGGAGCTGCTGCGCGAGACGGCGGAGGGCGTCGCGCGGCTCGGGCTGCCGGAGGCCGGGCCGGTGGCGCGGGCCGAGGTCGACGCCTACCGGGCCCGGGCGGAGCGGGAGGCGGAGGGGCTGGCTCCCGGGTACCCGCCCCGGGCGGTGCGGGTCCTCGCGCTGGCCGGGAGGGTGCGGGCGCTGGTGGCGGTGGCGGCTGCGCCCGGGGGCGACGGCTCACTGAGTGCGGGTCAGGCGGCGCTGCGGGCGGAGCTGATCCGGCCGGTGGAGCGGGCTGCGCGACGGGCGCGGACCGCCGCGTACAACGCGTACGCGGAGGAGGCGGCGCACGGGCGATGATCCGGGCCCGACCGGTCCGTCAGCGGGGTGCGGCGGGCACACCGGAGCCCCGCCGCGCCGGGGGACGGCGCGGCGGGGCGGTCCGGCGAGGCCGCGGCGTCAGTTGTTGATGCTGCCGTTGCCGAAGGCGGGGTTCAGCGCACCGATGACGGTGAGGGTGTTGCCCGTGATGTTGACGGGCACGTCCACCGGGACCTGGGCGATGTTGCCCGAGCCGACGCCGGGCGAGTTGACGGCCAGGGCCTCGGCCCCGGAGTCCGCGGCGGCGGAACCGGCGGCGGCACCGAGCGCGGCCCCCGCGGCGGCGACGACAAGGGCGGCCTTCTTGGTGCTGTGCATGTGACTTCCTCCTGAAGGGCAATACGTGCGGCTCCGACTGCGGAGTCGCACGCTGAGTAACGCCGGGGCCGAAGCCCGGACACGGTACGGGCCGGCGATACCCCCGATCGGGTCACGCAGGCGGCGGGGGCCGACACGACGCCGGCCCCCGCCCCGAGAACGGGGCGAGGGCCGGACCGGGGCACCCCAAGAGGCGCTCCGGTGCAGGTCAGGGCAGCGAAAGGCCCTACCGGCTCAGCGCATTCACCACTTCTTGTGGTAGTGGTGCGTGCTGCTGTCGTTGATGCAGGTGTTGCCGAAGGTCGGGTTCAGCAGGCCCACCACGTTGACGGTGTTGCCGCAGACGTTGATCGGCACGTGAACGGGGACCTGCACGGCGTTGCCGGAGAGGACGCCGGGGGAGTTGGCGGCCAGCGCCTCGGCACCGGCGTTCGCGGAGGCGACACCGGTACCGGCGGCGAGGATGCCACCGGCCACGGCGGTGACCGTGACGGCCTTCTTCAGGTTCTTCACGAGATGACCCTTCTCGATACGTGCGGCCAGCTGCCGCAGCACGCACTGGTCAACGCCCGACTCCCTGCCTGGATACGCCCGCCGCCCCAGGAGCACCCCGGGGGGTGAACTTCGTGCTCCGCGCGCCACGGCGCGGCGGCGCGCCGCGGTCGGCCTGCGGGGCGCGCGCGTCACCCGGTGATACCGTGCCGCACCGCCCAGAGTGCGGCCTGGGTGCGGTCGGTCAGATCCAGCTTCATCAGGATGTTGGAGACGTGGGTCTTCACCGTCTTCTCCGACAGCACCAGGGCGCGGGCGATGTCGCGGTTGGAGCGGCCGCGGGCGATCAGGGACAGCACTTCCCTCTCCCGGTCGGTGAGGGTGCCCTGCCGCCCCGACCCGGTGCCGTCGGAGGCGAGGAGCGCGCGCACCACCTCGGGTTGCAGGACGGTGTGGCCGGAGTGGACCGACCGGATGGCGCGCGCCAGGGCGAGCGGGTCGACGTCCTTGTGGACGTAGCCGGCGGCGCCGGCGCGCAGCGCGGGGACGACCGTGCGCTGCTCCGTGAAGCTGGTGACGACCAGCACCCGGGCGGGGCTCTGCTGCTCGTCGAGGGCGCGCAGCGCCTCGACGCCGTCGGTGCCGGGCATCTTCAGGTCGAGCAGGACGACGTCCGGTCGCAGGTCGGCGGTGCGGGCGACGCCCTCGGCGCCGTCCGCCGCCTCGCCGACGACCTCGATGCCCTCCTGCACCTCCAGGAAGGTGCGCAGCCCGCGCCGCACGACCTGGTGGTCGTCGACGATCAGGACGCGGATCGGGTCCTCAGCCACCGGGTACCTCCATTTCGACGACGGTGCCCCGGCCGGGGGCGGATTCGACGGTGAGCCGGCCGCCGACGCCGGTGGCGCGTTCCCGCATGGAGACCAGTCCGAGGTGGCGTCCGGCGGCGCGGACGGCCGCGGGGTCGAAGCCGCTGCCGTCGTCGGTGACCCGGAGGACGGTGGCCGTGCCGCGCCGGGTCAGGGCGACGTCGACGGTGGCGGCGTCGGCGTGGCGCAGCGCGTTGTGGAGCGCTTCCTGCGCGACGCGCAGCAGGGCCTCCTCCTGTGCGGCGGGCAACGCGCGGGGGTGGTCGCCGTGGAAGGTGGTGCGCGCGGGATGGGCGCGGTCCAGGACGTGGACCTGGGCGGCGAGGGTGGCGTGCAGGCCGTCCTCGTCGAGGGCCGCGGGGCGCAGCTCGACCACGGCGGCCCGCAGTTCCTCCGCGGCGTCGGCGGCGAGGTGGGTGACCTGGGTCAGTTCGGCGCGGGCGCGTGCCGGGTCGCGCTCGATGAGGGTGGCCGCGGCCTGGGCGGTGAGGCGGAGGGAGAACAGCTTCTGGGCCACGGCGTCGTGGAGTTCGTGCGCTATGCGGGCGCGCTCCTCGGCGATGGTGAGTTCCCGTCCCCGCTCGAAGAGCCGCGCGTTGGTCAGGGCGATCGCCGCGTGTTCGGCGAGGAGGCGGAGCAGTTCCTCGTCCTGGGCGGTGAACTGGGCGCCGGGGTGGTCTGTGGCGGGTTGTTCCGGCTGGGGGTGGGCGGGCCGGTCGGGCTCCGGTTCGGGCGTCTCGTGGCGGGGGGCCTTGTCCGCGAGGAAGAGCGCGCCGAGCACCTCGTCGCCGCTGACGATGCGCATGCCGAGGAAGGCGCCGAGGGCGGGGTGTGCGTCGGGCCAGCCCTCGAAGCGCGGGTCGTCGCGGACGTCGGCGAGGCGGACCGGGGTGTCCTCGCACAGCATGGCGGCGAGGAGCCCGTGCTGGCGCGGGAGCGGCCCGATGGCCCGCCACTGCTCGTCGGTGACGCCCTCGACCAGGAACTGGGCGAATCCCCCGTTGCCGTCGGGGACGCCGAGGGCGCCGTAGCGGGCGCCGAGGAGGTCGCGGGCGGAGCGGAGGATCGTCTGGAGGACGTCCCGCACCTCCAGGGTGCGGTTCATGGCCAGCAGTGCGGCGCTCACGGCGGCGAGGCCGGTGGGGTGCGCCGACGGTGGGGTGCCCATGGGTGCACGGTACCCGGGGCGGTGGCCGCGGGGCCGGGGTGCGGGGCGGGTCCGGACGGGTGGTGACGGTGCGCTGCCGGCGGCCACCGGAGCGCAGTGGTCGGTGGTGCCCGGCATGAGGTGGGCCACAGGTCGAAGGTCCCGCCACGATGCCGGGTAGGAGGCGGCGGGTCCCGCCGGGCCCGGTGCGCGGGGCGGGCGGTGGTGGTGCGGGCCGGGTCGTGGAGGGCTCGGGGCGGGCGGCCCGGGCTGCTAACCGGGGTCGGAGAAGCGGCGATTGCCCGGTTCGGGCCGGTCTGCCAAGGATGGTGGTCGTCCGTTCCCGCCGGTCCGGCGGGCCCCCGCAAGAGACCGAGGTAGTCGCCCGATGGCTGTCAGCACCACTCCGCGTTCCCGCACCTCCCGCGCCCGCCGGCTGGTCGCGGCCTCCCTGGCCGCCACCGCGTTGGGCGGCCTCGGCGTGGTGGGGCTGCCGGGGCAGGCGCACGCCGCGTCGGCGGCGCCGGCCGTGGCCTCGTCGGACAGCAAGGACATCGCCCGTGAGGTGATCGGGGACGACGCGCAGTTCGCGTGCTTCTCGAGCATCGTGGAGCGCGAGAGCTCCTGGGACCACACGGCGACCAACGCCGAGAGCGGCGCCTACGGTCTGGTGCAGTCGCTGCCGGGCGACAAGATGGCCTCCGAGGGGGCCGACTGGCGCACCAACCCGGAGACGCAGATCCGCTGGGGTGTGGACTACATGAACGAGCGCTACGGCAGCCCCTGCGCGGCGTGGTCGTTCTGGCAGGCCAACCACTGGTACTGAGCTCCGCGCGGCGCGCAGCCGGGGCGGCGCGCCGCGGTGGCCGTCCGCCCGTCCGGGCGGGCGCAGGAGGGGAGACGGCGACGGCGACGGCACCCGGGGGTCCGGTGCCGTCGCCGTCGCCGTGCGTGTGCTCGCCGTCAGTCGCGCATGACCTCGGGCTCGTGGCGGCGCAGGAACTTCATGACCAGGAAGCCGCAGATGACGCCGAGGACGACCAGCATGCTGACGTCGAGGAGCCAGACGGCGGCCTCGTGGTCCCAGAGCCGGTCGGGGTCGCCGGACTGGCGGGCGCCGGTGAGGGTGTTGAGGTCGGCGGTGGCGCCGGCGCCGGCGAGGCCCCAGCGGGAGGGCATCAGCCAGGCGAGCTGCTCGACGCCGAGGTTGCCGTGGACCTCGAAGAGGGCGCCGGTGAAGACCAGCTGCACGACCGAGATCATCACCAGCAGCGGCATGGTCATCTCGGAGGTGCGGACCAGCGAGGAGATGACCAGGCCAATCATCATCGAGGTGAAGCCGAGGGTGACGATCACGATGGTCATCTCGACGGCGGGCGAACCGAACAGCACGGCCTCGGCGGGCATCTCGCGGGGGGCGAAGCCGATGAGGCAGAGGATGATCCCCTGTACGGCGGTGACCATGCCGAGGACGACGACCTTGGACATCAGGTACGCCGAGCGGGAGAGTCCGACCGCGCGTTCGCGTTCGTAGATCACCCGTTCCTTGATGAGTTCCCTGACCGCGTTGGCCGACCCGGCGAAGCACATGCCGATGACGAGCACCAGCAGCACGATGGAGGCCTGGCCGTTGGTCTGGGCCCGGTCGATCGGCCCGTAGCCGAGGCCGTGTGCGGCGGGGATGACGACGCTGACCAGTCCGAGGATGATCGGGAGCGCCAGGGTGAGGCCGATGAAGCCGCGGTCGGCGGCGATGACCGCCAGGTAGCGCCGCACCAGGGTCCAGACCTGGGAGCCCCAGCTCTGGGCCTGCTGCTGGCGGGCGGGCATCGGCGGGACGTGGGCGGTCTGGGGCTGCACGGCGTCGAGGTCGGCGGCGTAGCGCTGGTAGTGCTCCGAGCCGCGCCAGCGGCTCATCCAGTCGTAGTCGCGGTAGTTCTCGAACGCCGAGAAGACGTCGGCCCAGTTGTCGTAGCCGAAGAAGTTCAGCGCCTCGTCCGGCGGGCCGAAGTAGGCGACGCCGCCGCCGGGGGCCATCACCAGGACGCGGTCGCAGAGGCCGAGCTCGGCGACGGAGTGGGTGACGACGAGGACGGTGCGGCCGTCGTCGGCCATGCCGCGCAGCAGCTGCATGACGTCGCGGTCCATGCCGGGGTCGAGTCCGGAGGTGGGCTCGTCCAGGAAGATCAGCGACGGCTTGGTGAGCAGTTCGAGGGCGACGGAGACACGCTTGCGCTGGCCGCCGGAGAGCGCGTTGATCCGCTTGGTGGCGTGGATGTCGAGCTTCAGCTCGGCGAGGACCTCCTCGACGCGGGCGTTGCGCTCGGCCTCGCCGACGTCGCCGGGGAAGCGGAGTTCGGCGGCGAGCCGGAGCGCCTGCCGGATGGGCAGCGCGGTGTGGAGGATGTCGTCCTGCGGGACGAGTCCGATGCGGTGCCGCAGCTCGGCGAAGTGCGTGTAGAGGTTGCGGTGGTCGTACAGCACCTCGCCCTCGGTGGCCGGGCGGTAGCCGGTGAGCGCGCGCAGCAGGGTGGACTTGCCGGAGCCGGAGGGGCCGATGACGCCGACCAGGGACTTCTCCGGCACCCCGAAGGAGACGTCGTCGAGGATGGTCAGCTTGTCGTTGTTCACCTTGACGGTGAGGTGGCGGGCGGAGAAGGACACCTCACCGGTGTCGACGAACTCCTGCAGCTGGTTGCCGATCAGCCGGAACGCCGAGTGGCCGATGCCGACCGTGTCGTTCTGGCTGAGGACCTGCCGGCCGTTCTTCTGCATCGGCTGGCCGTTGACGTAGGTGCCGTTGTGGCTCCCCAGGTCCCGCAGCTCGAAGCGTCCGTCGGGTGTGGCGAGGAACTCGGCGTGGTACCGGGAGACCTGCAGGTCGGAGACGACCAGCTCGTTCTCCAGGGCGCGCCCTATGCGGGTGACGCGGCCCACGGTGAGTTCGTGGAAGGTGGTGGCGCTGCGGCCGCCGAGGTCGGGGGCACCTCCGCCGGCTCCTGCCTCACCGCCGGGCGGCTGCGCCGGCATGGGGGCGGTGACGCCCGCGCCGGCGAACGCCGGCTGGTGCGACTCGGGTGCCGCCTGCTGCGGTACGGGCACCTCGCCGGTGAAGGTCAGCCGCGGGCCGTCGCTGACGTTGCCCAGGTTGATGACCGTGCCCGGCGCCAGCGGGAACTCGCGTACCCGCTGCCCCTGCACGTAGGTCCCGTTGGTGCTGCCGTGGTCCTCCACCACCCAGCCCTGGCCGCCCCACCGCACGGTCGCGTGCCGCCAGGACACGCGGGTGTCCTGGAGCACCAGGTCGCCCTGGGGGTCGCGGCCGATCGTGTAGGACCGGGTCGGGTCCAGCGTCCAGCTCTGTCCGTTCAGTTCCAGTGAGAGTTCCGGCACTCCACGCCCCACATAGTTGTCCCCCGAGCGGTCCGCGTGCGGAACCTTGGGAAGGCGAACATCGTGCGCCGAACTATCCCAGGCGCCGACCCGGATCGGGTAATCGGCCCCGGGGAAGTCACGGAGCTGGTGCACAGTGGCGTCCGCGCCGTGACACTCGCCGCGGACGCCGCTGCGGCGGGGCGCTCGCGTGGTCGCGGCCGGTCGCGCGAGGGGGCGGGCGCGGGCGGGCGCGGCGTCCGGGGGACGGACGGCGGGGCGGGTGCCCGGGCCAGCGGCTACCGTGGGACGCACCATGATCTCAGCCGCGCACACCACGCCGTCACAGGCTCCGGGGACGTCCCCGGCCGCCACAGCCGACACGCCGACCCTGCTGGTCAAGATCTTCGGCAAGGACCGCCCCGGGCTCACCGCCGGGCTGCTGGAGACGCTGGCCGCCTTCTCCGCCGATGTGGTCGACCTGGAGCAGGTGGTCACCCGGGGGCGCATCACGCTGTGCGCGCTGGTCACCACACCGGCTCACGGTCAGGAGTCGGAGGGCGAGCTGCGGGCGACCGTCCACGGCTGGGCGGAGGCGATGCGGCTCCAGGCCGAGATCATCTCCGGTGTCGGCGACAACCGGCCGCGGGCCGCGGGGCGCTCGCACGTGACCGTGCTGGGTCACCCGCTCTCGGCCGAGGCCACGTCGGTGATAGCGGCCAGGATCGCCGGAGCGGGCGGGAACATCGACCGCATCAGGCGGCTGGCGAAGTACCCCGTGACGGCGGTGGAGTTCGACGTCTCCGGGGTGGACAGCGGGCTGCTGCGCACCGAGCTGGCGCCGCAGGCGGCGCACCGGGGCGTGGACATCGCCGTGGTCGCGGCGGGGCTGCAGCGGCGGGCGCGGCGGCTGGTGGTGATGGATGTGGACTCCACGCTGATCCAGGACGAGGTCATCGAGCTGTTCGCGGCACACGCCGGGTGCGAGCCGCAGGTGGCGGAGGTGACCGCGGCGGCGATGCGCGGCGAGCTGGACTTCGAGCAGTCGCTGCACGCCCGGGTGGCGCTGTTGGCGGGGCTGGAGGAGTCGGTGGTGGAGAAGGTCCGCGCGGAGGTCCGGCTGACGCCGGGCGCGCGGACGCTGGTGCGGACGCTGAAGCGGCTCGGTTTCCAGGTGGGTGTGGTCTCCGGCGGGTTCACCCAGGTCACCGACGCGCTGCGCGACGAGTTGGGACTGGACTTCGCCTCGGCCAACACGCTGGAGGTGGTGGACGGCCGGTTCACCGGCCGGGTGACGGGCGAGGTCGTGGACCGCGCGGGGAAGGCGGCGCTGCTGCGGCGGTTCGCCGCGGAGGCCGGGGTGCCGCTCTCGCAGACGGTGGCGATCGGGGACGGTGCCAACGACCTGGACATGCTGAACGCCGCCGGGCTGGGTGTGGCGTTCAACGCCAAGCCGCTGGTACGGACCGCGGCGGACACGGCGGTGAACGTGCCGTTCCTGGACACGGTGCTGTACCTGCTGGGCATCTCCCGCGAGGAGGTCGAGGCGGCCGACGCCGAGGCCGACGCGGAGGCGGCCGGCCCGCGTCCCTGAGAGCCTCCCTGGGAAGGGCACCCCCGCCCGTGTGCCCGACCGCGCCCTGCCCGCCGGGGCTCCGGCGGGCAGGGCGCGGTCGCGCGCGGTGATGGGGCACCGCGCACGGAGCGGTGGTCAGCCGCGGGGCGTCCAGTAGTGGGTGAGGGTGGCGCTCCCGGGTTCGGCGCTGCTCCAGTCGCCGTCGAGGGTGAGAACGGCGAGGGTGGCGGGTGGGAATCCGGCAGCGAGGCCGGCCCGGGCCTCCGGGTCGCCGCCGCCGGTGAGGATGTCGGCGGTCGCGTGCACGGCCGGGTTGTGGCCGACGATCAGCAGGGTGCGGGCCTCGTCCTCCACCTGGTTGACCAGGGCGATCAGCTCTCCGGGGCTCGCCTCGTAGACGCGGCCCTCGTACCGGGTGGGGGGCCGGTGCGGCAGTTCCGGGGCGAGCAGCTTCCAGGTGTCGCGGGTGCGGATCGCCGTCGAGCAGAGCACGAGGTCGGGAAGGATGCCCTGGTCCGCGAGCCAGCGGCCTGCGGCGGGGGCCTCGCGGCGGCCGCGGTCGGCGAGGGGGCGCTCGTGGTCGGGGACCTCGGGCCAGTCGGCCTTGGCGTGGCGGAGCAGGACGATCCGGCGCGGCGTGTCGGTGGTCATGCTGCCAGCGTCCCACGGATCGACGGGCTGGGCCGGGGTCCGGGCGTGCCGCCGGCGTCAGGCGCGCAGCAGCGCCTGGTGGACGCGTTCGAGCAGTTCGGAGACGAGCTGGGGCTGGTGCTGCGCGCTGCCGTCCCCCACGGCGGAGGCGGTGGTGGCGGCGGGAAGCGCGAGGAGGACGGCGAAGGCCACGGCGGGGAGCAGCAGTGCCCACCAGGGCACCCGGGTCTGGGCCGGGGACCGCGGGGTGTCGCCGGCGTGCCGCAGGGGGTGGGTGGGGGCCGACATGGGCGCTCTCCGTCCGCTTCGACGTGACGCGGCGGGTGCCCGGCGGCGGGGCCGGGGCCGCGTCCCGGGGGCGTCCCCGGACCGTACGTCGA
This sequence comes from Streptomyces bohaiensis, assembly GCF_012033785.1. Taxonomy (GTDB): domain Bacteria; phylum Actinomycetota; class Actinomycetes; order Streptomycetales; family Streptomycetaceae; genus Streptomyces; species Streptomyces bohaiensis. The sequence continues at coordinate 14,711 of NZ_JAAVJC010000056.1, forward strand.
CGCTACGGAAGAGCGGGGGCGGTGGACCATCGGGTGATCCACCCAGTCGCCCCTGAACCTGTCCCCCTAGGGGTGATGGGGTCAGCCCCACCGTCGTGGCCGCCGCGGGTCAGGGGGAGGCGACGGTGGCGATCACGGAGATGACGACGGCGATGAGCGCCATGGCCCCGAGGATCTTCAGCAGGCCGTTCTGGCCGCTGGGCGGGTTGGGTTCGAGTACCGGCATGGCGCCAGTCTCGCACGCTGCCCGTGCTCGGCGGCCTCCTGCGGTCCGCGCCCGGCGCCGGGCGCGTCGGGGTCGGGTCAGCCGCCGTCCTCGATGACGCGGTCGCGGCCCGCGACGATGCCGACGGCGACCTGTGCGAGGGCGAGAACGGTCATGAACATCAGCGGTGCGTGCCAGCCGCCGGTGGAGCCGTAGAGGACGCCGACGAGCAGCGGACCGGGGATGCAGAGGAGGTAGCCGGTGCTCTGCACGAAGGCCGAGAGCTGGGAGACGCCGGTACCGGTGCGCGCGCGGAGCCCGATGAGGGTGAGGACGACCGGGAAGGCGCAGTTGGCGATGCCCAGCAGCAGGGCCCAGGCCCATGCCCCGGCGGCGGGTGCGGTCATCAGCCCGATGTAGCTGGCGACGCCGCAGAGGCCGAGGACGGTGATGAGCGGGCCCTGGTGGGAGAAGCGGGCGGCCAGTTTGGGCAGGACGAAGGCGAGGGGGACGCCCATGCCCATGGCGACGGCGACCAGGGTGCCGGCGGTGGTGGCGGAGAGGCCGGCGTCCCGGTAGATCTGCGCCATCCAGCCCATGGTCACGTAGGCGCCGGTGGACTGGAGCCCGAAGAACACGGCCAGGGCCCACGCGGTGGGCGACCGGGTGATGCGGACGGGCGGCCCGTCGGCGGGGGTGGCGGCGGCGGCCGGGCCGCCGGGCGCCGCGCGGCCGCGGACCACCACGGTCATCCAGCAGGCCACGGCGAGCGCCCCGGGGACCGCCCAGATGGCGAGGCCGGTGCGCCAGCCGCCGCCGAGGGCGTCGGTGAGCGGGACGGTCAGCGCCGCGGCGCCGGAGGTGCCGAGGGCGAGGCCGGTGGAGTAGAGGCCGGTCATGGTGCCGACGCGGTCGGGGAAGAACCGCTTGACGATGACGGGCATCAGCCCGTTGCTGACGGCGATACCGGCGAGCGCCAGCGCGCTGGTCAGCAGGAAGACGCCGGTGCTGCCGGCGAGCGGCCGCAGTGCGACGCCGAGGGTGATGGCGGCCATGCCCGCCACCAGGACGGCGGTCGGGCCCCAGCGTCGGGAGAGCCGCGGAGTGAGGGCGCCGAAGACGGCGAAGCACAGCGCGGGCGCGGAGGTCAGCAGTCCCGCGACGGTGGGGCTCATGGCGAGGGCGGCGCGGACCTCCTCCAGCAGCGGACCGAGGCCGGAGATCGCCGGGCGGAGGTTGAAGGCGGCCAGGACGAGGCCGACGGCGACCAGCAGCGCCATCCGCGGGGACATGGCGGTCATCGTGTCACCGCGGGGCTTCGTCTCACGGGATGCTGTCCGCACGGTGTCACCGTCATACCTGTCTGCCATGGTGGCATCATAGAATCATTGGATGTGTCCGGCCAAACGGCTCCCGGGAGAACCATGCCTCTGTCCTCACCTCGTCGCTCCGCCCTCGCGGACCAGGTGATCGTCGAACTGCGCCGGCAGATCACCTCGGGCGAATGGCCGGTCGGCTCCCGCATCCCCACCGAACCCGAGCTCGTGGAACAGCTGGGAGTGGCCCGGAACACGGTCCGCGAAGCGATCCGCGCCCTCGCCCACAACGGCCTGCTGGACATCCGGCAGGGCTCGGGCACCTACGTCCTGGCCACCAGCGAGCTCGCCGGCGTGATGCACCGCCGGTTCGCCGACGCCGATCCCCGGCACGTCGCCGAGCTGCGCTCCACCCTGGAGGCGTCCGCCGCCCGGCACGCCGCCCACCGGCGCACCGAGGCCGAGGTCACCCACCTCCGGGCGCTGCTGGCCCGTCGCGAGGACGCGTGGGCGGGGGGCGATGTGGACGCCTTCGTGGAGGCCGACGCCACGTTCCACATGGCCGTGGTCAAGGCCTCCCACAACGAGGTGCTGACCGCGCTCTACGCCGACCTCGGCGCCGTGCTGCGGGCGTTCCTCCGCCACGACGTGGGCGACGAGCTCCGCCCCGAGGACCACCTGGACCACGCCCGACTGGTGGCGGCGATCCGCGACGGTGACGCGGAGGCCGCGGCCACCGAGGCCGGGTCCTACGCCCACACCTGCCGGGGTGTCGTGGCGGACTGACAGCCCGCCACCCCGCAGGGGCGGCACGCGGCCGGGGCCGGGACGCCACAGGAGTGACGTCCCGGCCCCGGCCGGTACCTCGTTCGGGCGGTCCCGGCGCACCGGGACCGCGCAGCGCCCGGTGTCAGGCGCCCATCATGTGCACGCCGCCGTCCACGTGGACGATCTCGCCCGTGGTCTTGGGGAACCAGTCGGACATCAGCGCCACGACGCCGCGGGCCGCGGGCTCCGGGTCCGCGAGGTCCCAGCCGATCGGCGCGCGGTTGTTCCACACGTCGGCCAGCTCCTCGAACCCCGGGATCGACTTGGCGGCCATCGACTTGATCGGACCGGCCGAGACCAGGTTGACCCGGATGTCGCGGGAGCCGAGGTCGCGGGCGAGGTAGCGGGAGGTCGACTCCAGAGCCGCCTTCGCCACACCCATCCAGTCGTACTTGGGCCACGCCACCTGGGCGTCGAAGTCCATGCCGACCACCGAGCCGCCGCGCTTCTCCAGCAGCGGCAGCACCGCCATGGTCAGCGACTTCAGCGAGTACGCGGAGACCTCCACCGCGGTGGCGACCGAGTCCCAGCCGGTGTTGAGGAAGTTGCCGCCCAGCGCGTCCTGCGGCGCGAAGCCGATGGAGTGCACCACGCCGTCGAGGGAGGCGTCGTCACCGAAGTGCGCGCTCACCGCGTCGGCGAGGCCGTCCAGGTGCTCCTGGTTCTGCACGTCCAGCTCGATCACCGGCGCCTCCTTGGGGAGCCGCTTGGCGATGCGCTGCACCAGGGAGAGGCGGCCGAAGCCGGTGAGCACGACCTCCGCACCCTCCTCCTGCGCCAGGCGCGCGACGTGGAAGGCGATCGAAGCGTCGGTCAGCACCCCGGTGACGAGGATGCGCTTGCCGGCGAGAAGTCCACTCATGGTTTCAGTGACCCATGCCCAATCCGCCGTCAACGGGGATGACGGCACCAGTGATGTATGCGGCGTCGTCGGACGCCAGGAAGCGGACGGTGGCGGCGATCTCCTCCGGCGCGGCGTAGCGCGCGAGCGGGATCTGCTTGACGATGGCGCCGCGCTGCTCGTCGCTGAGGGCGCGCGTCATGTCGGTGTCCACGAAGCCGGGGGCGATCACGTTGCAGGTGATCGACCGCGAGCCCAGCTCGCGGGAGACGGACCGGGCGAAGCCGACCAGACCGGCCTTGGAGGCCGCGTAGTTGACCTGCCCCGCGGAGCCCAGCAGCCCCACGACGGAGGAGATCAGCACGATCCGGCCGCTGCGGGCGCGCAGCATGCCGCGCGAGGCCCGCTTCACGACCCGGAAGGTACCGGTCAGGTTGGTGTCGACGACCGTCGCGAAGTCCTCCTCGGACATGCGCAGCAGCAGCTGGTCGCGGTTGACGCCGGCGTTGGCCACGAGGACCTGGACCGCGCCCTGCTTCTCCTCGATCTCCTTGTACGCCTGCTCCACCTGCTCCGGGTCGGTGATGTCGCACCGCACCGCCAGGCAGCCGAGGTCGGCCAGTTCGGCCGGCGGCTCACCGGAACGGTAGGTGTAGGCGACCGTGTCGCCGGCTTCGGCGAGCGACCGGGCGATGGCCAGGCCGATCCCGCGGTTCCCTCCGGTGACCAGTACCGAGCGGCTCAAGGGACCACCCTTTCTCCGAGTCGTAGTGCGAGGCTCCACGCTAGCCGCCGGGCCGGGGGCCCGGGGACGCCGTCCGCCACAGCCGCACCCGGCGCACCCTGTCGGGTTCCTACAGGGTGCGACCGTGCGGCGGGCCGGAGGCGGGGGACCGCGACCCTGGCCAGGTGGCCGGTCGGGGCGGCATGATCGGCTGCGGCCCGCGGCACCGGAGACGGCGCGCCGCGGTCCTCCCGTCGGCCGAGACCCTGGAGCTGCCGTGCCACCCACCATCGACGCGTCGTTCGCCGCGCTCCCCTTGCGGGCACTCGCCGACGCGGCGCTCGCCCGTGCCCGGGCGCTCGGCGCCGACCACGCCGACTTCCGCTTCGAGCGGGTCCGCAGCGCCCGGGTGAACCTCCGCGACGCCCGGTTGTCGGGCAGCGACGACACCACCGACACCGGGTACGCGGTGCGCGTGCTGCACGGCGGCTCCTGGGGGTTCGCCGCCGGGATCGAGCCGACCATGGACGCGGCGGCGCGTGTCGCGGGCAGCGCGGTGGCCATGGCGAAGCTGGCGGCCACGGTGCGCGGCCGAGCGGGCGGTGCACCGGTCGAGCTGGCCGCGGAGCCCTCCCACGGCGAACGCACCTGGATCTCCTCCTACGAGGTGAACCCGTTCGACGTCCCGGTGGCGGAACAGGCGGAACTGCTCGGCGACTGGTCGTCACGGCTGCTCGCCGCGGAGGGGATCGACCACGTCGACGCCCGGCTGTGGACGGTCCAGGAGAACAAGTTCTACGCCGACACCGCCGGCACGGTCACCACCCAGCAGCGCGTTCGACTGCTGCCGGAGCTGACCGCCACCGCGATCGACGGTCGCACCGGCGCCTTCGACCGGATGCGGACCCTGGCCCCGCCGGCCGGGCGGGGGTTCGAGTACCTGACCGGCGACACCTGGGACTGGGACGGCGAACTGGCCGCCCTCCCGGAGCTGCTGGCCGGGAAGATGGCCGCCCCCACCGTGGAGCCGGGCGCGTACGACCTGGTGATCGACCCCAGCAACCTCTGGCTGACCATCCACGAGTCGATCGGCCACGCCACCGAGCTCGACCGCGCGCTGGGCTACGAGTCGGCGCTGGCGGGTACCAGCTTCGCCACCGTCGACCAGCTCGGCTCCCTCGTCTACGGCTCCCCGGCGATGCACGTCACCGGCGACCGGACGGTGGAGCACGGCCTGGCGACCACCGGTTTCGACGACGAGGGGGTGGAGACCGGCGAGTGGGACCTGATCCGCGACGGTGTCCTCGTCGGCTACCAGACCGACCGGGCGATGGCGGCCGCCCAGGGGTTGGGGCGTTCCACCGGCTGCGCCTTCGCCGACTCCCCCTCCCACGTGCCGGTGCAGCGGATGGCCAACGTCTCGCTGCGACCCGCGGCGGGCGGTCCGGACACCGAGGCGCTGATCTCCCGGGTGGAGCGCGGCATCTACGTGGTCGGCAACAACTCGTGGTCGATCGACATGCAGCGCTACAACTTCCAGTTCACCGCCCAGCGGTTCTTCCGCATCGAGAACGGGCGGCTCGCGGGGCAGGTGCGCGACGTCGCCTACCAGGCGACCACCACCGACTTCTGGCGCTCGATGGAGGCGGTCGGCGGTCCGCAGACCTACGTGCTGGGCGGCTCGTTCATGTGCGGCAAGGCACAGCCGGGCCAGATCGCGGCCGTCTCGCACGGCTGCCCGTCGGCGCTGTTCCGCGGGGTGCGCATCCTCAACACCGCGAACGAGGCGGACGCCTCGTGACCGGCCTCGACCGGGGGCGCCCCGCCCTCCGGACGACGGGGCACGACGTCGGCAGTCGGCAGCGAGCGAGCAGGACGGAACGGTGACGGGCATGACGGGTGTGACGGGCAGGGCCACGGTACGGCCGCACGAGCTGGTGGAACGCGCGCTGGAGCTCTCCGGCGCGGACGAGACCGCGGTGATCGTACAGGAGAACTCCTCGGTCAACCTCCGGTGGGCCGGCAACGCGCTGACCACCAACGGGACCACCCGCGGCCGGCAGGTCACGGTGGTCGCGTCGGTGGACGGCGCCACCGGGACCGCCGCCGGGGTGGTCTCCCGCTCCGGGGTGGCTCCCGGGGAGCTGGCGGAGCTGGTCGCCGCGGCGGAGCGGGCCGCCCGGGCGGCCGGCCCCGTGGAGGACGCGCAGCCGCTGGTCGGCCCGGGGGCGAGCGGCGGCGAGTTCGAGGCTCCGCCGCAGACCACCTCGCCGTCGGTGCTGGACGGGTTCGCCGAGGGGCTGGGTGAGGCGTTCCGCGCCGCCCGCGACGGCGGCCGCGAGCTGTTCGGCTTCGCCTCGCACACCGTGGCCTCCACCTACCTGGGGACCTCCGCGGGGGCCAGGCTGCGGTACGACCGCCCGGAGGGGACGGCGGAGCTGAACGCGAAGTCGCCGGACCGCCTGCGGTCGGCCTGGGCGAACCGCGCCACCGACGACTTCCGCGACGTGGACGTCCTCGCGATGGACGGCGAACTGGCCCGGCGGCTGGCGTGGGCGCAGCGCTCCGTGGCGCTGCCCGCCGGACGGTACGAGACGGTGCTGCCACCGGTGGCCGTGGCCGACCTGCTGATCTACCTCCACTGGATGGCCGACGTCCGCGACGCCGCCGAGGGCCGCACCGTCTTCAGCGCCCCGGGCGGCGGCACCCGCGTCGGGGAGCGGCTGACCCGGCTGCCGGTGCGGTTGTACAGCGACCCGGCGGAGCCGGGGCTGGAGGTGGAGCCGTTCGTGGTGGCCCACTCCACCGGTGGCGCGGTCGGCTCGGGCCAGTCGGTGTTCGACAACGGGGCGCCGCTGGAGCGGGCCGAGTGGATCAGCGACGGCACGCTCCGGGCGCTGCCCGGCAGCCGGTACGCGGCCGGGGTCACCGGAGTGCCGTCCGCGCTCCGGCCGGACAACCTGATCCTGGACGCCGGCTCGTCGGCGACCACCGAGGAGCTGATCGCCGGGACGGAACGCGGCCTGCTGCTGACCTGCCTGTGGTACATCCGCGAGGTGGACCCGCAGAACCTGCTCATGACCGGGTTGACGCGCGACGGCGTCTACCTGGTGGAGAACGGGGAGATCACCGGCGCGGTCAACAACTTCCGGTTCAACGAGTCCCCGTTGGCGGTGCTGGGCCGCGCGACGGAGGCGGGCCGCACCGAGCGGTGCCTCTCCCGCGAGTGGGGCGACTGGTTCGGCCGCTCGTCGATGCCGGCGCTGCGGGTGCCGGAGTTCCACATGAGCTCCGTGAGCCCCGGGGTCTGACCGGCCGGTCGGCGGGCGGGGGCGGGTCGGCGGCGTAGAATCGCGGCCGACCCGTACCCGTACCCGACCGTCAGGACCGAACGTGACACGCCTCGGCGAATCCGTAGCGCGCGCCGGCACTCTGCTGGCGCAGGACCTCTCCTCCGACTCCGTCGTCGAGGAACTGCTCCGGGAGACCGCCGCGCGACGCTATCTGGACCTGACCGACCTGGAACCGGCCGAGCAGGCGGCGCTGATCGCCGCCCGCGCGGTCGACGTGCTGCCGTCGGTGGAGAAGCTGACCGAGCGCATCGTCGCCTCCCGGGACTCCGGCGGTCTGCACGTGAAGCTGGGGATCGACCCCACCGCCACCGAGGTGCACCTCGGCCACACGGTGCCGATGATCCAGCTCAGCCGCTTCCAGCGGATGGGCCACCGGGTGACGCTGATCATCGGCGACATCACCGCCAAGATCGGTGACCCCTCGGGGCGCTCGGCGGAGCGGCCGCCGCTCACCGACGAGGACATCGCCCGCAACCTCGCGGGCTACCGCGAGCAGGTGCGGCCGTTCTTCAACTTCGAGCACGTGACGGTGCGCCACAACAGCGAGTGGCTCGGCGGGGTGACCCTGCCGCGGCTCATCGGCGTCCTGGCCCAGGTCCCGGCGTCCGCGCTGCTGCAGCGGGAGGACTTCCGGAACCGGCTGGAGGCGGGCCACGGCCTGACCATGTCGGAGCTGATCTACCCGGTGGCGATGGCCGTCGACTCCGCCGAGATCGACGCCGACATCGAACTCGGCGGCGTCGACCAGCTGCTGAACATGCAGATGGGCCGCCGGGTCATGGAGATCTACGGGCTCACCCCCCAGCTGATCGCCACCAACCCGCTCATCGAGGGCACCGACGGCTCCGGCGCCAAGATGTCGAAGTCGCTCGGGAACGCGGTCTCCCTCACCGCCCCGGCCGAGGACGTCTTCGGGAAGATCATGTCGATCCCGGACCGGTTGATGGAGCCCTACCTCCGCGCCTGGACCGAGTGGACCGACCCGGAGATCGCCGCGGTGCTGGCGCGGGTCGCCGAACGGTCGGTGCACCCGATGGACCTCAAGCGGGTCCTGGCCGGCGAGATGGTCACCGCGCTGCACGGGCTCGACGCGGCGATGGCGGCGCGCGCCGGCTTCGCCGCCCAGTTCTCGCGGAAGAGCTTCACCGAGGTGGGGGCGCTCCCGGAGGTCGACCTTGCCGCGCACGGCGCCGACGGCGTCGCCACCGTGCTGACCCAGGTGCTGGAGTTCACCCCCAGCGCCTCCGCCGCCCGCCGGTTGGCCAAGCAGAACGCGCTGCGGCTGGTGGTCGAGGAGACCGGCGCCGGGCAGCGGGCCGTGGTGCTGGCCGAGTCGGACGCGCTGCGTCCCTTGGGAGAGCTGGTCACCGAGCATCTCGGCGGGGCCTCGCCCGAGGGTGTCTACCTCAAGGCCGGCCGCAAGCTGGCCCGGCTGCGCGGACTGCCCACCGGCGGCTGATCCGGGCCGGGGTGCCGCCGCGCGCGGCGCGCGTCACCCCGGTCCGGGCCGGCCCCCGCC
>NZ_JAAVJC010000057.1 GCF_012033785.1 Streptomyces bohaiensis
CCCGGCCCGAGGTCGCCCGGGGACGGAGCGGCCGCCCCCTGGCTCACCAGCGGCGCGCGGCAACCGCAGGACCGGCGCGCCACCAGGGACCCCGGGACGACGCGGCGCGCGGGCGGTGCGGCGCCCCGCAGCCGGGCGGCGACCGTCCGGACCGCCAGCGCACCGAGTTCGGCGAACGGCAGCGAGACAGAGGTCAGCGGCGGGTCGGTGATCCGCGCCTCGACGGAGTCGTTGAAACCGACCACCGCGACGTCCCCCGGCACCCGGATGCCCCGCCGGTTCAGCAGGCGCAGCGCGTCCGCGCCCAGGGCGTCGCTGCACGCCACCACCGCGTCGAAGTCGCGGCCCGGTCGCAGCCCCCGCACGTCGAGGAGGATGCGCATCGCCGCCGCGCCCGCGCCCGGGCCGAAGCCGAGGGCGGCCGCCACCCGTGACCGGTCGTGCGGCAGGCCGTGCCGCTCCAGCGCGTCGGTGAACGCGCGGTACCGCTCGCAGGAGACCGGGTTGCTCAACGGGCCGCGGATGCAGGCCAGGCGCCGCAGGCCGTGCACAGTCGCCAGGTGGGTGACCAGCCGGCGCATCCCCGTGTAGCCGTCGAGCAGCAGCGTCTCGTGGTCGCCGAGCGGCCCGTTCAGGCTGACCACGGCGCGCAGGCGGCCGAGCCGCTCCGCCAGGGCCGCGCCCGCGGTGCCCGGCGGGGTCGGCAGCCCCAGCGTCGAGGTCCAGCAGATCGCGCCGTCGAGCAGCTCCGGTGACACCAGCTCGTGGACGCTACCCCGCGCCGAGCCGTCCGCGGCGGCGCGCGGCACCCGCCCCGGGCGGGACGCGGGTTGCTGCGCCGGGGAGTTGAGCGGTCCGCCGGGCAGGCAGAGCACGTTGACATCCGCGTCGTCGGCGCCGCGCAGCACCCCGGACCAGAGGGTCGCGCCCACCCCGAGGTGGATGTTGTCCGTGATCAGGCCGATGGTGGGCCGGGGAGCCCGGGCGGTGTGGGGGAGTCGCCGCGGCATGGGGGTGTCCTCGTCCGTCGGAGCGCGGCGGGCCCCCGTGGCCGCGGGCGGAAGATAGCGGCGCGCGGCGGCCCGGGCAAGGGCTCCCGCGCCGTGCGGGAGCCCGTGCCCGGGCCGGTGGGACGGGGACGCCGCACCGGCGTCCCCGTCATGGAGCGGCGGCGGTCAGATCCGGCCCGCGCCCGCGCCGTTCATCACGATGGACTTGACGCTGGACGGGTTGTCCAGCGAGTAGCTGTAGGGGATGGACCGCACCGACCCGCCGGTCTGCCCCGTGCTGGAGTTCACGAAGTGGTTGTTGCGGGCGACCAGGCTGCCGCCGGGCGAGGAGCCCTCACCGAGGTGGAACGGGTCCCGCACGTTCTCGAAGTAGTTGCCCTCGACGAGCACCCCGGCCTCGACCGTCGACGCGACGCCGTAACTGGTCACGCCGCCGTAGTAGTTGTTGTAGACGTGGACGGGGTTGCCGAACCGCACCCGGGGGTTGCGCTGCTTGGTGCCGTCGTACCAGTTGTGGTGGTAGCTGACCCGGAGCTTCCCGCGGTCCTGCGAGCCGTTGGAGTCGGAGTGGCCCAGCAGCATGGTCTTGTCGTGGTTGGTGACCCGGTTCCAGGAGACGGTGATGCTGTCGGAGCCGCGCTTGATGTCGACCAGCCCGTCGTAGGCGTTGGACAGCGTGTTGTGGTCCACCCAGATCCGGGTCGACTCCTCGATGTTGATGGCGTCGTCGTTGCTGCCGGTGAACGTCAGGTTCTGGATGATGACGTTGCTGGCCTGGCGGACGTTGAGGCCGCTGCCCGTGATCCGGCCGTTGTTGCCGACCCCGATGATCGTCTTGTTGGAGGAGACGCGCGTCATCGAGCCGAGGTTGATGGTGCCGTTGACGCGCACCTGGAGCGCGCCGCTGCGGTTGACGGCCTCCGTGAACTGCGAGGCGTTGGTCACGGTCACGGTCGAACCGCCGGCGCCGCCGGTGGTGCCGGCGCCGAAGCCGGTCGGGGTGCCGACCGACAGGGTGGTCACGGACTCCGGTGCGGGTGTCTCGGCGGTGGCGCCGTGGGCGGTGGTGAGGGCTCCGAGGGTGGCGATCGCCGTCGCCACGGCCATGGCACCGGCCAGCCTGAGCCGTGCGCTCGTCCTGCGCATGGGGGTCTCCGTCCGGGAGATGAGGGTGGGGTGGGGGTGGTGCGGGGGTGGAGAAGGGAGCACCGCGCGGCTCTGCGGTGGATCGATGCTAGGGCGGCGGCTGTGGACGATGCGGGGCTGCGTGTGGACTATCGCGCGCACCCCGCCCGGCCCGCTGCAAACGCCGGCCGGCGGGTGCGAGATGCACGAGGGGCCGCCCAGGTGTTCTACAGTCCTCAGTGCCGTGCAGCCGGTCGGTACCGCGGTGCCACCCTTGGGGAGTTGTGTCATGGAGAGGCTCACGCCGGACGACCCGTCGCAGGTCGGGGGGTACCCCCTGCTGGGCATCCTGGGTGAAGGGGGAATGGGGCGCGTCTACCTGGCGCAGAGCCCCGGCGGCAGAGCGCTCGCCCTGAAGACGATCCGCTCCGAACTCACCAGCGACCCCGGGTTCCGCAGCCGGTTCGAGCGTGAGATCCGCAACTCCGACCGGGTGCGCAGCTCCTGGACGGTGCCGGTCGTCGACTGGTCCCGTTCGCCCGAGGGCCGGCAGTGGCTCGCCGCCGAGTATGTCCCGGCCCCGTCCCTGCTCGACTGGACCGAGCAACATGGCCTCATACCGCATGAGTTGCTGCCGCTGCTCGCCAGGGAGCTGTCGCGCGCCCTCGCGGTGGTGGGCGAGACCGGGCTGGTGCACCGCGACCTCAAGCCGTCCAACGTGCTCCTCGGCCCCCAGCACCCGCTGCTGATCGACTTCGGCATAGCCCACGCCGGTGACGACGCCCGGTTCACCACCACCGGCGGCGTCATCGGCTCACCCGGCTACCTCTCTCCCGAACAGGCCAGCGGCGAGGAGGACATCACTCCCGCCAGCGACGTCTTCGCTCTCGCCGCGCTGCTGCACCACGCCGCCACCGGCCACGGGCCGTTCCTGCGCCCCGGTGAGACCCCGTCGGTCCCCACGCTGCTGTACCGCGTCGTCCACCACGACCCGGATCTCGGCGGACTGCCGTCCGACGTGAGGGAAGCGCTGACCGACGCGTTCGCCAAGGACCCCGCCGACCGCCCCTCCCCCGCGGAGCTGGCCGACCGGTTCGGCCGCATCCTCCGCGGCCCGGCCCGCTGGCAGGAAGGGCTCCCTGCCGATCTGCGCGCCGACCACGAGCGCCGTGAGGCGGCGGTGACCGCCGCCTCACGCGCAGCCGCGGCGCCCGGGCCGCCGTCCGGCGGGTTCGTCACCCAGGGCAGTTTCGGGCCGCCGATTGCGCCGCCGCCCCCGGCGCCGCGTCCGCAGGGCCCGCCGCCCGGGCCGCACGGCCCCCACACCCCGCCCACCTCGTACCCCGGGCAGGCGATCGGCCCGTACCGCGCGCCGGGCACACCGCCGCCCGGGGCGCTCGGCCGCGCGCCGGGCGGTGCGGGGCCGAGCAGCGGCTCCGGCAGTTCGGACGACGACCGGCCGTGGCTCGGCATCGCACGCCGCTCGTGCATCGCCGTGCTCGCCATCGGCGCCGGCATCGTCCTGCTGATCGTGATGGTGTACATCGCGGCGATGGACACCAGCGACCCCGGCGAGCACGACGACCGGTCGGGTACCTCCACCGGAGCCGAGAAGCGCGGGCCGGAGGACGAGACGTCGGCCACGACCGGCGGCGATCAGGCCGACACCGTCGCGGACGACGGCGCGGACGACGGCGAGGGCGACGAAGCGGGCGGCGACGGCGACGAGGGCAAGGACGACGAGGCCGATGACCCGGTCGTCGCCATGCCGCACCGGTGGACCGGCGAGTGGCGCGGGGTGGACTTCCAGATCGCCGTCTGGCTGGAGGACGGCCAACTGGGCGAGACCATCGGCCGTTTCGAGAGCGTCCACGACGACAGCCGCACCGGCCACGAGTACCGCTGCGTCGACACGCTGGAACTCAGTGACGTCTCCGAGCACGAGACCGAGCTGTACCTGAAGACGGTGCGGACCGAGCGCGTGGGACCGGCCGACGTGGCCGCCACCTGCGCGGTGCACCAGGAGTACGTCGCGGACGTCCACGGGGACCACCCCGACGATCTGCGGCTGCACGTCGTGCCCGAGGACGAGGAGTACGACCCGAGCGCCGACGAGGCCCGCGCCTTCGCGCTGGTGCGGCAGTAGCCCGGAGCCGCAGCGGACGACCGGGCGGGGCACCGCCGGGCCGCGGCGGCGACGGAGTCGGTGCGGGGAGTCTTGACGGCTCCGGCGACCGGTGGGTTCATGTGGGGCAGCACCGGGCGGCCCACCGCGACGACGGCGTGGCTCCCTGTCGCCGGCGTGCCGTCGGCCGGCGCACCGTACCGCCCCGCTGCCCCGCCGCGGGGCGGGGCGTGACTCGGCCCCGGCGAGGTGCGCCGCGCAGTGGGAGCGCTCCCATGAATCGCTGGCGGACCGACCCAGGTGAACCCCACCGCGCCCCGCCTCGGGGCACGCCCCCACCTGGAGCCGCACACATGAGACCACCATCCCGCAGCAGCGGCCCGGCACTGCCCCGCCGGGACGACCGGCGCCGGCTCACCGCCATCGCCGCCGTGCTCGCCCTGCTGACCGGTTCCCTCGTCGCCTTCCTCGGGCTCAGCCGGCCCGCGCACGCCGCGACGGGGTTGCGGGTGAGCGACGGGCGGATCGTGGAGGCCGACGGCAACGACTTCGTCCTGCGCGGCGTCAACCACCCCCACAGCTGGTACACCCATACCACCCCGCAGGCCCTCGCCGACATCAAGGCGCTCGGCTCCAACACGGTGCGGGTCGTGCTCTCCACCGGTGACCGCTGGGAGCGGAGCTCGGAGAGCGAGGTGGCGGGTGTCATCGCCGGCTGCCGCGCCAACCGCCTGATCTGCGTCCTGGAGGTGCACGACACCACCGGCTACGGCGAGCAGGCCGGCGCCGTCAGCCTCGACCGGGCCGCCGACTACTGGATCTCCGTCGCCGGTGCGCTCGCGGGCCAGGAGAACCACGTCATCGTCAACATCGGCAACGAGCCGCACGGCAACCAGGGTTACGAGCGGTGGACCGCCGACACCATCGGCGCGATCGGCAAGCTCCGCGCCGCCGGGCTGGACCACCTGCTGATGGTGGACGGGCCCAACTGGGGCCAGGACTGGAGCAACACGATGCGGCAGAACGCCGCCGCCGTGTACGACGCCGACCCGTCGGGCAACACGGTCTTCTCCATCCACATGTACGGCGTCTACGAGACACCGGCGGCCGTCAGCGGCTACCTGAACCACTTCGTCGACGCCGGACTGCCCCTGGTGGTGGGCGAGTTCGGGCACTACCACTCCGACGGCGACCCGGACGAGGACGCCATCCTCGCCGTCGCGGAGGACCTGGGCATCGGCTACCTCGGATGGTCCTGGAGCGGCAACAGCGCCGAGGTCGGCTACCTGGACCTGGTGAACGGCTTCGACGGCGGCTCGCTCACCTCGTGGGGCGAGCGGCTGTTCAACGGACCGAACGGCATCGCCGAGACCTCCCGCGAGGCGACCGTCTTCAGCGGCGACCCGGACCCGACCGACCCGACCGACCCGGCGGACCCCGACCCGACCGAGCCCGACCCGACGGACCCCGGCGGCCGCTGCGCCGTCACCTACACCGTCTCCCACACCTGGGGCGGCGGCTTCCAGGCCGCCGTCCGACTCACCAACACCGGGCCCACCGCGCTGGACGGCTGGCGCCTGAGCTGGACCTTCGCCGGCGACGAGCGGGTGCAGAACGCCTGGGGCGCCCGCGTCGAGCAGACCGGCCGCGGCCTCTCCCTGGCCCCGGAGCCCTGGACCGCCGCCGTCCCGCCCGGCGGGCACGTCGAGATCGGCTTCACCGCGACCGGCGCCGCCGCCGGCCCGCCCGGCTCCGTTGCTCTCGACGGCGCCGACTGCACCGTCGCCTGAGCCCGGGCCTCCGCCCTCGCGCTCGGGGGCGGGTGGAGCCGCCCCGCCCGCCCCCGACCGGCGCTCCCGCCCCTCCTCGCCCCGCGACGGGGTGCGGACCGCGAGGAGCGTTCCTATCCTGGGAACGCTCGGGGCCGGACGCTCACGAGGAGAAGAAGGATGACGGCGACGATCGAGGACCCGGCGGTGGCGGCGTTCGTCACGGCGGTCAACACCGGCGACCGGGAGGCGTTCTTCGAGGCGCTCACGCCGGACGCCACCATGGCCGACGACGGCACCGAGCGCGACCTGACGGCCTGGGTCGACCGCGAGATCTTCACGGTCAGCGGCCACCTGGAGGTCGAGTCCGCCGCGGACGGCGGCCGTGAGCTGACAGCGACCTACTCCAACACCACCTGGGGTGGCATGCGCACCCACTGGCGCTTCACCGTCGACGACGGCCGCGTCAGCCGCTTCGAGACCGGCCAGAGCCAGAGCGCCGCCGGCTGAGCGGAGCTGCCCCCGAGGTCGGCGAGGCCGTGGCGCCGCGGCTACTCCGCAGCGGCGATCCACACCCGGCCCGCGCCGGTCACGTGCTCCCGGGTCGGCCTGACCCGGGCGACCCGGCACATCAGCTCCAGGCTGTCCACCTCCTCGTCCTCGCCGTCGTCGTCCCACTCGTCGGCGACCTGGAAGGGCTGGTGGGCGAGGTTCCGCTCGGCGAGTCCCTCATGGCCCATCTCCCGCAGCGCGGGGGCGATCACGGCCGTCTCCGTGTCACCGAACCCGGGGGAGCCGAACGCGGCGTCGGTGTACTCCGCGACGGCCTCCCCGTTCCGGCTGACGACGAACCGCTCGTCGCCCATCACGCTGTAGGCGGTCACGGCGAGGGTGCCCTCCGACAACTCCGGGGAACGCCACGCCTCCCAGCCGCTGTGCTCGACAAGCAGCGTGTGCGGGCCGAGAGCGAACGCGATGGCTGCGGTGTCGTGCCCCGTGCGGTCCTCGTAGCTGCAACGCCGCTGCGTCTGCTCCTCGGTGGCGGTCGTGATCTCCGCAGGCTCCGCGCCCAGCACCGTCAGCACCTGGTCGGGGGCGGCGTCCCGGACGACGGTGACGCAGTACCAGTCGTCCAGCTCCAGCGCCTCCGCCCAGGCGCTGTCGTACGCGCCGGACTCCGCCACCGGCAGCGGTGGCTCGGGGAGCACCGGGGTTTCCTCCGCCGGGTCCTGCTCCCCGCCGACTCCCGCCGCCGGGTCCACGTCGCCGCGGCCCAAGGCCCACACGACGCGGTCGTCGGCGTCGACCAGCACCAGCTCCCAGCCGCAGCTCTCGCTGTCGTCGAGGAACCGCCAGGTCAGCCAGGTGTCGGGGCGGTCCAGCCGGCGCGACTCGGAGACGATGAGGCTGCAGGAGCCGGCGGGCATGCCACGATGGTCCACCTTCTCCTCGCGGAGCTCCCCGAGCAGGCTCACCGTCGCGGACCGCCGCCCGTCCGCCCACCGGATGATGCGGCCGCCACCCAGCTCGGCGAACGGCGCGCGGTCGCCCAGCACCACGGTCTCGACCGGGCCGTGCAGCAGGCTGTGCACCGGGACGTCGCCACCCCCGCACACCAGGACGTCCCCGTCGTCCGTGACCTGCAGCGAGTCGATCTGCTGCGGTGTCGGCAGCCCCTGGCGCCACCGCTCCTCGCCATCCTGGCGGACGACCAGGTCGCCGCAGAGCTCCAGCTCCAGGCGGCCGGGTGCACCGGCCTGCCAGACCGTGGTGCCCGCCGCGTCGGCCACGACCGCCCGGCCCCCGGCGTCGTAGCCCAGGGACCAGGTGCCGGACGGCGAACACACCGGGGCGTCGAGGTGGTCGTGGCAGTTCAGGCGGGCGGACATCTCGGATCTCCATCGTCGTTCTCCGGAAGGGCAGTTGGAGACTGCCACGCGGGGCCGACAGTGGTACTCGTCGCGGGTTCCGGTGGACGTGGCTCAGGGCTGACCGACGTCCTGACCGGCTGTCCTGCGACTGTTCTGTCGGGACCGGCTCACCGCAGGCCGACCACCCCAGGACCGGATTCACTCATAGACGGTGGCGGCTTGAAGGGCCCTGGCCAGGAAGGTCCAATCCCCCTCGTCCGGAAGCTCCTTCCCGAAGTTTCGGTACCAGCCCGGCGAGTCATCCATCCACGCCGCGAGGGCCGCGAGGAAGTGGTCGAGGCTCTGGTTCTCCCATTCCTGCCCCCGACGGAGGTAGTCCTGGTGCAGTTCTCGGACGAAGGCGACCAGCTCGTCGCGGCTGCGGACCTCGCTGTCGGGAGTGAGCGGCATGGAGTGAAGGTACCTCGCTCCGGCGAGCGCACCCACGCGTGACGATGCTCTAGGAGCATCAGCGGATCTGCACACGTGCGGCCCGCCCGTCGCCCACCCGCCTGCTCGTGTGGGGCCGGACCGGCAGGGGGCGCGGGAGCGGCGCCGCACCTTGGCTCACGCTCCCGCACTCGCACCGGCCCGTTGTCGGTGGCCTGGGGCATGCTGCGAAGCGGGTGACGGCCGGTCCGGCCGTCGGGGAGCGCGGCGGCGGTCGGCGCCGCAGGGGAGGGACAGATGGTGCGCGTGCCGGTGAGCGGCCAGGTCTACGTCCACTACAGCCAGATCTACGTCGAGAGCGAGCCGGAGGGTGGCCCGCCGCCCATGGACGAGGCGTTCGCGGGGCAGCGCTCGGGTCTGTGCGGTGCTGCGGTGCCCGGCGCGCTCTGGCTGATCACCGGGCTGCACACCGGGCGGCTCGGCTTCGTCGTGGAGATCCACGACGAGGAGCCGCCGCTGGACCCGACCTGGGAGGACGTGGTGGAGGTCTCCTTCCGCCCGCAGTCGGACCGTTCGCTGCTGGTGCAGTGGGCGGGCGAGGCGGTGTGGGAGCTGGGCCTCGACCGAACCGACCACCGGGTGCGCTACTGCGCCCGGGGAATGGACGAGGGCAACCGGCTCGACACCGCAGTGGACGAACCGGCGCCCGACAGCTACCTCCTGCAGTTCTGGTCGGCACCGCCGCGCTCGGACCGGGTGATCCGTCAGACCTCCCGGTACGCCGCCTCCCGGCACCGCTACGCGCGGGCGCTTCCGCCACCTCCCACGCCCGAGCAGCGTGCCGAGGCCGAACGCCTGGCACGCGAGGCCCAGGAGCGAGCCGAGGCGGCGCAAGAGCGCGAGTCCGAGCGGCGGCAGTGGGGCGGACAGCTGCCGAGCCCCGCGCTGCGCGCGGTGGGCGGCAACGTCCGCGGCCTCCTCCGCTACGACAGCGACCTGGTGCACCTGCTCGCCGCCAGTTCCCCCGACGTGCAGCGCGCGGTGGCGCGGCTGGCCGCCCGGCGGGCGTGCGAGGCGGCCGGACTGACCGAAGTGCCCTGGTTCGCCGACGCGTTGACCGCCCTGGAGGCGGAGCGCCCCCTGCCGCCGCCCTTCCACGACGCGGCGCTGCTCGAACAGGCCCTGGTCTCCGACCCCCGGCTCCCGCGCCGCTCGGTGCCGCCGGCGATACCGCCGCAGGGGGAGCCGGGGAGCGTGACCGTGTTCCGCGACGATTACACCAGCGTGATCGACGTCGGCGACAGCCCGCTCCGGCCGGAGACCCCCGTCCAGGCGTACGCGGCGAGCCCGGCGGTGCGCGCCGCAGCGGAGCGGGAGCCGCTGCGGGCCGCGGTCGAGGCCGTGTGGCACGCGGTGCACACCACCGGTGATCAGTACACCGACCTGCTGACGGAGATCCGCTCGGCCTGCGCCCGACCGGCGGAGGAGTAGGCCGACGCGCCTCGCCCCGGCCGGTGGTAGACGGTCGCCGCCGTCGCGCTGGTCCCTGCACTGGCGCGGTCCTGCGCTGTCGCGCACCACGCGTCCTACGGACCCGTCGTGACGGGTCCCGGCCAACAGGGTGCCGCCGCCCGCCCCACGGCGACGTGGGTGTGGCAGCGTGCCGCCCAGTGCCCGGCGCGTCCGGCGTCGGCCGTCACGGAGGAGCCGACCGCGTGCACCGCCCCACGAACCCCTTCGGCCCCGCCGTCCCTTCCGGCCCCGCCGGCTCCGCCGACCGGCCGGCGGTGCGGGCGCGTGCCCTCGGCCGCCGCGTCGGCCGCCTCCCCACCGGCCCGGGCAACACGCTCACCGACGTCACCGGCGTGCTGGTCGGCCACACCACGCTCCGCGACGACGGCGTCGGTCTGTACTCCGGCGTCACCGCCGTGGTTCCCGCCGCGCTGGACGACCGGCCGGCCCTCGCGGCGGGGCTCCACGTCGCCAACGGCTACGGCAAGTTCGTCGGCGCCACCCAGCTCGCCGAGCTGGGTGAGCTGGAGACACCGGTCCTGCTGACCTCCACCCTCTCCGCCTTCCGCGCCGCGGACGCCCTGGTGAGCTGGACCCTCGCCCGGGCCGTTCCACCGCCCGTCTCCCTCAACCCGGTGGTCGGTGAGATCAACGACGGCTGGCTCTCCGGCCGTTGGCCCCGGCCCGTCACGGAGGACCACGTGCTGCGGGCGCTCGACGGCGCCTCCGACGTGCCGGTGCCGCTGGGGAGCGTCGGCGGTGGCACGGGCGCGTGCGCCCTCGGCTTCAAGGGCGGCATCGGCAGCGCCTCCCGCGTGGTGGGCCCCGTCGCGGGGCGGGACGCCACCGTCGGGGTGCTGGTGCAGGCCAACATGGGGGGTGAACTGCGGCTGGGCGACCGCACCGTCACCCCCGAGGCGCTGGGGCTGACGCGGGCCGGCTCCCGGGTCGAGACCGGCTCGTGCGTGGTGATCGTCGCGCTCGACATCCCCTGCCCGGCACACCAGTTGACGCGCGTCGCCGCCCGGGGCGCCCTCGCGCTGGGCCGGGTCGGCGCCTCCTACAGCCACGGCAGCGGTGACTACGGGCTCGCCTTCTCCGCCGCCCCCTCCGACGCGCCGCGGCTGCTCCCGCCGGCCGAGCTCGACGCCGTCTTCGCCGCCGTCCGGGAGGCGGTCGAGGAGGCCGTCCTGGACGCCCTCCTCACCGCAGGCAGCGTCCGCACCCCCGACGGCCGCACCGCCCACGGACTCCCCACCCACGCGGTGACCGCCTCTCCCGCGCACGGGAGCTGACAGCGTTCCGCGCCCCCGGACTGTGCGCCCGAGTCGCCTCGGAGCACCGCGATCCCACCGGGTCGGCCGGCTGTTCACTTGGCTGCTGTTTAGCCGGCGTTTTTGCCGCGGCCGGGGCGGCCAGACTCCGGGTGCCGACACGGCCGTTCCTGGTCACGGCCTCGCCCGGGGACACCGCTCCCACCGCGAGGCCGTGACCTGATCGGCCGGGCAGTGCCTGCCGGTGGCCCTGCCGGGCCCCGTCGGAGACGAACAGGCCGTGACCCACGGTGCCCGACGCGGTACTTCGGAGGAGGAGCCCTCATGCAGTCCCTCGTGCTCGATACCGAACCGGTGGAGCCCGGACAACGCTCGGAACGGCCGTCAGACGTCATCAGCCCGGCGGTGTCGCTGCGGGAACGTGTCAGTGATCAGGACGCCGTCCGGGGCGGGCGGCAGCGATGGATCGCCCTGGAGGACATCCACGTCTTCCCGATCTCCCTGCCGACTCTCGCCGCGCGGCGGCCGCCGCCGCTCGGCCACCGCACCGACCCGGGCCTGTGCCTGGTGGTCGCTCCTGCGGCCGGTTCGGCACGGATCGAAGCCGTACAGGGCAGCGGGCGCCACCTGGTCGGCCCGGGGGAGCTGTACCTCGTCGACTCCTCACGGCCCTACGCACTGGCGTCGAGGGACCCGGAGCGCCGAGTCGTCGGTCTCTGCGCAGAGATTCCCCGCAGCCGGCTCGCTCCGGCCGGGGCCGCCCCGCCGGAGCGCCTGGTGGCTCGTGCTGTGGCCGCCACCAGCGGGTTCGGCTCCCTGCTCCGTCAGTTCCTCGAACACATCGACCGCCACCACGCCTCGTACCGGTCAGGCGATGCCGCCCGTCTGGCACGGACGGTCACCGAGCTCGTCGCGGGACTGATCGCCCAGGCGTCGGACACCACTGCCGAACCGGGGCCCGCAACAGCGGACCGCCTGCTCATGCGGGCCATCCACGCGTACATCGAGCAGAACCTGAGGGACCACGGACTCACGGCGGCCGACATCGCCCACCGACATCACATCTCGGTGCGGCATCTGCAGCGGCTGTTCCAGCGTCGACACACCACTCCCACCGCGCACATCCGCCGTAGGCGGCTGGAGGGGGCGCACCGGGAGCTCGTCGATCCGCTCTGCCGCGAGCTGCCCGTGCACGTGGTCGCGGACCGCTGGGGCTTCACCTCGCACGCGCACTTCACGCGCGTCTACGCGCAGCACTACGGCAGGACGCCGACCGAGACGCGCACCGGGCTCGTTGACCGCTCGCGACGGAAACCTTGACGCGGGGCGCCACACCTCGCGGATGCGCTGTTCCCGTTCAGGAAGAGCGGCTGGGATGAGAACCGGGCGCGGGACCGGGCCCGATGACCGGAGGAAGGCGACGGCCGGGCCGAGAGCCACTGGCACGAGCTTCCCGGACGAGGACGAGGATGAGGAGAACCATGCGAGTGAGAGCCGTCGCCAGTACCGGCGTCATGCTGACCACCCTGCTGGCAGTCGGAGCGGGCGGCCTGGCCACCGCCGGTACGGCGAGCGCCGCGCCGACCGTGAGCCACACGGCGAGCTCCGAGACGGTCGCACCCCTGGCCGTCGTGAACCTCGGTCTGACCACGGCGGAGGCCCAGCGGCTCCAGCGGTGGCTGCGGACGCACTACAGCTACTCCGGGGCTGTCGACGGGCAGCTCGGGCCCCAGAGCTGGCGCGCCATGCAGCGGTTCCTCAAGGAGCGCTGGTCCTACAACGACGCTGTTGACGGGATCGTCGGCCCCAACACGATCAGGGCACTTCAGCGCATGCTGAAGCACGGAGGCATGGGGTACGGCGGTCCCATCGACGGTATCGCCGGGCCCGAGACGCGCGCGGCGTTCAGGAACTTCGTCTACCACACCTAGTGACCACCTCGGCCGGTCACTGCCCGGCTGACCACGACCTTCCCGGCTCTCGCGCAGCCCGCCCCTCCCCGGGGCCGGGCCGCACCCGCCGGGGCGATGCGGCCGCCACGGGCCGGGCCGGTTCACCACGACGAGAAGCGGACAACATGCGTACGTACCGGATCACGAGAACACTCGCCTGCCTCACCATCGCCACGGCCATCACCGTCGGTGGGTCGGCCACTGCCGGGGCGGCGACGGCACAGCCCGCCGAGAGGACCGTCACGGCGTCCGACACCGTCGTGCCGTTCACGGTGAACAACCTCGGCCTCAGCGCGACCGAGGCGCGCAAGCTGCAGCGCTGGCTTCGGGGCTGGGGCTACACCGGCTCCCTCGACGGCCAGTTGGGCACGAACAGCTGGAAGGCCATGCAGCGTTGGTTGAAGTCGGAGTGGGGCTACACCGATGCCATCGACGGCATCGTCGGACCGAACACCATCAAGGCACTCCAACGGCGGCTGCGGGACGGGGGCAGCGGATACCGCGGGCCCATCGACGGCATCGCCGGGCCCGACACGCGTGCCGCGTTCAACCGTTTCGTCGAAGCGCTCCACGTCTGACGCCCCTCCCGCCCGCAGCAAGAGGAGAGAACATGCACGCGAAGCACCTCATGAGGACAGCAGTTGCCTTCACAGCGGTCGCCGGGGTCACCCTCGGCACCCTCGCGGTCTCGGGGACCGCGGCAGCAGCTCAACAGCAGACCGTCGTGGCCCAGACCGAGTCCGTCGCACCGCTCAGCGTGGTCAACCTGGGTCTCACCAGCGCCGAGGCGCGCAACGTGCAGCGCTGGCTGGCCCGGCAGTGGAACTACACCGGCGCCATCGACGGCCAGCTCGGCCCCAACAGCTGGAAGGCCATGCAGCGTTGGCTGAAAGCCCAGTGGGGGTACGGCGGCGCCGTCGACGGCATTGTGGGCGGTGGAACGATCAGTGCGCTCCAACTGATGCTCAAGTCGGGCTACGGCTACGGCGGGAGCATCGACGGTGTCGCCGGTGCCGGCACGCAGGCAGCGTTCAAGCGGTTCGCCAACGCGCGGTCGTGAGCACCGCGGGTGTGCGGCGACCGTCCGCCGCACACCCGCTCGGGCGCGGGCCGCAGGTCACCGCGCCGGACGTGGCGGCGGCCCCGTTCAGCGCGCGGCGACGTACTGGGTCAGAATCGCCTGCACCTCGTAGATGTCCACACCCTTGGTGAACGTCTTGGTGATCGGCACCGAGTCGCCCGAGAGCCAGATCTTCAACTCCCCGTCCATGTCGAAGGTGCCGGCGGTCTCCACGGCGAAGTGCGTGATGCTGCGGTAGGGGATCGAGTGGTACTCGACCTTCTTGCCGGTCAGCCCCTGCTTGTCGACCAGGATCAGCCGCCGGTCGGTGAAGAGGATGGTGTCGCGCACCAGCAGGTACGCCGCGTACACCCGCTCGCCCTGGCCGAACAGCCGGGCGTACTCCTCCTGCGCCGCCGCCGGGTCGACCGTGTGCGCGTTGCCGAAGATCCCCATCCCGCGTCCCCTCCCGTGAACCGCCGCCCGCACACCGCGGACGACCCCCGGACGATGCCCACCCCGCCCACCCGCCACACCCGCCCGTCACACCCGCCGGCGCGGCGGGCGGTCGGTGGCGCCGGCGGTCTCAGGAGCGGTCGGTGGCCGCCCCGCCGGCGGCCGCGCGCCATTCGCGGGCCAGCAGGGCGTAGCGGAGCTCCGTCGTCCACTCGCCCTTGAAGCGGACCGACTCCACGAACTCCGCCTCGCGGCGCATGCCCAGCCGGATCATGACGGGCGGGGAGGCGGTGTTGCGCGCGTCGCAGCGGGCGAAGACGCCGTGCAGGCCCGCTTCCTCGAAGGCGATGCGCAGCAGCGCGCGGGCCGCCTCGGTGGCGTAGCCGCGGCCGGTGTGGTCCGGGTGGAGGATCCAGCCGATCTCGCCCTGCCGGTGCTCGACGCTGCGCAGGATCAGCAGGACGTAGCCGATGACCGTCCCGTCGAGGTCGACGGCGAGGACGATCGCGTCGTCCTGCTCCCTGAGCGAGGTCTGTTCCGTGCGCCGGGCGACCTGGCGGGCGTTCTCCTCGGCGTCGCGGGGGCCGTAGGGGATGTAGCGGACGACGTCCTCGCGGGACTCGAAGGCGAGGGTGTCGTCCGCGTCGTCGGGGGTGAAGGGGCGCAGCACGAGCCGCTCGGTGCGGATCGGTCCGGTGACCTCGGTCATGGTTCCTCCGGCCGGGACGGGGGACGGCGTGGGTGGGCGGTAGCGGACGGGGCCCGCCGAAGCTCCGCCCATACCAGCGCAGCTCGCCCCGGCGGGCAACCCGATTCCGCCGCCGGTGCCCCCGCCGCCGGTGCCCCCGCCGCCGGTGCCCCCGGCGGTGGGGCGGGCCGCGACCGGCCCGCCCCCGCAACGTCCCCGCGTGCCCCCCTCACCGGCTCCGTCCCTCGCGTCAGCCGGTCGTCTCGCGGTCGCGGTCCTGGTCGAACTGCGCGGCCTGGATGCGGTACATCTCCGCGTAGCTGCCGCCCGCCGACAGCAGTTCGTCCGGGGTGCCGGACTCGACGAGCCGGCCCTCGTGGAGGACGTGGACCCGGTCGGCGTCGCGGACGGACGCCATCCGGTGCGTGATGAGGATGACGGTCCGCCCGCCGTCCGCCAGCGCGCGGATGCGGCGGAAGACCTCCTGCTCGGCCCTGGCGTCGAGCGCGGCGGTCGGTTCGTCGACGACGAGCACGGGCGCGTCCCGGTAGGCGGCCCGCGCGATGCCGAGCTTCTGCCACTGGCCGCCGGACAGTTGGTGGCCGCGCTGGTAGACGCGGGAGAGCAGCGTGCCCCAGCGCTGCGGGAGCGAGTCGACCAGCGCGGTGGCTCCGGCGGCCGCGGCCGCGCGGTCCAGCCGGGCCGGGTCGGCGGGGACCTCGGGTTGGCCGATGGCGACGTTCACCCCCGCCGTGAACGGCCAGCGGAAGAAGTCCTGCCCGACGAGCCGGAACCGGCGGAACACCTGCCGCCGGTCGTAGCGGGCGGTGTCGGCGCCGTTCCAGCGGACCGTGCCGTGCTGCGGGAGGTACAGCCCGCAGATCACCTTCACCAGGGTCGACTTGCCCGAGCCGTTCTCGCCGACGAGAGCGGTGACGCGTCCGGCGGGCACCGTCAGCGACACGTCGCGCAGCACCGGGCCGGTCACCGTACCGGGGTAGGCGAAGGTCAGCCCCTCGACGGTGATGTCGCCCGGCTCCGCCGGCGGTTGCTCGCCGCCCTCGGGGATGTCGTGCGCGCCGCTGCCCTCGACCAGCAGGTGGAGGTCCTGCACGAACAGCGCGTCCTCGTGCATGTCGTTGATCTGCCGGACCAGGCCGTCGAGCGCGGTGGTCCCCGCGCGGATGGCGACGACGGCCGCGCCCGCCGCGGCGAACGCCATGGCACCGGTCCACAGCAGCGCCCCCAGCGTCAGGTAGGTGAGCAGCGCGGTCGCTCCGCCGAGCGTGGCGGCGGCGAGCCCGATGCCGGCGGCGCGCCGGGCGAGGCGGGTCTGCTCGGACTCGTGCTCGCGGGACATGGCGTGGAAGTGGTGCAGCAGGAACGGCCCGACGCCGTGGACGCGGATCTCCGACGCCGCGTCCTCCCGGATCGCCATGCGGCTCAGCTCCGCCACGGCCCGGTTGTGCTGCAACCACTCGTGGAAGGAGCGGTAGCGGTGCCGGGCGATGGCGAGCGTCGCCCAGGTGCCGGGGACCGTCATGAGCAGCAGCAGCGGCAGCATCGCGGGGTGCAGGCTGGTGAGCACCCCGGCGGCGGCCACCAGCGAGATCAGGGTGGCGATGACGCGGGTGCCGTGGCCGATCATGTTGCGGGCGGAGGCGGCGCCGAACTGCGCCGACTCCAGCAGCTTGTGGTAGCCGTGGTCCTCGATCGACGCCATCTCGGCGGACAGCGCGCGCCGCAGGTACTGCTCCTGGGCGAGCCGCTCCACCTGCGGGCGCAGCCGTCCGTCGGCGTAGGTGGTGACCGCGCCGAACAGCGCGCCGCAGGCGGCGGCCGCGGCCATCACCACCATGGCCGGGAGGGCGTCGCGCACGCCGTCGGTGATGTCGGCGGGCGCGAGCAGCGCCGCGAGCACCGTCTGCACCCCGAGCAGCACCATCGCCTGGGCGACGCCGCGCAGCGTCTCGGCGACGGCGACCGTGCCGGTGGCCCGCCGGTCGGCCTGCCAGGCCAGCCGGACGCAGACGCCCAGCATGCGGGGCAGGCGGCGCATGGCGTCCCAGGCGGTGAGCCGCAGCATGGAGTCCCGATGGGCCGACCAGCCCATGTCGTACCGCAGCGCCCCGCCGTAGAGCAGCTGTTCGGACTCGGAGACGTGGGTGGCGCCCCCGCCCTTCTCGGCCGTCGCCGCCGTGCCCGGCGCGCTGCCGGCCGAGTCATCGGCTGTCGGGTCGTCGGCCGGCGCGGGGCCTCCCGGCGTCCCGGTCGCCGGGTCGGTTGTCGCGCCGCTCGCCGTCCCGCCCGTCGTCCCGGGCCGGTCGCCGGGGGCGGCGGCCTTCCGCGGCCTCGGCGTCCTGTGGTCCGTCGTTCCTCCGTTGTCGCGCGCCGCCCGTCCGCGTGCCCGCCGCATCCGCACCCTCCGCTCCCCGGGGTACCCGCGCCGAGCGGCGCGGTGCGCCCATCGTCGGGGGGCTCCCGGGAGCGGTCGCCAGATGGCGTGGGGTGATCCGTGCGCCACCCGGCGGCGCTGGGCGCACGGGTGGTCCGCCGCCGCCGGGGCGGTGCGCGGGAGCCGGGCGGGAGTCGGGCGGCGGGCGAGGTGGCGGGCGCGGCGGCGGGCGCGGTGGCGGGAGGGCGGCCGCCCGGGGTCAGACGCCGGAGCCCAGGTCGAACAGGTCGAGCCCGAGGATCGTCTCGGACCCGGCGCCGAACGCCGCGACCAGCGCGTACCCGACCGCGGCGTCGAGCGGGGCGACCCGCCCCGCCGTCCGGTACCAGCGGGTGGTGACCAGGCCGGCCGGCTCGTGCCACCGGTGCGGCTCTTCGCGGATGGTGGCGAGCGGGCGGCGCGGCAGCCGCAGCGGGCCGAGGAGCCGGCGGCTGCGGTGCAGCCTGCTGCGGGTGTCGTTGAAGGGGTGGAGGTGGATCACGCGGTCCGGCAGGTGGACCCGTGTGCGGCGCGCCCGCCGGGTCCAGCCGCTGCGTCCGGCCTTCAGCCGCACCCGGCGGCCGTCCACGGTCATCCGCAGCCGTCCGCTGTCGCGGCTGCCCGCGCGCACCTCGCGATCCGGGCGCGCGCCGGCCTCGCGCTCCAGCCGAACGGTCGGTATTCCGGGGCCGTGCACCTCGACCCATCCCTCGACGACCCGGCAGGCCAGCGTGATCCGCCCGAAGCGGTCGTCCGCGACGGTGAGGTCGATATCGGCGGGGAACCCGTCCTTGTGGCGTGGCATGGACCATGGATAGCAGCGCCGGTGCACGACGGACCGGCGGGCGTGTCCCGATCCTGTACCGGTAGCGTCTGCGTGCCGGGGCACCGGCGGCGAGCGAGCGCGGGCGCGGGCACGGGCGTGCGGCGCACGGCGACATGCACACGGCGAGCGGGGCAGGAACTCCGAGCCCGCCCCGGGACGTCTGGAGAGGTATGAACGGCAGCGGAACCCACGGCAGCACCGGCGCGGACGCGTTCGACGGCCCGGAGGACGAGGGCGCCTCGTCCGAGCGGCCGGGCGAGGAGGCGCGGCGCCGGGGGCGTCGTCGGCGCCTGACGGTGCTGGGCGCCGTCGCCGCGGCGTGGCTGGCCGCCGGCCTCGCGGTGGTCTGGCTCGACTGGCCGGTCACCGCCGAGGCGGACCGTCCCCACGCGGGCGGTGAGTGGGAGCCGATCCAGGCAGCCCCGTTGGCCGACCGCGTCGGGACGGGCACGGTCTGGGCGGGCGACCGGCTGGTGGTCTGGGGCGGACGCGCGCCCACCGGCGAGGCCGGGGCGGAGCCGTTCACCGACGGTGCCGTCTGGTCGCCGTCCGGGGAGTGGAGCGCGATGGCGGAACCCCCGGTCGACCTGGTGCTCGCGCCGGGCGGCTTCGCCCGCTGGACCGGCCAGGAGGTCCTGTTCGGCCCGGTGGTCGACCCGGGTGACGACCTCGACGCGTCCTCCGACGGCGGTCTGCTCGCCTACGACCCGGCCGGCGACAGCTGGCGCGAGGTCGATCTCGGCGGCGAACGGCTGACGGCCGGCGGCGCCGACGACCCGGCCTACGCCGCGGTGATGACCGGCGGTGAGCTGATCCTCGGCCATCCGGCCGCCGTCACCGTCGACGACGGCGCACCGGGCGTGGTGGCCGTCGACCCCCAGGACGGCGCGCTCCGCCACCTCGCGCCCGGCCCCTACGCCCCCGCGGGCGAGCAGCGGGACGCCGACGCCGACACCGACGCTGACGCGGATGCCGACGCCGACGCGGGCGACCAGGACACTTCGGACGCCGACGCCGACGCCGGCACCGACGAGGGGACCGACGCCGGGCCCGTCGGCGAGGTGCGGCTGGTCCCCGCGCCGGACCGCGTGGTGGCCGTCGTCGCCGACGGAACCGAGACCTGGGTGCTGGCACTCGGCAGCGGCGAGTGGCGGCAGACCGAGCCCCCGCCGGTCACCGGCGACGACCGGTACGTCACGGTGGTGGCGGCCGGCGGCCGGCTGCTGTTCCTCGACGAGACCGCGCCGCACGCCTACGACATCGCCGCCGACCAGTGGCGCGAGCTGGAGCCGCCGCCCGGCGAGGCCGAGCGGCACGGCCTCGGCCACCACTTCCGCTGGACCGGGGAGGCCGCGCTCGCGCCCGGACGCGCCTACCACCCGGCCGACGACACCTGGACCGAGCTGCCGGGCCCGCCGCTGGCGGAGGGCGAGAAGCTGACCGACCCCTACGTCAGCTGGAGCGGCGCGGCGCTCGTCGTCTTCGGCGGTCCCCGGACCGTCTGCCAGCCGGAGGCGGAGCGGTGCGAGGCCCCGGCCGCCACCCCCGAGACCCTTGCGGGCTGGGTCTACGTGGGCTGAGTCCGCCGGCCCGGCCGGGACTGCGGTACCTGCCGGACGGGACGGTACGGCCGTGCCCGACGACCCCGCCCGCCCGGTCGTTCCCGGCAGCTCCTCAGCTGCCGGAGGCCGCCCGCGGCTGCGGGGGAGTGCCGCGACCCAGGGCCCGGGTGAGGGCGATCTCGATCACGACCCGGTCCGGATTGGGCCGCGGGGTCCGTCCGTAGCGCTCCGCGTACCGGCGGACCGCGTCCGCCACCGCCGCCGGGTCCTCGTCGATCCTGGCCACGCCCTCCAGCGTCGCCCACCGCCCGCGGTCCACCTGGCAGACGGCGACCGGGACGCCCCGCTCGCCCCCGGCGCGAATGTGTCGCACCTTGGTGCGGAAGCTGCTGGTGATGACCCGGGCGAGTCCGGCGTCCGGGTCGTAGGTGACGCCCACGGGTGTCACGTGCGGCGGGCCGTCCGGCCGGGGAATGCTCAGCGTGCACAGATGGTGCTCACGCCAGAAGGCCAGGTAGTCGGAGTCGGGGTGCCGCGGGTCGAGGGCCATGGCCCGAGGATAGGCCCGGTCCCGCGGGCGAGCGCCGCCGGCCGGGACCGCCGCGCGGGACCGGCGCGGCGACTCCGGCGCCGTGTCGTCCACCGCCGTGTCGCCCGGGCGCGGCACGGCGGGGAACTCTTGGCGAAGATGCCTTGAGTGCCCTAGACTCAACTTTGCATAGTCGAGATCTGCAAGGAGGAGCGTCCGCACGTGAACGCCGAGCTGACCAACCGGAGCCGGGACGCGATCAGCGCCGCCAATGAGCGGGCGCTCACGGACGGCCACCCGGACATCACCCCCGTCCATCTGCTGCTCGCCCTGCTCTCGGGCGAGGAGAACGAGAACATCCAGGACCTGCTCGCCGCCGTCGACGCCGACCAGGCGGTGCTGCGCGGCGGCGCCGAGCGGCTGCTCGGTGCGCTGCCCAGCGTCCAGGGCTCCTCCGTCGCCCGCCCGCAGCCCAACCGCGAACTGCTCGCCGTCATCGCCGACGCCTCCCAGCGGGCGCGCGAACTCGGCGACAGCCACGTCTCCACCGAACACCTGCTGATCGGACTCGCCGCGAAGGGCGGCCAGACCGCCGACCTGCTGCGGGAGAACGGGGCCACCGCCAAGGCGCTCGCCGAGGCGTTCCAGCAGAACCGGGGCAGCCGCCGCGTCACCTCCGAGGACCCCGAGGGCAGCTACAAGGCGCTGGAGAAGTTCGGCACCGACCTCACCGCCGCCGCGCGCGAGGGCCGGCTGGACCCGGTCATCGGCCGCGACCACGAGATCCGCCGCGTGGTGCAGGTGCTCTCGCGCCGCACCAAGAACAACCCCGTGCTGATCGGCGAGCCCGGCGTCGGCAAGACCGCCGTCGTCGAGGGGCTGGCGCAGCGGGTGGTCAAGGGCGACGTCCCCGAGTCGCTGCGCAACAAGCGCCTCGTCTCCCTCGACCTCGGCGCCATGGTCGCCGGCGCCAAGTACCGCGGCGAGTTCGAGGAGCGGTTGAAGACCGTGCTGGCCGAGATCAAGGAGAGCGACGGCCAGATCATCACCTTCATCGACGAGTTGCACACCGTCGTCGGTGCCGGAGCCGGCGGCGACTCGGCGATGGACGCCGGCAACATGCTCAAGCCGATGCTGGCCCGCGGCGAGCTGCGGATGGTCGGCGCCACCACGCTCGACGAGTACCGCGAACGGATCGAGAAGGACCCCGCGCTGGAGCGCCGGTTCCAGCAGGTGCTGGTCGCCGAGCCCACCGTCGAGGACTCCGTGGCGATCCTCCGCGGGCTCAAGGGCCGCTACGAGGCGCACCACAAGGTGCAGATCGCCGACAGCGCGCTGGTCGCCGCCGCCGCGCTCTCCGACCGCTACATCACCTCCCGCTTCCTGCCGGACAAGGCCATCGACCTCGTCGACGAGGCCGCCTCCCGGCTGCGGATGGAGATCGACTCCTCGCCGGTGGAGATCGACGAGCTCCAGCGCTCCGTCGACCGCCTCCGGATGGAGGAACTGGCGCTGGCCAACGAGTCGGACACCGCCTCCCGCGAACGGCTGGAGCGACTGCGCGCCGACCTCGCCGACCGCGAGGAGGAGCTGCGCGAGCTGACCGCCCGCTGGGAGAAGGAGAAGAAGTCCCTCAACCAGGTCGGTGCACTCAAGGAGCGCATCGACGAGTTGCGCGGCCAGGCCGAACGCGCTGAGCGCGACGGCGACTTCGGCACCGCCTCCAAGCTGCTCTACGGGGAGATCCCGGAGGTGGAGCGGCAGTTGGAGGAGGCGGCACAGGCCGAGCAGGAGGCCGCCCGCGACACCATGGTCAAGGAGGAGGTCGGCCCGGACGACATCGCCGACGTCGTCTCCGCCTGGACCGGCATCCCCGCCGGGCGCCTCATGGAGGGCGAGACGGCGAAGCTGCTCCGGATGGAGGCGGAGCTGGGCCGCCGGCTCATCGGGCAGGCCGAGGCGGTGCGCGCCGTCTCCGACGCGGTCCGCCGCTCCCGTGCGGGCGTCGCCGACCCGGACCGCCCCACCGGCTCCTTCCTCTTCCTCGGCCCCACCGGCGTCGGCAAGACCGAACTCGCCAAGGCGCTCGCCGACTTCCTCTTCGACGACGAGCGGGCCATGGTCCGCATCGACATGAGCGAGTACAGCGAGAAGCACTCCGTGGCGCGGCTGGTCGGTGCCCCGCCCGGCTACGTCGGGTACGAGGAGGGCGGCCAGCTGACCGAGGCCGTCCGGCGCCGCCCGTACACGGTGGTGCTGCTGGACGAGGTGGAGAAGGCCCACCACGAGGTCTTCGACATCCTGCTCCAGGTCCTCGACGACGGCCGGCTCACCGACGGGCAGGGCCGGACCGTCGACTTCCGCAACACCATCCTGATCCTGACCTCGAACCTGGGCAGCCAGCACCTGCTCGACCCGGCCGCCGACCCCGGCGCCCGGCGGGAGCAGGTCATGGCGGCGGTGCGGTCCGCGTTCCGTCCCGAGTTCCTGAACCGCCTCGACGACGTGGTGATCTTCGAGCCGCTGCGCGGCGACGAGTTGGCGCGCATCGCCCAGCTCCAGATCGACGCGTTGCAGCGGCGGCTGCGGGACCGCCGCCTCACGCTGGACATCACGCCCGAGGCGCTCCAGTGGCTCGCGGTCGAGGGCAACGACCCCGCCTACGGCGCCCGCCCGCTGCGGCGGCTGGTGCAGACGGCGATCGGAGACCGGCTGGCCCGCGAGATCCTCGCCGGCGAGATCCGCGACGGCGACACGGTCGCGGTGGACGTCGACCCCGCGGACGGCCTGCGCGTGGAACGCGCCGGCTGACCGGCAGCCGACGGGCCCGGCCGCACCGACCGGTGCCGCCGGGCC
>NZ_JAAVJC010000058.1 GCF_012033785.1 Streptomyces bohaiensis
CAGCACCTCGACGCCGCCGCCCGGGAGCAGGCGGCCGCCGCCGCCTCGCGGGAGGAGCTCCGCGAACGCCTCGCCGAGGAGCGCCGCCACGCCGCCGAGGCCGATGTCCTCACCGAGCGGCTCCGGCCGCTGCGGGACCGGCTCGGCGCCGCGCGCGCCGCGGAGCGGACCGCCGCCGAACTGCACGCGCTGCGCGCGACCGCCGACACGGCACGGGAGGCCGCGGCCACCGCCCACGAGGCATGGCTGGCCGTCCGGGAACGCCGCCTCGACTCCCTCGCCGCCGAACTCGCAGCCGGGTTGGTACCCGGGGAGCCGTGCGCCGTCTGCGGCGGCACCGAGCACCCCGCACCCGCCGCCGCCGAACCGTCCGCCCCCGACCTCGCCGCCGAGGAGGCGGCGCTGTCGCGGCACGAGACCGCCGCCGACCACCGGCGCACCGCCGAGCACGCCCTCGCCGCCGCCGTCGCCCGCCACGACCAGCTCCGGGAAGCCGCCGGCGACACCGCGCCCGCCCTCGCCGAGGCCGAGTCCCGGCTGGCCGCCGACACCGAGGCTGCGCGGGAGTCGGGGCGGTCCGCGGAGCGCACCGCGGCCCTGCTGGAACGCGCGGCGGACCGCCACGGCGAGCTGGAGCGGTGGATCGCCGAACTGCGCGAGCGCGCCCGCGCCCGCACCGAACGCCGGACCGCCCTCGCCCTCGACCTCGCGGAGGCCGAGGAGGAGACCAGCCGGGCCCGCGGCGACGCCGCAGGGATCGCCGAGCACGCCCGCGCCCTCGAGCAGCACGCGGAGCTGCTCGACACGGCCGCCGCGGCGGTGACGGCCGCCGCCGACGCGGCAGCCCGCCACAAGGAGGCGGACGCCCGGGCCGCCGACGCCGCGTTCCGCGCCGGCTTCACCGGCCCGGGAGCCGCGGCCCGTGCCGTGCTGCCCGACGACGCACTGCGCTCCCTCGCCGAGGAGATCGAGACCCACGCCGCGGAGGAGAGCGTGGTGGCGGCAGTCCTCGGCGACCTCGCCACCGCACGGGCAGCGGAGCTGCCGCCCGCGCGACCGGAGGCGGCCGCGCGCGTCCTGGACGCCGCGCTGCGACAGCTGCGCGCGACCGGTGCCGCCGAGGCGGCCGCCGCCGGCCGGGTCCGGGAACTGGAGGACCTCTCGCGGCAGCTCACCGCCGCGCTGCGACGGCAGCTGCCGCTGCGGGCCCATGCCGGCCGGGTCTCCCGGCTGGCCCAGCTCACCGCCGGGACGGCAGCCGAGAACCGTCACCGGATGCGGCTGGAGACCTACGTGCTCGCCGCCCGTCTGGAGCAGGTCGCCGAGGCCGCGGGCGCGCGGCTCCACCGGATGTCCGGGGGCCGCTACACCCTGACCCACACCGACGCCCGGGCGGGCCGCGCCCGCTCCGGCCTCGGTCTGCGCGTCACGGACGCCTGGACGGGGCGCGACCGCGACACCGCGACGCTCTCCGGCGGCGAGTCGTTCCTGGTCTCGCTCGCCCTCGCGCTCGGGCTCGCCGACGCCGTCGCCGAGGAGTCCGGCGGGCGCCGCCTCGACACCCTCTTCATCGACGAGGGGTTCGGCACGCTCGACGAGGAGACCCTCGACGAGGTGCTCGACCTGCTCGACGGGCTGCGGGAACAGGACCGCACCGTCGGTATCGTCAGCCACGTCCCGGAGCTGCGGGCCCGCGTGCCGGCCCGGCTGGAGGTGCGCAAGGGCAGCGAGGGGTCAACGCTGCGCCACCACACCGCCCCCCTCGACCGCTGACCCGGACTCCGCCGGCGACGGGGGCAGCACCGGACCGCACTCCCACCGTCCGAAGATGAGCCGGGTCTCGACCCGCGCCACCTCACGGCGGGCGGTGAACTCCTCCAGGACCAGCCGTTGGAGCGCCGCCGGTCCGGCGACCGCGACATGCACCAGGTAGTCGTCCGGCCCCGTCAGGTGGAAGAGCGCCCGCGCCTGCGGCAGCGCCCGGACCCGTTCGACGAACGGACCGATCAACTCGGCGCGGTGCGGTCGCACCTGCACCGAGAGCAGCGCCTCCAGTGGTCGGCCGAGCATGGCGGGGTCCACCCGCAGCACCTGCCCCAGGACCACACCGCTCCGGCGCAGCCGCGCCACCCGGTCCAGGCAGGTGGAGGGCGCCACCCCCACCGCGGCGGCCAACTCCCGGTACGTCGTCCGGGCGTCGTTCTGCAGCAGGCGGAGGATCTCCAGATCCACCGGATCGAGAACCACCGAATCGGCCATCGGCCGAACGTAGCACGGTGCAGTCCCCGCGGACCCCGGCCGATGTTCAGACTCCGGTCATGGACACCACCAGCCCAGCATCACCGCCCCCGTCGGACGCCCGCCGCTCGCTGACCACCGAGGCGGTGCACGCCGGTCGGGAGGACCTCACGGCTCTGGGCGTGCACGCCGCACCCCTGGACCTGTCCACCACCTACCCCAGCCCGGACAGCCGCGGGGAGGCGGCCCGGCTGGACGCCTTCGCCGCCACCGGCGCCCAGCTGTCCGGACCGCCCGTCTACGCCCGGCTCGACAACCCGACCACCGCACGGTTCGAACGGGCGCTCGCGCGGCTGGAGGGCACCGAGTCCGCGGTCGCGTTCGCCAGCGGCATGGCGGCGCTCTCCGCGGTCCTCCTCGCACGCGGCGCGGCGGGGCTGCGGCACGTCGTCGCCGTACGGCCGCTGTACGGCTGCAGCGACCACCTGCTGGAGAGCGGCCTGCTGGGCACGGAGGTCAGCTGGGCCGAGCCGGAGGAGGTCGCCGCGGCGCTGCGACCCGACACCGGTCTGGTGCTGGCCGAGACACCGGCCAACCCGACGCTGGTCGAGACCGACCTCGACGCGCTGGCCGAGCGCTGCGGTGACGTGCCGCTGCTGGTGGACAACACCTTCGCCACCCCGGTGCTCCAGCGCCCCCGTGAGCACGGGGCGGCTCTGGTGCTGCACAGCGCCACCAAGTACCTGGGCGGGCACGGGGACGTGCTCGGCGGTGCGGTCGCCTGCGACGAGGAGCAGGCGCGGGCGCTGCGGCAGATCCGGTTCGCCACCGGAGGCGTGCTCCATCCGCTCGCCGGCTATCTCCTGCTCCGGGGGCTGTCGACGCTGCCCGTCCGGATGCGGGCGCAGTCGGCGGGCGCTGCCGAGATCGCCCGGCGGCTCGCGGCCGACCCCCGGGTCGCCCGGGTGCACTACCCGCGGCTGGGCGGTGCGATGGTCGCGTTCGAGGTCGAGGGGGACCCGCACGCGGTGATCGGCGCGGTGCGGTTGATCACCCCCGCGGTGAGCCTGGGGAGCGTCGACACCCTGATCCAGCACCCCGGGTCCATCAGCCATCGCATCGTCGCCGCCGAGGACCGGCGAGCCGCCGGGATCAGCGACCGGCTGCTGCGGATGTCGGTCGGGCTGGAGGACGTGGAGGATCTCTGGCGTGATCTCGACGCGGCCCTGGCCGCCTCCGCCGGGTCGGCGAGCGGTCCCGAACGCCCCGCTGTACCCGCGACCGTTCCGGCACACTGAGCGGTGCCCCTTGCGGGGCGCCCCGGGTGCGTGCGCCCCGGGCGGCGGCCGTCAGCGGCGGGGCGGCGAGGTGACCGGGACGGCGTTCCGGGCGCTGCGGGCGGTGACGACCAGCGCGCTGTCGCTGTGGTCGTACTCCAGCGGGAGCCCGGTGCCGCGCATCGTCCGCACCATCGCGGTGTCCGCGGGCCGGGTGACGGCGTAGACGGTCCGCCGGCCGTTGAGCGCGGCCAGCACCAGCAGCTCGCTCAGCAGCGCCGAGCCGATGCCGCGCCGCTGCCGGGCGTCCTCCACCAGGAGGGCGACCTCCGCCTCGTCGCCGTCCCACAGCAGGTGGCCCAGCCCCACCAGTCGGCCGTCGGCGCACCAGGCGGCGAGCGACCGGCCGTGGTGCGGGGCCAGCAGGTGCGGGAGGTAGCGGTCGGCGTCCTCGGGCGGGCCGTGGTAGCGCCGCGCCAGCGACTGAGCCGAGCAGCGCTCGTGCATGGCCGTCGCCGCCGCGAGGTCGGCCGGGCCCGCCGGGCGCAGCGTGACTCCCTGCGGGACCGGTGCAGTCGTCGCGGGGACTCCCGCTGCGTCGGAGCGAGGGCCCGGCGACGGACGGCAGAGCCGGCCGGCGCCGGATCCGCTCCGGTCGGTGGCACGCCACGGACGGCGGCTCGGCCCTCGGAACGCGGAGGTCTCACTCATGCCCCCACTGTCACCCCCCGGTATTGCGCGGCCACCAACGTTCTGTGACCGGTAGGTTAAGGATCTTTCCGGCAGATCGCCCCAAGGCGGTCGGTGTCCGGTCGGCGCACTGCCGCCCGGCCCGTCCCGCCCTCGCGACGTCACGCGGCATGACGACTCGACCACCGCGAGCTGACGAGTCGTCAGGATCGCATCCTAGTACCGGCTGGTCCCCGGCGTGGGAACGTTTCCAGCCTCCGGATGCCGAGGGCCGGCCCGCGCGCGGCGTGCGGACGCCCCGGGGTGGCGCGCCCGTGGTCCGAGCGACCCGGGCGCGCGCTGACGGTCCGTCGCACGCCCCACGCGATCGGGGTCACCGGTCCCGCCCCGGTCTGCTGCCCGCGCCGGGGGAGGGTATCCCCGTCGCGGCTGTCCGACCGGTCACAGTCCCCCGGAGACCCGCAGCACCGCCCCCGTGGTGTACCCGGCGTCCTCCGACAGCAGCCAGGCCACCGCGCCGGCGACCTCCTCCGGCCGGCCGGGGCGCCCCATCGGCACCCGGTCCGCACGGCGCCACGGCCGTTCCGGATCGCCCATGGCGGCGTGCATGTCGGTCACGATCATCCCGGGCTGTACGGAGTTGACCCGCACGCCCTCCAGGGCGAGCTCCTTGGAGAGTCCGGTGGTGATGGCGTCGACCGCCGCTTTGGAACCCGCGTAGTGGACGTACTCGCCCGGGCTGCCGAGGGTCGCGGCGGCCGAGGAGATGTTGACCACCGCGCCGCCCCTCCCGCCGTGACGGGTCGACATCTCCCGCACGGCGCGGCGGGAGCACAGCAGGGTCCCCATGACGTTGACCTCCCACACGCGGCGCATCGTCTCCGGCGGGGTGTCGGTGAGCCGGCCGAGTCGACCGGTCACGCCGGCGTTGTTCACCAGGCCGGTCACCGGGCCGAGTTCCCGGGTCGCGGCGTCGAACAGCGCGTCGACCTCCTCCGCCGAGCTCACGTCCGCCCGCAGCGCCACCGCGGTGCCGCCGGCCTCGTCGATGCGCCCGACGGTCGCGGCGGCGGCGGCCTCGTCCCGGGTCCACGCCACGGCCACCCGGTGGCCCTCCTCGGCCAGTCGTGCCGAGACGGCCGCCCCGATCCCGCGACTCCCGCCGGTGACCACCGTGACCCGTGCCTGCTCCGTCATGGATGTGCTCCCGTCCCCCGGCGGTCTCCGGTGCGCCGCCCGTCCCCGGGATCGTACTCGTGGCGGGCCGCCGTCCCGGAGGGTGGATTGGTCTTGACCAAGTCCCGGCGGCACCTCTATCGTCCGTCATATAAGAAAGAACCTTTCATAATCCGGCGCGGGGGCGGACCCGGTCGGGTTCGGGGCGGAGGCAACGGTGGGGACCACCCACGTCGAACAGGGCTTCGAGCCCAAGCACCGGCAGCTGAAAACGGTCCTCTCCGAGGCGTTGGAGACCGAGTTCGCGGTCGGGCAGGTGCTTCCCAACGAGCGCGAACTCGCCGCGCGCTTCGGCGTGGCACGCGCCACCCTGCGGCAGGCGCTGGAGCAACTGGAGCTGGACGGACGGCTCCAGCGGCGCCGCGGCGTCGGCACGACGGTCGCCCCGCCGCGCACGGTGGTCGACGTGAGTGCCTCGCCCGACTCCTGGCCCGGCGGCCCCGGCGACGACTGGGACGTCACCGGCCGCACGCGGGGCCTTCCCCCGCTGACCGTGGCGCGCCTGCTCGGCACCGCCGCCGACGAACCCGTCGAGACCGTGCACCGGTACCGCGGCGGCGACGGCAGGCCGGTGGCCGTGGAGGTGCTGTACATCCCCTCGTCGCGGCTGGGCGGGTCCGCGGTGGCGGGGCCCGCCGACGGGTCGTCGGCCGACGACGCCGAGGAGGGCCGCCGGGTGCTGCGCCGGCTCCACCGCTTCGCACTCGACGGCCTGGACCGCTCGGTCGAGCTCGGGTCGGCCACGGACGAGGACGCCGGCAGGCTGGGACGACTGCCCGGAGCGCCGGTGCTCGTCGTCACCTCGCAGTACGTGGTGGCCGGCACGGTCGCCGCGGTCGGGGTGGCCACCTACCGCGCGGACACCTGCCGACTCACCATCGGTGACCGGAACGGCTGACCGGGGCCCCGCCGCACCCCGCGGACGAAGCAGCCCGACCTCGGGGCGTGCTCGGAGCCCGACGCCGGGCCCGAGACGGCGGCCAGGCCCTCTGCCGCGGTGTCGGGAACGCCCGCACACCGCCCGGTGTGCGGGCGCCCCGCCGCCGTCCAGTCGGCCGCATCCGGCGCCGCGACCCGACCCGGCCCGACGCGGGGCCGCACGCGCGCTCTCAGTCGGGTGCCCCCACCCGGAACAGGTCGTCCTCCACCCGGTCCAGCGCCAACCGGAGGGCACCCGTCGCCACGGCGTCCTCGCCGAGCGCGGACAGCTCCACCCGTGGCGTCCACAGGCAGTACTGCGGCAGTTCGCGACGCAGGGTGGCGAGCACTTCCTCCAGGCCGGCGGCCCACCCGCCGATCACCACCAGCTCCGGGTCGAGCGCCAGGACCAGTGCCGTGACGTCGTGGAGCACCCGTCGCGAGAAGCGGTCCACCGCGCCCGAGGCGCCGCGCTCGCCCGCCCGTGCCTGGGCGAACACCCGGCTCACCGCCGCCTCGTCGAGCGGCAACAACGGCTCGCCGTCGGTGGCGAGCAGATGCTCCGGTGTCAGCTCCCGCCCCAGCAGGTGGAGGGCGCCGATCTCACCCGCCGCACCCCGGTGGCCGCGATGCAGTCGCCCGCCGATCAGGGAACCCGCGCCCGGACTGAGCCCGGCCAGGACCATCACCACATCGCCGCACCCCGCCGCGGCCCCCGCCCAGTGCTCGCCGAGCACGGCGGCGTTGGCGTCGTTCTCCAGGAGCACGGTGCACCCCAGCGCCTCCCGCAACCGGTCGCCCAGCGGCAGCCCCGTCCAACCGGGGAGCGCGGTGCAGAGCGCGACCGTCCCCTCCCCGCCGACCACCCCCGGCGTGCCGACGCCCGCAGCCCGCAGCGACCGGCGGTCGACCGCCGCCGACGCCAGCACCTCCGTGACCACCGCGTCGACCGCGCCCAGCCGCGTCTCGGCCGTGGCCCGCTCGGCCACCGGAGCCCCCGCCGAGCCGAGGCGCCGTCCCGCGAGGTCCGCCAGCACCACCTGGACCCGGTGCGCGCCGATGCCGATGCCCAGCGTGTGGCCGGACTCCGACCGGAACCGGAACCGCCGCGCCGGGCGCCCCACCCGGCGCGCCTCCGGGTCGGCCGCCGCCTCCACCACCAGCCCCGAGGCGGCCAGTCCCTCCAGGACCCCCTCGATCGTCGGCCGGGACAGGCCCGTGGCCGAGACCAGGTCACTGAGGGTGGGCGCGTCGCCCGCGTCGCGCAGGGCGCGGAGCACCACCGAAGAGTTGATCTTGCGCAGGAGCGACGGGTCACCGCCCGTGAGCTTCCCCAACGTCCGCCTCCCTGGCGTGGCCACCGATCGCGCGATGGTAGCCGCTGGCCCCGGCGCCCGCGAGGCGGGTCACCGGGGCCGGCGGGTCACCGGGGTCTGCCCCGGCCGGAGCGTCAGAGAATGGAGCCGGGGGAGTACGCCGCCTCCGCGGGGAACCGCTCCACGACCTTCTCGACCGCCGCGACCACCGCGGCGACCTGCGACTCGGCGGCTCCGGTGAACGCCAAGCGGTCCGACATCAACGCCTCCAGGGCGGCGCGGTCCAGCGGGAGCCGGTCGTCGGCCGCGAGCCGGTCGACGAGCTCGTTGCGCTCCGCGCCCTCGCGCAGCGCCAGGGCGGAGGCCACGGCGTGCTCCTTGATCACTTCGTGGGCCTCCTCCCGGCCGACCCCGGCGCGCACCGCGCCCATCAGGACCTTGGTGGTCGCCAGGAAGGGGAGGTAGCGGTCGAGCTCGCGCTCCACCACCGCGGGGAAGACGCCGAACTCGTCCAGCACGGTCAGGAAGGTCTCCAGCAGCCCGTCCCAGGCGAAGAACGCGTCGGGCAGCGCCACACGCCGGACCACCGAACAGGAGACGTCCCCCTCGTTCCACTGGTCGCCGGCCAGCTCGCCGACCATCGAGGCGTGACCGCGCAGGATGACGGCGAAGCCGTTCACCCGCTCGCAGGAGCGGGTGTTCATCTTGTGGGGCATGGCGGAGGAACCGACCTGCCCGGCGCGGAACCCCTCGGTCACCAGCTCCTGGCCGGCCATCAGCCGGATCGTCCGGGCCAGCGAGGACGGCGCGGCCGCCAACTGCACGAGCGCCGTGACGACCTCGTAGTCCAGCGACCGGGGGTAGACCTGGCCGACGGAGGTCATCGCGTGGGCGAACCCGAGGTGGCCCGCCACCCGCTGCTCCAACTGCTCCAGCTTCTCCGCGTCGCCGCCGAGCAGGTCGAGCATGTCCTGCGAGGTCCCGACCGGGCCCTTCACCCCGCGCAGGGGGTACCGGGCCAGCAGCTCCTCCAGCCGCCCGAGCCCCACCAGCAGCTCGTCGGCGGCGGTCGCGAACCGCTTGCCGAGCGTCGTCGCCTGCGCCGGGACGTTGTGCGACCTGCCGGCCATCACCAGCCCGGAGTGCTGCGCCGCCAGGCGGCCGAGCCGCGCCAGCAGCGCCACGGTGCGCCCGCGCACGTGCTCCAGCGACAGCCGGATCTGCAGCTGCTCGACGTTCTCGGTGAGATCCCGGGAGGTCATGCCCTTGTGGACCTGCTCGTGACCGGCGAGGGCGTTGAACTCCTCGATCCGCGCCTTGACGTCGTGCCGGGTGACGCGCTCCCGCTCCGCGATCGAGGCGAGGTCGACCCGGTCCACCACGCGTTCGTAGTCGCCCGGGGCCTGTTCGGGCACCGGGATGCCGAGGTCGCGCTGGGCCCGCAGCACCGCCAGCCACAGGCGGCGCTCGAGCACCACCTTGTGCTCGGGCGACCACAGGCGCGCCAGTTCCTCGGAGGCGTAGCGGCCGGCCAGGACGTTCGGGATGCGGGGCTTCTCAGTCACGACAGGGGATTCTACGGCGCCGCAGGTGGGGCGGAGGGCCGAGCCCCGCGACGCCCGGTCCGACGCTCAGGCCGGGGCCGGGCCCCCGGCGCGCAGCCGGGCGAGGGCCTCGCGCCGGCCCGCCGCCAGCGGAAGGTGCTCCACCACACCGGTCACGGTGAAGACGCGCCAGACCGAGGAGGCGAAGGGCCCGGCGATCACCAGGGGCCGCGCCTCCTCCCGGTGGTCCTCGACCGTGGCCAGCAGCACAGCCAGCAGGGTGGAGTCGGCGAAGGTCAGACCCGACAGGTCCAGCAGGGTGCCTCGGGAAGGCGAGCGCAGCGCCGCCGTCAGTGCCTCGGCCAGTGGCTCGCTCGCGTCCATGTCGAACTCACCGCGCGGCGCCACGCCGGCGATCTCGTCCGGCGAGCCGGGAGCGGTCACGACGACGGCAGCTGAAAGGCCCACATGATCAGTCTGGCATGCCCGGGGCGAGGGGAGAAGGCGCGGGTACGGCGGCAGGCGCGGCGCCGGACGCCGGCGGTGGGGGCGCCGTGGGGAATCCGTGGCGGCATCGTGCGTCGGGCAGCCCGTCCCGTCCCTCCCGCCGTTCGGTCACCTCGCGGCCCCCGTGGTGGAACGGGGCTGGTCACCGCGGTGCGAGGACAGTCCGGTCCACGGCGTCCCCGGGGCGGTACGCGATGTCGGTCGAACTGGTTGTGCAGATGGCGTGCGCGGTGGATTCGCTCGGGTATGCGAGCCGAGGTTCCCCCGGTCGGCGGATCGCTCCGTCGGCCATGGCGCCGACCCCGGGCGGGAGAGCGACACGCTGCGGCCGTCCTGTGGCCGCCGCCGACGGCTCAACCGGAGCGGGCGATCCGGGAACCCAGGTCGTCGATGGCCGGCGTCGGGTGGCTTCTTCGACGACCCCCGGGGCTGCCGCGCGTCCTGCCGTCGCAAGAGCCATCAGGCGCGGTTGGCCGACGGACCGGCGGGCCGGTGGGTGTGGCGCCTGCTGTTTCGCCCCATCGGTTCCCGTGCCCCTGGCCCGGTGTTCCCGGCAGGGCTGCCGGTGCGTGGCGGCCCTGCCGGCGTCGACCGCCGCGACCTCGGCTCGCGGGTCGGAAGGCCGTCGTGTCCGCCGTGGTCCGGCGGGAGATGCCCTCCGCATCCCTCGCCCCGCCGC
This sequence comes from Streptomyces bohaiensis, assembly GCF_012033785.1. Lineage (GTDB taxonomy): Bacteria > Actinomycetota > Actinomycetes > Streptomycetales > Streptomycetaceae > Streptomyces > Streptomyces bohaiensis. The sequence goes on from NZ_JAAVJC010000058.1 coordinate 10,406, forward strand.
GGCCGGTAGCGGGGCTCGAACCCATGTCCGGCCGGCGGGTGACGGAGCGCATCGCGCCGTGACCGGGTCCACTGGATCGGCGGCACCCCCGGGGGCTTCGGTGTGATACGTCAAGTACCCGCCTGATCACGTTTTTTGGGAGCATCGAGGGGTTTTCGGGTAAGTTCGCCCCCGTGCGGCCCGGACGCCACCCCACGGGGGCGGCCTGCTTCCCGGCTGCCGCGCCCGCCCCGGGTTCGGCCCGCGCGGTGGACGTCACGACCGCCGACCGACCGGCCGCCGCACAGCGACACCGTTGCCCGCCACGGAGCCCAGGAGTCCCCACATGACCACCGACGCCCTCCTCACCCATGACACGGCGCCGGCCGCAGAGCGGCTGGGGCGTGGGTCGGCCCGTGTCGAGGAACGGAACCTCGCGTACCAGGGGTTCGGCTACACGTGCCGCATCGTGCACCCCGCCGTCGCGGTCACCGAACCGCTCCTGGTGCTGGGCGGCTCGGCCCAGGACCGCAACTCCTGGACGCGGCACGAGAAGTGGCTCGCCTCGATCGCCCAGGTCATCACGGTCGACCTTCCCGGCTACGGCACCGCCGACTTCCTCCCGAGCCGCCACGGCGTCGACTTCCTGGCAGGCGCGGCGCGCCACCTGCTGGACGAACTCGGCGTGCCGCGCGTCAACCTCGTGGGCGCCTGCTACGGCGGCGCCGTGGGGGTGCGGCTCGCCCAGCATCACCCCTCGCTCATCGCCCGGCTGTTGCTGGTGGGCATGACCACCCGGGTGACGGCCGAGTACACCGCCTCCATGAAGCGCTGGGCGGAGATGATCGAACGCGGCGAGACGTCCGCCGTCGCCCGCGAGCTGGCGGACGGCTTCGTCTCACCGCTGGGGGCCGGCCGCGTCCGCCGGCACGCCGCCATGGCGCGGCTGGTCCATCAGCAGATCGTCGGCCAGACGCCCGAGCAGCGCCGGCGGTCCACGGAGCACAACACCCGGATGCTCCGCCACGAGTGGTTCCGCCACGCGCCGGTGCCCGCGGTGCCGAGCCTGGTGGTGACGGGCGAATACGACACGCTGACCACCCCGGCGATGGGCCGGGAGGTGGCCCGGCAGCTCCCCTCGTCACGTTTCCTCACCATCCGGGAGACCGACCACCTCGCGCCGATGGAGCGCATCGCCGACTTCGCCGACCTGCTGGTGCGGTTCTGCACCGACGCGCCCCTGGAGGACCTGCCGTACTGCGGGGCGCCGGAGACGTACGGCACCTCCCACCCCCGGGGCTGACCCGTCGTCGGCCCGCCTCAGCGGCGCTCGGCAAGCGGTCGACGAGGGGCCGGCGAGCGTCGCCGGCTCGGGACCCGAACGGTGCCGAGCACCGCACCCGGCGGTCAGACCGGTGCCGGGGGCACCGCGCAGCGGCGCAGCATTCCGTGGGCGATCCGGTCCGCCTGCCGGAACAGCGCCGCGTCGCTTCCCGCCCGGGCGCCGATGGCGGTGTTCCACTCCAGTCCCTCCAGCGGAATGCCGAACGCGAACAGGTCGTCGGCGGGCCTGCCCGCGTGGTCGCGCACCCGGAAGTCGGTGAGGTCCACGTCGAGCGCGCCGGTCGGTGGCCCGTCGCCCGCCGCGCCCGCCCGGTGCGGCCGGGCGGTACCGGAGTGGACCAGCCCGGCCAGCAGCGGGTCCGCCGTGCGGGTGAGGTCCGCAGCGGGCAGCCAGGCGTCCACCAGACCCCGTGCCGTGACCGTGCGCTCGGGCAGGGAGGCGGTCCGCACCGCGAAGCGGCCCGTACCCGCCCCGTCGGCTACTGCTTCCACCACCGGATCGGAGCCGAGGAACTCGACCACGCCGGCCTCCGCCAGCGCCAGCAGCTCCGCCGCGCGCGACGCCGGCGGGCCGCTGGCGACGTGGGCGCCGAAGGAGCGGAACTCCCTCAGCTCGGCGACCGACGCCGCATCGAGGACTCCGGCTGCCGCCAGCCGCCGCACCGGGCCCTTCACCGCGGCGACCGCGGCCGCGGCCGCTTTCAGCGGTGACGTCCGGGGAGCGAGCGCCGCCGCCAGATCCGCCGCCAGCCACCGGCGGACCCAGGCGTTGAGCTCCTCACCGTCCCGGAAGATCCGGCCCGACAGCGGCCGGTCGATCCGGCGGACGTCGAAGCGGTGCGCGGGGTCGGGCACCGTCGCGGCGACCAGCTCCCGCTCGGCCCGTGAGCCGGACGGGGCCGCGGCGTAGTCGGCGAGGAACGCGGCGTCCGCCCCCGTCGAGGTGTCGCCGTGCTCGGCGAGGATGCGGTACCAGGCGACTCCGGCCTCCTTCAGGATCAGCGGGAGCACCGTTCCACCGAAGGAGACGCTGCCGGGCGCCGACGCCGTCAGCCGCGCCACCGCCGCGTCGTCCAGCACCACCGGCCGGTGCGGCGGCAGCGCCCCGGCGCCCGCCCGGGCGCGGGCGAGGTAGGGCACGCCGCGCCCCGAGGTGACGAGCAACCGCGGCTCCCGGCCCGAGGGGACGTACCGCAATCGGCTGCCGCCGGCTCCACCGACGGCGGGCAGCGGCGCGAACGATCCGCCGCGTCCCTCGGTGACCAGCGCGAGCTGGTCGAAGAAACCCATGCCGAGCCCGCGCACCACCACCTCCTCGCCCGGACGCAGCGCCGAGGTGTCACGTTCCTGCGCGTGGCCGGTGGGCAGGTGGACGAGCCCGTGGCGTGCCGCGTGCGCGGCGAGCACGGTGTCGCTGCGGGACGGCGCCCGGTCGGTGTGGCCGGTGGCCAGGACCACCGCGTCCGCGGTCAGCTCCGGGGTGTCCGCCAGGGTGACCCGGAGCCGGCCGTCCGGGGCGCGCAGCAGCCCGGTCGCCCGGGTCGGGTGGTGCACCACGCGGATCTCCGGTGGCGCGCCCGCCACGGTCCTGCGGTACGCCCACGAGAGGTAGCGACCCATCAACGCCCGCGCGGGGTAGTCGTCGGCGTCCAACGCGATCCCCTGCCGCTGCGCCCAGGCGCGCAGCGGGGGCCCGGGGGAGGGCGGCCCGGTCAGCCGGGCATCCGCGTCGGGGAAGGCCGTGGCGTGCCCGGCGAGGGTGTTCATCAGCAGCAGGGGCGACTGGCCGGGGTCCCAGACCCGCCCCGCGCCGGGTGGGTGCGGGTCGACGACGTGGATCTCGGCGCGCGCTCCCGCCGCGGCGGAGAGGTGCGCGAGGAGGCGCGCCACCACGGCGGCGCCGCGCGGGCCCGCCCCGACCACCGCCAGCACGGGGGCGTCGGGCGCGGCCGGGCGGTGCGGGAGCCGCGCGCTCACGCCGCCGGGTCCTGCTCGGGCTCGTCCCAGATGTCGGCGAGGACCCGCACGAGGTTGCCGCCCAGGATCTTGCGCAGGTCCTCGGCGGAGTAGCCGCGCCCCGCCAGCACCTCGGTGATGCGGGGGAGGTCGGCGGGGGTGCCCATGCCGACGGGGTGGATGCGTTCCAGGTCCAGATCGTCGTCGATGATCGGGATCTCGGGATACAGCCGACGCACCCGGGCCATGCCCTCCTTGCTGTACTTCCGCTCGTCGCCGACGTCGGTGCCGACGACGACGTGGTCGATGCCGGCCACCTCGACGAGGTGGTCGATGTTGTCGGCGAAGACCTCGGGGCCGACCGGCGAGCGCAGCCCGTCGGGGCTGAGGAAGCCCGCCTTGGCTGCCAGGCCGAAGACCCCGCCGCGCCGCGCCAGCTCGCGGACCACCTCGTCGCTCTTGTTGCGCGGACTGTCCACGAAGCGGGTCAGCCCGGCGTGGGTGACGAGCACCGGCTTCTCCGACAGTTCGATGGTCTCCAGGGTGGAGCGCTCACCGGTGTGGGAGAGGTCCAGCGCGACACCGAGCCGGTTGCACTCCCGGACCAGGGAGCGGCCGAACCGGCTCAGTCCGCCGTTGGCCGTCTCCCCCGAGCCGTCGGCCGCGGCGTTGCGGTTCTGGTACGTCAGGCCGAGGAACCGCAGCCCGAGCTGGTGGAGCGCGGAGAGGCGCCACAGTTCCTCCCCCACGGGCTTGCTGTCCTCGAAGCCGACGAACCAGGCGATCGAGCCGTCGGCCTCCGCGCGGCGGACGTCCGCGAGGCCGCGGCCCTGGAAGACCCGGCCGCCGGTCTCCGCGACCCGCTGCTGCCAGCCGACGATCGCGGCGACCGCGGCGTCGTAGTCCCCGGAGATGACGGTGGCGTGGTTGAAGGCGGTGACCCCCGAAGCGGCGAGCTTGGCGAGGTACGTCTCGTCGGCCCACTTCAGCGGGGTGCAGTCGAGGGCGTTGAACACCACGCTGTCGCGGTGCAGCGCGGCCGGGTCGGTGACGGTGGGGCGGGAAGCGGTGGGCACGGCACGGCCTTTCGGAAGGGGAGCGGAGGGGAGCGGTGGGGAGCCCGTCGCCGGGCGGCGGTCAGCCCGACCGCAGACTGCGGCGGAGCCCGAGGCTGCGTTCGACGAAGACGACGGCGACCACGGAGAGGACCACCAGGCAGACGGAGAGGGCGGCGACGGCGGGATCGCTCCGGTACTCCACGTACTGCAGCACGGCGACCGGCAGCGGTGTGACGTTCTGTCCGGAGACGAAGAGGGAGATGACGGTCTCGTCGAAGGAGAGCAGGAAGGCGATGACGCCGCCGGATACGACGCCCGGCAGGATCGTCGGCAGGATGATGCGGCGAGCCACCGTGAAGGTGTCGGCACCCAGCGTGCGCGCGGCCTCCTCCGCACGCGGGTCGGCGCCGGCCAGCGAGGCGCACACCGTCCGCACCACGTAGGGGATGGTGATGCCCAGGTGCGCGAGGATCAGCCCGGTGTAGGTGTCGGTCAGTGGGATCGGTGCGAAGAGCACCAGCAGCGCCAGGCCCAGCACGATGTTCGGCACCAGCAGCGGTGACAGGAAGGCCGACTCCATCGCCTCCCGGCCGCGGAACGGCACCCGCGACAGTGCGAGCGCCGCCGGGACGCCGGTCACCACCGCGAGCAGCGCCGTGACGGAGGCGGTGACCGCACTGACCTGGATGGCCGACCGGAAGTCGTCGTTGGCGAACACCTGCCGGTAGGCGTCGAGGGTGAACCCCTCGGGCGGGAAGCGCAGGAAGGTGGCGTCGTCGAAGGAGACCACGAACACCACGATGATCGGCGCGAGCAGGAACAGGTACAGGACGACGAGCAGCGCGACCCAGGCCGCGCGCCCGGCAGGACCGGTCCTCATGACGCGTCCCTCCTCTCTCCCAGGATCCGGCGTTCGACGAACCGCTGGAGCCGGGTGTAGACCACGATCACCAGCCCGAACAGCACCAGCAGCAGCATCGAGAGCACGGCGGCGACCGGCCAGTTCAGCGCCGTGATGGCCTCGTCGTAGATCTCGGTGGCGAGCACGAAGACCCGGCCGCCGCCGATCAGCCGTGGCGTGACGTAGCCGCTGAGGCTGAGCACGAAGACGAGCAGCCCGGCGGTGAGCACCCCGGGGAGGGTGAGCGGGAGCACCACGCGCCGCAGCACCGCGAGCCGACCGGCGCCGAGCGAGGCGGCCGCCCGTTCGAGTTCCGGGTCCAGTCGGCCGAAGCCGCTGATCATCACCAGGATGGCGAACGGCATGTAGATCTCGGTGGAGGCGATGACCACGCCGGTGAGGTTGTTGGCGAGCTGGATCGGGGTGTCGATGATCCCGAGCGAACCGAGCGTCTTGTTGACCACGCCCTGGTTGCCGAGGATCGCCATCCACCCGAAGGTGCGCGCGACCGAGGAGATCAGCAGCGGGGTCACCGCGAGGGCGACCAGCAGCCCCCGCCACCTGCTGGTGGTCCGGGCGAGGAACAGGGCGAGCGGGTAGGAGAGGATCAGGGTGAAGACGGTCACCAGCACGCCGAGTTCGACGGTCTGCCAGATCACCCGCCAGTAGTGCCCGTCGCCCAGGACGTCCACGAAGGTGCCGAGGGTCAGCGTCTGCCGGATCGCTCCGCCGGGCAGCGGCTCGTTGAAGGCCATCCGGGCCACCCAGACGAGCGGCATGGCGTAGGTCAGCAGCAGCGCCACCAGGCCCGGGAGCAGCAGTGCGGCGGCGGTCCGCGCCGGCGTCCAGCGGCCTCGCCCGGGGCACCGTGCTCTCCGCGGTGAACCGGGTCGCCGGCCGCTCGTAGATCTCCTGCGGGCTGCCGAGCTGCTCCAGTCGGCCCTCGTGCAGCACCGCCACCCGGTCGGCCATCGAGAGCGCCTCGTGCTGGTCGTGGGTGACGAAGACGGTGGTGATGCCGGTCTCCTGCTGGATGCGACGGATCTCCTCCCGCATCGTCGTCCGCAGCTGGGCGTCGAGGTTGGACAGCGGTTCGTCGAGCAGCAGGACCGTGGGCCGCACCACGAGGGCACGGGCCAGGGCGACGCGCTGCTGCTGCCCTCCGGACAGCTGGGAGACGCGGCGGCGCGCCAGGTGGTCCAGCCGGACCAGCTCCAGTGCCTCGGTGACCCGCTTCTCCCGTTCGGCTCGGGGCACCTTCCGCATCTCCAGGCCGAACGCGACGTTCCCGGCGACGTCCATGTGCGGGAAGAGGGCGTAGGACTGGAAGACCACGCCCATGTCCCGCCGGTGGGCCGGGGTGTCCGTGACGTCCCGGCCGCCGACCAGGACGCGCCCGGCGGAGGGCGCCACCAGTCCGGCGATCATCCGCAGGGTGGTGGACTTGCCGCAGCCCGAGGGGCCGAGCACGGCCAGCATCGCGCCGCGCGGCACCGCGAGGGTGACCCCGCGGACGGCGGCGCCGTGGCGCCCCGGGTAGGTCTTGACCAGGTCGCGCACGACGAGGTGGTCCGTGTCCCCGTCGGTGGCGGTGGTCCCTGCCGCGGGGAGGCCGGAGGAGGGCTCAGTCACCGATGACCTCCCGCTTGATGCGGTCGACCCACGCGGTGTAGCGGGTGGTGAGCCAGCTCCAGTCGGCGGCGATCTGCCGCTCCTGCTGCGTCTCGGAGGCGGTCGTGCGCTCGGCGACCTCGGGGTCGAGTTCCGCGTTCTCGTTCACCGGCGCGTAGTAGGCGTCGTCGCCGAACGCCTTCTGGGCCTCGGCGCTGATCGCGTAGTCGATGAACTTCTGTGCGGCCTCCGCGTTGGCCGAGTTGTTCACCAGGTTGATCGAGTTGACCTGCTGGACGGTGCCCTCCTCCGGCAGGACGGGGACGACCGTGCCGTCGGAGGAGTCCTGGTAGAACTGTCCGCGGGCGTTCCAGCCGACCGCCACGTCGACCTCGCCCGACTGCACCGAGGTGTAGACGTCCGGCGAGGGCTGCCAGGTCTGCACCCCGGGCGCCAGTTCCTTCAGCCGGTCGATCGCGGGGTCGATGTCCTGCTGGTAGTCCTCGCCGAGGATGTCCGAGAGGGCGATGAGCAGTGCCACCCCGCGGGTGTCGGCGATGGGCATCGCCAGCCGGCCCGCGAACTCCTCGTCCCACAGGTCGTTCCAGCTGGTGGGTGCGTCGGCCACCCGGTCGCTGTTGTAGAGGATCGACAGGCTGTCCAGGGTCAGGCCGGGGCCGTACCCCTCCTGGAGGCGTGCGGCGTCGACCAGTTCCTCCAGGTTCGGCACCAGGGCGGGGTCGAGCTGGGCGAACAGCCCTTCCTCGTTGGCGGTGGGCGCCACCGAACTGTCCATCAGGGCGACGTCCGCCACGGGGCGCTGCTTGCTGGCGCGCAGTTTGGCCAGCACCTCGGCGGAGTTCTGGATCGGGACGTACTCGATCCTGATGTCCGGGTTGGCGTCCTCGAACGGCTCGATCACGGTCGAGGTGAAGGAGTCCTGGAAGGTCCCGAAGAAGCCCATGAAGGTGACCGTGCGGCGGTCGGAGTCGTTCGCACCGCCACCGGGGGCGGTGGCCGATCCGGCGCACGAGGTGAGGAGGAGCGCGCCGGAGAGCAGTCCGGCGGTCAGGGCGAGGGCACGGGGACGCAGGGGCATGGCGGGGCTCCGGTTCGGGGCGGGGAGAGGGAGGTCGGCGGGGTCGCCGTGGTGCGGGAGGGGACGTCCGGTCGGCGGTCCGGGGCGCCGGCGCGTCAGGGCGCGCCGCCGCCGGGTGCTGCCGGGCCGGCCGTCCCGGTACAGCAGACTCCGGGGCACGGCGCCCCCGGTGGCGCCGGGGCGCCGAGGGTCAGCATCAGGCGGTTCGCCCAGCCGAAGAGCGCGGTGCAGTGCACCAGGTCGAGCAGTTCCTCGTCGGTGAGCCCCGCCTCGCGGACCGCCGCCGCGTCGGCGTCGTCGGCCGCCGGTGCGGGGCCGGCCAGGCGCTCGGCGAACCGTGCGAGGGCGGCGCGCCGCGGATCGTCGGCCAGCGCCGCGGAGCCCCGCGCCAGAATCCGCTCCGTCAGGGGCTCGTCCCGTGCCATGCGGGCGAACTTGCGAGCGTGCACCCCCGCGCAGTAGACGCAGCCGTTGACCCGGGAGGCGACCAGCGTCACCAGTTCGCGGTCGGCGCGCGCCAGACCGCCGCGCCCGTACATCACCCCGTTGTAGACATGCGTGCGGTGGTCCAGGGCGGCCGGGTCGTGGAGGAGGGTGCGGTAGTAGGGCGAGTCGACCGAGAGCGTGGCATGGCGGTCGAGCACGTCGCGCTGTGCGGTGGTGAGTGCGGCCGGGTCCACGGCGGGCACCCACGGGTGCCAGACCAGGGGAGCGGCGCCCAGTCCGCCGAACAGCGCGGGTGCGGGCGCGGGCGCGGGGACCGTCGGACGGGTGCCCGCGCCGAGGAGCAGATCGCGGCCGACCGCCACGCGCACCTCGTAGGCGACGAAGGCGACCACCTGCGCGAGGGAGACCACGGCGGCGGTGTCCAGCCCGGCTGCCGAGAGGGCGTCGAGCCGTTCGCGGCCGGCCGCGGCGGGGGCGAGGGTGGCGGCGGCGGTCCAGTCACGGACGGCCTCGTGCGCGGCGGGCCGTCCGCTGCCGGACGCGGGATCCGCCGCCGCGCCGGCCTCCGTCCGGGCGGTGAGGCTCCGGTAGTGGGCGGCGAGTTCGGGCCTGCCGGCCAGTTCGGCGGCGTGCGCCGCCGCTTCGGTGCGCAGTCGCCGGTCGAGGAGGCCCGGGTCGTGCGGGTGCAGCAGCGTGTCGCGGGCGGCGTCGGTGTGCGCGAGGACATCGGCTCGGTGGAGCCGGGCGGGCTCGCCCATCGGGGTGCTCCTCTCGCGGACGGTCGGGCGCGGAGCTCGCGTCCGCCGCCTCGGGCGACGGGGCGGTGGCTGCGACCGTGGCAGTCGGCCGGACCGGGGGTGGAGGTGGGGCGGGCAGGGACGCCGTCGTCCTCCCGCCTCGTGACGGCACCGGCGCGGCACTGCGACGGATCACCATCCGGACGCGCTTTCGAGACGCGATCCGGGAGAGAATCTAGCCCTCCCCCGGAGGTGTGCGCAAAGGTCGCGAGTGGTCGGAGCTCCACGCTCCGTGTCCGTTCCACTGGTCATCCATGCAGGTCGCAGGGGTGCAGCCTGATGCATCAAGTGGGTCGGCGCATGCGGCCCCCATGGCCTGGGCGGTGGTTGCCCGCGGCTACCTGATGCATCAGGCAGCCGGTCAGCGGTACCGTCGTCGAGATCGCCCGGCCCCCGGGGGTCGGAAAACAGCGCGAGAACTGTCTCATCATGCGAGAGGCGGTCCGGATTGTGAGACGACATGAGGTCGGTCCCTGCCTACCGGCGACTTGCCGACGATCTGCGGGCCCGGGTCGCCGCCGGCGAGTTCCCGCCCGGTGGCCCGCTGCCCTCCCGTGCCGAGCTGGCCGCGGGGTACGGGGTCGGCTCCAACGTGGCCGCCGCGGCGGTCCGCCTGCTGGTCTCCGAAGGGCTGGCGCAGGGCCGGGCAGGCCGGGGGGTGTTCGTCCGCGAGCCCCGCACCACCGCCACCATGGTCCGGGGCTGGTCACCGGAGCGCGTCGCGGGCCGCCTCGCCGTCGCTCCGGGAGGCACGCCCGAGCACGTTTCCGACGGCTGCACCGCCACCCGCGTGCTGGCGGGGGCGACCGGGCTGACCGCCGACCCCGACCCCCGCGAGGGCGGGACCGCCCGGAGCCTGCGGGGCGCCCCCGACTCGGCCACCGAGGCGGCCACGAGCGCCGTCGCCGGCCGCCTCGCGCTCACCACCGGCGATCCCGTGATCCGCAGCCGTTACCTGCTGCACAGCGACGAGCTGCCCGCCATGCTCTGCGTCAGCTGGGAGCCGCTCGGCATCACCGGCGGCACCCCGGTGAGCCTCCCCGGAGCCGGCCCGGTGGCCGGCGGCAGCGTCGTCGCCCGCATGGCGTACATCGGCATCCGGGTCACCCGGGTCACCGAGACGGTCAGCGCCCGACCCGGCACCGCCGCCGAGGTCGCGGCGCTCGACCTGGCCGAAGGCGCGGTCGTCGCCGCGATCGAGCGCACGTACTACTCCGGGGACCGCCCGCTGGAGACGGCCGACCTGGTCGTGCCCGGTGAGCGGTTCCGGCTCGCCTACGAGATCCCGGCACCACCCGCACGGGACACCCCCTGACCGCGGGTGCTACCGGCTCCGGGACGCAACTCGTCCTACGATCGGCCCACCCGCCGAGCGGCGGCACACTGAGGGAGGCACGCGCGGTGAGCGACATCCATTCGTCCGGCGACCGGCCCGACGTCCCGGCCGCGGCGCCGCCCGCGGCCGGCCCGCCGGTCCGCCTGCTGCGCCCCGACGCCCACCGCCCGGGTCGGTTGCTGATGCAGATCCGCCGCACCGGCGTCCCGCTCCTCGTCACCGCCGCCCTGGGGGAAGGGGTCGGCTCCAGCGAACTCGGCCTGGACCGCGGCCGTCTCGGCAAGGGCCGGCTCGCCGAGTTCCGGCGGGCGGGCGACCGCGTCGTCCTCGTGCTCACCCCGAAGCACCACCGGGCCACGGGCGAACCCGCTGCCGTGGCCGCCGGGGCGGAGTCGTTCGCCGACTCGGCCGTGTGGAGCGCCCCGGTCCTCCACCAGAGCCCCGACGGCCCCGTGGTCGACGCCACCGGACTCGCCCTCCTCGACCTGCACGGCGTGGCCGCGACCCTCGCCGCGCGGGGCCAGGGCGAGCACGAACTCGACCGCGACGCCTCGCACCTCATACCGGAGCAGGTCGTCGACGGCCCGCGGGGCCCGCGACTCACCGCACGCCTGACGTTCCGCACCGCGCGGCCGGGCGAGGCGGTGAGCCGGGTGGCGCCGCTTCCCGGCACCGTCAGCGTCGTCCAGCACCTCCACCTGGTGCCGCTGCCGGCGACGCCGCTCGACGCGCGCCGCCACCACCCGGCCTCCGGCGGCTACGGCCTCGCCCACCACGACCACGCGGCCCCCGCGGAGCAGGGCACCGGCACCGTCCTCCAGCCACGCTTCCGCACCCCCGCCGACGGTGCCGGTGAACCGGTCGTCTTCCTCGTCGACCCCGCCGTGCCCGAACCCTGGCGGACCGCCGTCGTCGAGGGGGGCTCCTGGTGGGCCGAGGCGTTCGAGCGGGCCGGGCTGCCCGGGGCCTTCCGCGTCGAGATCGCACCGGACGGGACCGACCTGCACGACCTCGCGCACAACGTCGTCCTCTGGGTGCACCGCGACGGCCGCGGCTGGTCCCACGGCCAGGCGCTCACCGACCCCCGCACGGGCGAGATCCTCGCCGGCCGGGTCCGCCTCGGTTCGCAGCGCGTGGAGCAGGTCACCGCGCTCGCCGAGGCGCTGCTCGCCCCGTACGGCCACCCCGAGGAGGCCGAGCGCCGGGCGGTGGTGCGCGAGACGGTGCTAGGGCGGATGCGCCGACTGGCCGCGCACGAGATCGGCCACGCGCTCGGCTTCATGCACAACTTCGCCGACCGCGCCCATCCGCTCCCCTCCGTCATGGACTACCCCCACCCCGAGGTGGCGCTCGGCGACGACGGCGCGCTCGATCTCTCCGAGCCCTACCACCAGGGACTGGGCCCCTGGGACCACTTCCTGGTGGCCCACGCCTACGGTCCCGTGGCCGGGGCGGCCCCGGCCGAGCTGCGAGGCGAGGTCGCCGGCCTGGGCAACCTCGCCGACGAGGACGCCCAGGGCCCGGGCGCCGCCCATGCGGACGGCGGTGTCTGGCTGCCCCACCAGCCGGACCCGTTCGCGGGGCTGGCGAGCATCCTGGCCGTGCGGCGGGCGGCACTGGCCGGCTTCACCCGCGGCGTCCTGCCGCCCCACCGGCAGGCCGGTGAACTGGAGTCCCGCGCGGCGGCACTGCACCTGCTGCACCGCCACGCGCTCACGGCCGTCGCACGACAGGTCGGCGGCGTGCGGTACCGCTACGCACTCGCCGGCGATCCCGCCACCGACGAGGCCGGCACCGAGCCCGTCGCCGCCGCCGACCAGTGGTCCGCGCTGCGGCGCTGCGCCGACCTGCTGGCGCCGGAGGTCCTCGTCCTGCCCGCGGCGGTCGAACGGCTCCTCGCCCCGCCGGTGATCCGGCACACCCGCAGCGCGGAGTACCTCGACACCCGGGCCGGGCGGATCTTCGACCCGCTGTCCGCCGTGGAGGCGGCCGCGGCGGTGGTGGCCGAGGCGCTCCTGGAACCGGCCCGGTTGACCCGGGCGGCCTGGCAGCACGCGACCGACCCCGACCGGCCCGGCCCCGGCGACATCGCGGACACCCTCCTCGACGCCTGCTGGCCTCCTGGCCTCCAGCCCGCGGAGGAACCGGGCACGACCGCGGCGCTGCCCCCGGGCCAGGTCGCACTGGCGCGGCGGACCGCCGGATGGGTGGTGGTGCGGTACCTCGCCGCGGCGACCGGCGGCGAGGCGCTGCCGGCGGCGGTACGCGACGAGGTGGAGGACCGGCTCCGCGCACTGGCCGAGCGGCTCGACCCGCCCGCTGCGGGCATGCGCGACCCGGCCGGCACCGCCGCCGCCTCGCGGGCCACCGGCCGCAGAG
>NZ_JAAVJC010000059.1 GCF_012033785.1 Streptomyces bohaiensis
ACAGCGGACGCGCTGCGCCCCGGACAGCGGCCGTACGCCGAGATCGTCGCCGCGGCCGTCACCAACGACGCCCGCCACCCGACCGCACCCGGCGCCGCCGGGCGCGGTGGGACCGCCCCGCACCCCCGACCGGCGGCACCGGCACCGCGCCCGGACCGCACACCTCCCCGCTCCGGCCGCGGGCCCGCCCCCGGCGGCCCCGCGCCGGACGACCGCCCCCCTGTCGAAGGAGACCCCCTGATGCGGGAGACCGCCCAGCCGCAGTCCGCCACCGACACCACCCTGACCGCGACGGTCGGTTTCCTGTACCCCGGTTTCTCGGCGGAGGACGACGCGCCCCGGATGGAGGGGATGCTCAACGAGGCGGGTGGGTCGGTCCGGCTGCCGCTGGTCCACACCGACATCGGCACCGACGCGCACGAGGTGGGCGCGCTGCTGGAGATGGGGTCGGTCGCCCGGCTGGTCCCCGGCGCGGCGGAGCTGCGGGAGCAGGGCGCCCAGGCCGTGATGTGGGCCTGCACCTCCGCCAGCTTCGTCTTCGGGCTGGAGGGTGCCCGCCGCCAGGCGGCCGAGCTGGCCGAGGCCGCCGGCGTCCCGGCGTCCAGCACCTCCTTCGCCTTCGCCGACGCCGTCCACGCCATCGGCGCCGGGCGGGTGGCGGTCGCCGCCACCTACCCCGAGGACGTGGCGCAGTTGTTCGCCGCCTTCCTGCGGGACTCCGGGATCGCCGTGACCGGGGTGCGCTCCGCCGGGATCATCACCGCGGCCGAGGTCGGGACCTGGGGGTACGAGGAGGTCCTCGCGCTGGCGCGGGCGGGCGACGACCCCGGCGCCGACGCGGTGCTGCTCCCCGACACCGCCATGCACACCGCCGCCTGGGTGACAGCGCTGGAGGAGGCGCTCGCCAAGCCGGTGCTCACCGCCCACCAGGTCACCGCGTGGCACGGGCTCAGGCTCGTCGACCGCACCGTCGACTGCCCCGCGCTCGGCACGCTGTTCACCACCCCCGGCTGACGCCCGGGGCCGGACACGCCGGCTTCCGCCGCGTTCCGCCATGATCTGCCATCGCGGAACGCGGCGCGGGAGCCGACGTCAGCCGGCGGCGTCCGGCGGCACGGGCAGCGCCGTCCCGCCGATGAGGTCGTCGATGCGCTCCGCCGGCAGCGGCTTGGCGTAGTGCCACCCCTGCCCGGTGTCGCACCCGATCCGGCGCAGCCGCTCCGCCTGCGCCTCGCCCTCGACGCACTCGGCGGTCACGGTCAGCCCGAGCTTGTGGGCCAGCTGCACCAGCGAGGAGACGATGGTCTCGTCCGCCGGGTTGAGGTGCTTGGCCGTGCGGAAGCCGCGGACGAAGGTCCCGTCCAGCTTCAGCGCCCGGACCGGGAGCCGGCTGAGGTAGGCGAGGTTGGAGTACCCGGTGCCGAAGTCGTCGATGGCGATGCGCACCCCCATGTCCGAGAGGTCCTGCAGCGCCTGGAGCGGCTGCCCGGCCGAGCCCATGACCGCCGACTCCGTCAGCTCCAGCTGGAGCAGCCCCGGCGGCAGCCCCGTCTCCTCCAGCACCTGGGCGACGTCGCTGACCAGGTCGGAGTCCCACACCTGCCGCACCGCGACGTTGACGCTGACGAACAACGGTGTCGCGGGGTGCTCCAGCTGCCAGCGGCGGGCCTGGCGGCACGCCTCGGCGAGCACCCACCGGCCGAGCGGGACGATGGCGCCGTTCTCCTCCGCCAGCGGCACGAACCGGTCGGGGGAGAGCCGGCCGAGGTCGGGGTGGAGCCAGCGCACCAGCGCCTCGACCCCGCGGACCGTGTCGTCGGCCAGCGAGACGATCGGCTGGTACTCGACCAGGAACTCCCCGCGTTCCACGGCCGGCCGCAGCCGGGCGGAGAGCGACTGGCGGGTCATGCGGTGGGCGTTGCGCTCGGGGTCGAACAGCGTCCAGCGCGCCTTGCCGTCGTCCTTCGCCCAGTAGAGGGTGGTGTCGGCCGCCTGCATGAGCCCGGTGGGGGAGGTCTCCGCGCACAGCCGCTCGACGACGCCGATGCTGGCGGAGACCGCCAGGCGGTGCCCCTCGATGTCGAACGGCCGCTGCAGCGCGGCCAGGACCGCGTCGGCGAGGTCGGTGGCCTGCTCCGTGCCGGTGGAGTCCTCGACCAGCAGGGCGAACTCGTCCCCGCCGAGCCGCGCCACCAGATGGCCGCCGAAGTCGCCGTCGCCGGCGCAGTGGATGAGCCGGCGCGCCACCGCGTCGAGCAGGCGGTCGCCGACCCGGTGTCCGAGCGTGTCGTTGATCGCCTGGAATCCGTCGAGGTCCAGGTAGCACAGCCCGATCCGGCCGGTGGCGGAGTCGGCGAGGGCGCCGGCGACCCGCTCGAAGAACAGCGCCCGGTTGGGCAGTTTGGTCACCGGGTCGTGCATGCGCAGGTGTCGCAGCTGCTCGGTGAGGCGCCGCCGTTCGCTGATGTCACTCACCGAGAGGAGCGTGCGGGCGGCGGGCGGGGCGCCCGCGGCGACGGCGGGGCGTGCCGCGGCGGGCGCCCCGCCGGGGCCGGCGCCCGCGGGCAGCGGTGTGAGCGTGATCTCGGTCCAGATGGTGGTCCCGTCCTCGTGTTTGACGCGGTGCACGTGGCCACCGGGGGCCGACCCCTCGCGCACCGCGGCGCGGTAGTCCTCCCGGGCGCGGCCGTCGAGGTGGAGCACGGCGGGGGCGTCGGCGGCGTGGCCGGTGAGGGTCGCAGGTTCCCGGCCGAGCAGTCGGCCGAGGGCGCGGTTGGCGGTGAGGACGCGGCCCGCACCGTCCAGCAGGGCCATGGGAAGGGGGGAGGAGTCAAAGGCCGCCGCGCGGGCACGTGGGTGATCGCGGAGCGTGAGGAAATCCGGGGTGGCGGTCTGGGGTCCGTTCACCGGTTGCTCCCGGAGGGCATGGTTCGCAGGCGGGTGGGGTGCGGGGAACTCCGCGGGGTGGTACAGGCGGAGTTCCGCGCTGGAAATGTGCCGATCATAGAGGCCCCCGCGCGCCGGAGCCAGCGCCAGCGGGGGCGTACCGGTCGGTGGAATCGCCCGCTCCTACAGGCTTTCGACGCACTGACCGATGTCTTCCGCCTCTGATCTCGCGTGATCGCCGAGGTGGTGGTTCGGGTCCATCTCTTAGCGATAGGGAACGTTTCTTCGAAGCCTCCCTCAAAGGTTGCAGCACGCTCCCCGCGCGTGTTCCCGGGTGCGCGCTCTCCCTTGTTCGTGAGCGCCCGGAGCGCTGCTCCCTCACGGAGCGTGTTGGTCCGGGCGCGCGCCCTTGAAGCGGTCGCATCTGCCGCCAATGGAGCACCAAAACGGGTCGAACCTGTCAAATCGCAACAAAGTGGTGATGCTGTTGCGAGGTCTGACGGGAGGAAGCCGTGGCCCGACCCCGGAAGCCCGGACCCACCGGGCCGCGCAGGACGTCCCCGCTGTACCGCAGCGCAGGCGTCTTCCTCGCGGCGCTGTCCGTGATGACGGTGACCAGCATGATGCGCGGTCCCGGCGAGGGTCCGCTCGTCGACGAGCCGTGCGGACTGCCCCGCCACCCGGTCCACCACTCGCTCGGTCTGGACACCTGGAACGCGCAGTACCCCCGCCCCGACCGCGACCTCAGCGCCGTGATGCTCTTCCTCGCCTTTCCCGACGCCGAGCCCCGGTCCGCGCCGCAGGACATCGCCGCCGACTACTTCCCGGCGACCACCGAGTTCTTCCTGCGCGCCTCCTACGGCACGTTCCGCCTCGACGCCGACATCGACGACCGGTGGCTGACGATGCCGCAGGAATCCGGCGCCTACGCCATCCAGCGCGACTGGGAACCCGACCGGCGGGCCGCCTACCTCCGGGACGTCACCACCGTGCTGGAGCACCGCTCGGACCTCGGCGACTACGACATCGTCTACCTGGTCGCCGACCCCGACGCGCCCGGTGTCGACTCCGACGCGACCAAGGTCGTCAACTTCGAACGGCCGCTGACCATGGGGGGCGGCGAGGTCCGCCGCGTCGTCACCCTCTTCGAGGCCCGTCCCCCCGACCGCAACGTCCTCGCCCACGAGACCGGTCACGTCTTCGACCTGCCGGACCTCTACAACCGGCCCGAGGGCGGGCGCGGCGACTGGGACACCCACGTCGGCGACTGGGACGTGATGGGCAGCCAGTTCGGGCTGGCGCCGGAGCCCTTCGGCTGGCACAAGTGGAAGCTGGGCTGGCTGGACTCCGCCCATGTCGACTGCGTGCGGGACGCCGGCGTCAGCCTCCACACCCTGCGGCCGCTGGCCGCCCCGCTCGACCCCGCCGACGCGGGCGCCGACACCCGCATGGTGGTGGTGCGCACCTCCTCCGACGAGGCGCTGGTCCTGGAGGCCCGCGCCCGGGTCGGCAACGACGTGCACGCCTGCACGGAAGGCGTCCTGCTCTACCGGGTCCGCGGCGACGTGGCCTCGGCCCAGGGGCCGGTCGAGGTCCTCGACGGTCACCCCGACACCGGCGCCTGCCACGGGCGTTCCGTCCAGCCCGAACTGGCGGACGCACCCCTGGCCGCCGGCGAGGCCTACTACGCAGCCGAGGACGGCGTCCGGGTGGAGGTGGGCGACCGCACCGCCGCCGGCGGCTGGCAGGTCAAGGTCGTCCGCGAGTGAGCCGCGGCCGACCCGGCCGGACTCCCGCGGCGCGGCGGCTCCCGCGCCGCGGCCGTGCACGACGAAGGCCCCCCGCCGGAGCGGAGGGCCTTCGTCTGTCTGTGCGCCGCCAGGGACTCGAACCCCGGACCCGCTGATTAAGAGTCAGCTGCTCTAACCAACTGAGCTAGCGGCGCCTGCTGACGTGGAAGACTTTAGCACCCGTCGCGGGCACCGCAAAAACCGGCCGATCACCCCGCCGGGCGCCGTCGGACGCCGCCGGGCGGGCCGCTCACTCCTCCGGGGGCCGGCTCTCCAGCTCGCGGCCGAACTGCACCATGCGCTCGGCGTACTCCTCCGTCCACCCGGCGCGGCCGGCGATGTCCGCGACCGAGAGCCGGTCGAAGCGCCGGGGGTCGGCGAGCTGTGCGGCGGCCACGGCCTGGAACTCCGTCGCGCGGTCCGCCGCACCCCGGAACGCCTCGGCCAGCTCGGTGGCGCGGCCGAGCAGCTCCGCCGGATCGGTGACCGTCTCCAGGGAGAAGAACGGCTCGTCCTCCCGGGGCGGCGCCGCGGGCTCGGTGAAGAGCGCGGCGGGTCGGTGGAACCGGCGGGTGCCGCCCCCGGTGGCCGCTGGGTCGTGACCGGCTTCGGACATCAGCTCGCTCCGCCTCCTGCGCTCGGTGTACCGCCCGACGCGGCGCCCACCCGGGGCCGGGCGGGCTGCTCCCCGGGAGCCGTGCCGCAGGCCGGCCCCGGCACCCCGGGCGCCTCCCGGTCACCCGGCCGGCCCGGCGTGTGCGTCGGACACGCCGCTCCATTGTGCCCGCCGGTCGCCCCGGACGGCACGGTCCGCCCGGCGCCCGCCCCGCGGCGGCGGCCCGCCGCCCGCACCCGGTCGCAGATCCGGAGGACCGGCCGGGCCAGCCACAGCCCGAGGGCCATCACCAGCACCCCGCCGAGCACGTCCAGCAGGTAGTGGTTGGCGGTGCCCATGACCACCACCACCGTGACCACCGGGTACCCCACCGCGGCCGTGCGTACCGTGAGGGAACGGCGGCCGAACCACCACAGCGCCACTCCGCACCACAGGGCCCACCCCACGTGCAGGCTCGGCATCGCCGCGTACTGGTTGGTCATGTCCCCCAGGCCGCTGGGCGCGCTCGCCGCGTCCGACCACCAGCCCCACGCGCTGTAGTGGGCGAGGCCGTCCACGAAGCCGTGCTCGGCGGCGAGGAGTCGCGGCGGTGCCGTCGGGTACAGCGTGAAGCCGACCAGCCCCAGCAGCGTGGAGAGCAGCAGCCAGGTCCGCATCCGCCGGTAGCGCTGCCGGTGCCGCCGGAACAGCCAGACCAGGACCGCGGGTGTCACCAGGTAGTGCAGCGAGGCGTAGACGAACGCGGCCGGCACCCCCAGCGCCGCGTACTCGGTGAAGAGCCGGTTCAGCGGCTCCTCCGCGTTGAGCACCAGCGCGCGCTCCAGCCGCAGGATGGCCACGCCGTTGTCGACCGCGGTGGCCACGTCCCCCCGCGCCAGCAGGCGGGCGCCGGTGTACGCGAGGTAGACGACGGCTATCAGCGGCAACTCGGTCCACCGGCGGCGCGGTGGGACGTGCGACATGGGAAAGGGCTCCCGGTGCGAGTGGGGGACGGGCGGCCGGCGACGCGCCGAGCGGAGGACGGGCGGATCGGCCAACCCTACGGAACCGCGTGCACCGGCTCACGGGCAGGTCGCGGGCCCTCGAACGGAACCGAACGCTCCGCTGAGCGATGATGGAACAGCGGGAGAACCCCGCGGCACGCCCCGGAAGGACAGAGGACGACATGGCAGCGCGCGTACTGCTGGTACGGCACGGGCAGACCGCATGGTCGCTGTCCGGCCGGCACACCGGACGAACCGACATCCCCCTGCAGCCCGAGGGCCGTGAGGGCGCCCGCTTGGTGGGCAAGCGCCTCCACCGCGCCCCCTGGGAGGGACTGCCGGGGACGCTGGTCCGCACCAGCCCCCTCTCGCGGGCCCGCGAGACCTGTGAGCTGGCGGGGTTCGGCGACCGGGTCCAGGAGTGGCCGGAGCTCCAGGAGTGGGACTACGGCCAGGAGGAGGGGCTCACCCCGGACCAGATCCGGGAGCGCCGCGGCGCCGACTGGATGATCTGGCGCGACGGTGTCACCGGCGGCGAGACCCTCCAGGAGCTGTCCGACCGGGCCGACACGGTCGTCGGCCGGCTGCGGGACGCCGAGGAGGACCTGGTGCTCTTCGCCCACGGCCACATCCTGCGCGCGATCGGCGCCCGGTGGCTCGGCCGGCCGGTCGACTTCGCCGCCCACCTGCGGCTGCTGCCCACCTCGCTCAGCGAGCTGGGCTGGGCCTACGGGGAGCCGGCGGTACTGCGGTGGAACGACACCGGCCACCTGGAGTGACCGCGACACGCCGTGGCGCCCCGCCGCGGGCGCCCCGGCGGCGGGCGACGGTCAGCGGACCGCGTCCATCCGGCCGAGGAACGCACCCACCTCCGGCTCCCGCCGGTGGGGCACCAGCCGCCGGGCGGTCTGCCGCAGCATCGTGGTGATCCGGCGGGAGCGGACCTGCGCCAGCAGCTCCAGCGAGTGGAGCCCGGTCACCGCGGCCTCCGCCGGTCGTCCGCAGCCGGCGAGGTCGCCGGCCAGCTCCGCGCCGAAGAGCGCGGTGTTGCGGACGAAGTGCGGCTCCTGCAGGTCCACCGCCACCCGGGCGCGCTCCGCCGCTCTGCCGTAGTCGCCCAGTGCCGACCAGCACTGCGCCTCCAGCCCCGCCAGCTCGGCCTCGCCGAAGAACGACATCCACTCCGGGTCGTCCGGGTGTGCGCCCCGTGCGAAGTGGTCGCGGGCCCGGCCGAGCGCCTCCTCGCACGCCGCGCGGTCGCCGAGCCCGGCCCAGCCGCCGGCCTCCCGCACGGCCAGCAGCGAGCGCAGGCGGTGCGAGGGATGGCGGTGGGCCGCCTGCTGCCCGGCCTGTGCGGCGCGGACCGCCTCGCGGGGGCGGCCGGTGTCGCGGGCGAGGAAGGCGCTGTTGCAGAAGGCGTGCGCCTCCAGAGCGGCGTCGCCGTTCATCCGGGCCGTGGCCAGCGCCTCGGCGTAGTGGGAGCGGGCCTCCTCCCATCGGCCGGAGTCGTGGGCGAGCCAGCCGACCGACAGCGCCAGCTCGCCCGCGCCGTTGTGGATGCGGTCGCTGATCCGCCGGCGGCCGGTGCCGGTGTCGAGCAGCCGGTGGGCGGCGGCCAGGGAGCGGCTCGCCCGGCGGTAGAGGTGGTCCGCGCCGTGCTGGTCGTCCAGCAGCCGGATGCGTCGGACGGTGTCCTCCAGTGCGCCGGCCTCGGTCTCGCCGACGCGGGGGGAGGACGGGGCCGCCGGCGCGCTGTCGCCGCGCTGGGTGAGGGCGGCCAGGGTGGCGGGGCCCCCGGTCATGAAGGCGCGGCGCAGCACGTCGCTCTCCTCTGGTTCGGGATCGGTGCGGTGGTCGTCGGTGGGGCGCCGCCCCTCGCCCGGCGGGCCGGTGCGGAAACCGGCGAGATGGGCCGCGGGGTCGGGGCAGAGCGGCGGTGCGCCGCCCCCGGGCAGGAGCCCGGGCAGCCGGCGGGCGGTGGCCGCCCCGGTGCCCTCCGTCCGGGGGTGGGGCTCGCGGGTCCGGGCCGTCGCCCGCCCGCGCACCGCGTCGCGCGGTTCGAAGCCGAGCCCGGTGAGGTCCAGCTCGGGGTACATGTGCCGGAAGACCCGCTCGTAGGCGTAGTTGGGGCAGCGGATCTCGCCCGACTCGACCCGGCCGACGTAGCGCGCGTCGCAGGCGACCCGCTCCCCGATCTCCCGGGCGGCACGGCGCACCGCCGCCGCGAACTCGCCGGGCGAGAGGTCCCCGCGGAGGAGGCGGAAGGTCTCGTTGGGGCGTGGGGGAGTGGTGCCCGCGCCGGGGCGTGCCGGATCGTCGGGCTCCGGTGCCCCGGGTGACGCGGGTGGGGACGTCATGCACGGGACCGTACCGGCCGGACAGAAGGACAATCCGCCCTATCGTCGCCCGAATGGGGCAACCCGCCCGGGATCCGCCATGAACTGCCACCCTTTGCGGGGGTACCCGGCCGTGCCCCTTGACAGTGCAATCGCGTTGAGACGGGTGAACCGACCGCGGAGGAGAGTCCGATGCCGGACACCGAGGGCGCCACCGCCCTGACGCGCCACCGTGCGAACGCCGCCCACCACGGCCGCGACGGCCGCGCGGCGCACCCCGAGACGCCCTGCGACCTCGTCACCGTTCCCGCCCGTGAGGGGCTCGAAGCGGTGGACATCCTGCGATTGCGCAGCGGGGTCGGACCGGTGCTCCACGACCACGACGGCGACACCCTGGGCTTCCTGGTGCCGCCCGGGACGGCCCGCGAATGGAACCTGCCCGGCAGCGCCTGTACCGAGACCTACGGCACGCCCCCCGGTTCGTGCCAGCCGCCGGTGACCGGCACGGGGTGGCTGGTGCCGCCGCGTGACACCCCGGCCCCCGCGACGGCGCCGGACCGGCTGCGCGCCGCGCTGTGCGAGGCGACCCGTACCCTCGCGGCGCTGGACCGCTGCTGCCGCTGATCCGGGCGGGCTCGCCCCACCGCCCACCCGTTCCGCTCCACCGCCGCGCCCTGCTCGCGCGCCCCGGTCGCAGGAACGTTCCGCCGCGGCGGCCGGCCACCGCACGCCACCGGCCGGTCGCCATACTGGGGGCGTGGCCGAGCGCACCAGCAGACGACGACAGGGACGCGAGATCCGGAGCGGCCGGGCCGACGGCGGCGAGGTGCTGCTCCTGCCGGACCCGGACCGCCCCGACGCCTGGGAACTGCACCTCGAGGGTGCCCCGCAGTCCCACGTCGACCTCGCGGACCCCACGCGGCTGGCCTTCGCGTACCAGCGGCGGCTGGGGCACGTGGTCGATCTCTGCGCGCCGCCCGGCGCGGCGGTGACCGCCGTCCACCTCGGCGGCGGTGCGCTCACCCTCGCGCGCTACCTCGCGGTGACCCGGCCCCGCTCCCAGCAGCAGGTCGCCGAGCCCGACACCCGGCTCACCGCGCTCGTCCGCGCCTGGCTGCCGCTGCCCGAGGGACGGCTGCGGGTGCGCGGCACCGACGCGCGGCAGCTGCTGGAGCGGCTCCCCGAGGGCGCCGCCGACCTCGTCATCGCCGATGTCTTCGCGGGGGCGCGCACCCCCGCCCACTGCACCAGCGTCGACTTCCTCGACCTGGCGCGGCGCGCGCTCCGCCCGGGCGGCTGGTACGCCGCCAACGTCACGGACGGCCCGCCCCTGGCGTTCCTGCGCGGCCAGGTCGCCGGGCTGCTGGACCGGTTCCGCCACGGTGCGCTGACGGCGGACCCCGCGGTGCTGCGGGGGCGGCGGTTCGGCAACGCCGTCCTGGTGGCCTCCGACGCGGAGATCCCCGTCGCCGACCTCCGGCGCAGGGTCGCCACCGACCCCCAGCCGGCGCGGGTGGTGAGCGGTCGGGAACTCGCCGACCTCACCGGAGGTGCCGCGCTCGTCACCGACGCCACCGTCGGCGCCTCGCCGCCCCCGCCGCCCGGCGTCTTCGACCGGTGAGTCCCGCCGCGGGGGCGGCCGCAGGGGACCGCGGCGGCCGCCGAACGGGCCGTGCCGCCCGTCCCGTTCACTCCTCGTGCTGGTCGAGGTAGGGAGGGTGGCCGTTGAAGATGCAGAAGACCGAGACGGTCCTGCCCTCCCCGGAGAAGCTGACGCGGATGTAGGTCTCCTCCGTCCAGACCTGCATCTCCCAGCCGGGCGCGGGGGTGGCCGAGACCAGGTCGGCGGAGTCGGGTCCCACGTCGAACGCCACCCGGCCGCCGTCGGTGACGACCGTCTCCACCGAGCCCAGTCCGCTCCCGGACTCCCCGGCGTCCGGGGCGGGGGGCGCCGGTTCCTCCTCCGCGCCGGCCTCGCCGTCCGGTGTCACCCCCGGCGGCCGCTCCCCGCCGTCCGCGGATCCCTCGCCGGGCGGCGCGTCCGGGGGCGGTGCGGACTCGGGCGCGGTCCCGTCGCCGGTCGGCTCGTCGTCGGGCTCCGGGGGCCGCTGGGTCGAGGAGACGTCCGGCCCGGCGTCCGCATGGTCCGCCGGCGGCCCCGAGACCGGCAGCGCCCGAGGCGGGTCGTAGACCGTGCCGCGGAGCACGGACCCCACCCCGAACCACGTCAGGGTGACCGCGGCCCCCGTGGTGCCGACCCACGCCGCCCCGATCATCAACTGCCGTCGCATGGGCACACATTACGCAGCGGTCCTCACATCTCCCACACCGCGCCGGGCCCCGGGCCGTGCCGCGTCCGGCCGGTCCGCCCCGCGAGGCCCGGCGGACGGCGCCGGGCGGCGGCCGCACAACCGGACGTTGCCTCAACTCCCGTCGCGTACATGGCGTACGGTGCCGCGCATGGCCCATGTGCTCGTGGTCGAGGACGACCCCTTCGTCAGATCGGCGCTCATCCGCCATCTCACCGACGCAGCCCACACCGTGCGGAGCGTCGGCACAGCCCTGGAGGCGCTGCGCGAGGTGGCGCAGCTGCGCTTCGACGTCGTGATCCTCGACCTCGGCCTGCCCGACCTCGACGGCGCGGAGGCGCTGAAGATGCTGCGCGGGCTCACCCAGGTCCCGGTCATCGTCGCCACCGCCCGGGACGACGAGCGGGAGATCGTCCGGCTGCTCAACGACGGCGCCGACGACTACCTGGTCAAGCCGTTCTCCGTCGACCACCTCGCCGCCCGCATGGCCGCCGTGCTGCGCCGCTGGGACGGCGGCCGGGGCGCGGTGCGCGAACGCGAGGAGGTGCTGCGGGTCGGCGGCCTCGCGGTGGACCCGCGGCGCCGGACCGCCGAGCTCGACGGTCGCCCGCTGGAGCTGACGCGCCGTGAGTTCGACCTGCTGGCGCACCTCGCCGGCCGCCCGGGCGAGGTGATCGCCCGCCGGGAACTGCTCACCGAGGTCTGGCGCCAGTCCTACGGGGACGACCAGACCATCGACGTGCACCTGTCGTGGCTGCGCCGGAAACTCGGCGAGACCGCGGCCCGCCCCCGCTATCTGCACACGCTGCGGGGAGTGGGGGTGAAGCTGGAGGCGCCGCCGGCCCCGGTCGACGGCGCCGCCCCGTGGGGCGGCCCCGGCTCGGGGCAGCCCGTATGAGGTGGGCCCTGGTCCGCATCTCGCTGGCGGTGACCGCCATGGTCGTGCTGGCGTTCGCGGTGCCGCTGGGGCTGGTCGTCCGGGAGATGGCCGCCGATCGCGCCCTGGGCAACGCCGAACGGCAGGCGGCGGCCATCGCGCCGGTGCTGGCCATCACCACCGACCGCGCGCAGCTGCAACGGGCCGTCGCCAGTACCGAGGCCGGGGCGGACGGCCGGATCGCCGTCCACGTCCCCGACCAGCCGGGGCCCGCGGCGGACGGCGAGGAGGCGGCGGACGACGCGGTGGCCGGGGACGACGGGGAGGCGGCGCTGACCATCGGTGACCGCCGGACCTCCGAGACGGATCTGCGCGCCGCACTGCGCTATGGCCGCGCCGTCTCGCTCGCGGTCGAGGGCGGCACCGCGCTGCTGCAACCGATCGCGGTCGACTCCGGCGCCATCGCGGTGGTCGAGGTGTTCGTCCCGGCGGCCGACCTCGCCAGCGGCGTCACCACGGCCTGGCTGGTGCTGGCCGGGGTGGGCGTGGCGCTGGTGGCCGGCTCGGTGGCGGTGGCGGACCGGCTGGGACGCCGGACCGTCCGCCCCGCGGAGCAGCTGGCGGCGGCCGCGCGTGAACTGGGTGAGGGGCGGCTGAGTGTGCGGGTGCCCGAGCAGGGCCCCGCGGAGCTGCGGGCCGCGGCCGAGGCGTTCAACGCGATGGCCCGGCAGGTCGCGGGGCTGCTCGCCGGCGAACGGGAGATGGCGGCCGACCTCTCGCACCGTCTGCGCACCCCGCTGACGGTGCTGCGTCTCAACGCCGCCTCCCTGGGCGGCGGGGACGCGGCCGAGCAGACGCGCCAGGCCGTCGATCAGCTGGAGGCCGAGGTGGACACCATCATCCGGACCGCCCGGGAGCAGCGGTCCGCGCTCGCCGGGCCGGAGGGCGCCGAGCCGGCCGGCGACACCGACGCCGCGGAGGTGATCCGCGAGCGCATGGCCTTCTGGTCGGCGCTGGCCGAGGACGAGGGGCGGGAGGCCAGCCTCGCGGGGGTGGAGGAACCGGTCCGCGTCCCGGTGGCGCGCGCGGACCTGGTGGCGGTGGTCGACGCGCTGCTCGGCAACGTTTTCCGCCACACCCCGGAGGGCACGGCGTTCGCCGTGGACGTGCACCGCGGCGGCTCGGACACCGTGATCGTCCTGGTGTCGGACGCGGGGGAGGGGATCGCCGACCCCGAGGAGGCGCTGCGGCGCGGCCACGGCGACGGCGGGACCGGCTCGACGGGGCTCGGGCTCGACATCGTGCGCCGGGTCGCGGAGGCGACCGGGGGCGACGTGCGGATCGGGGCGTCGGTGCTGGGCGGGGCCGAGGTGCGGCTGTGGCTGAACGCCTCGGGTCGGCCGCCGGCGACGCCGGGCCGCTCGCGGCGGGGCGCCAGGCGGCGGGTCGGTCGTGGGTGAGACCACTGCGGGGCGTGGCGGCTTCGGCCCCGAGACCCGGACGTCCGGTCGCCCGGAGCGTGGGCGCACCGCCTCGCTCGGGTGTGCGAAAGGTCTCTTCGCGCCGGGGGTGCGCCCTTCGGGCCGGGGAGCGTATGCCTCGCGCATGTGTCATCACCGACACGCGGTTTCGGGGCCGGTGGCGCTGCGCCCCTGCTGGGGGGCGTGCGGCCGCCGCATCCGAGCCCGCCGCGGCGAACTCCCGGGTGGCAGGGCTGTGACGCCGGTTGCCCCGACCCCCTCCGGTGAGCGATCGTTGTGGACAGAACCGCTCTCTTGCAACGAAAGGTGGTGAGGGTCGCATTCGCGGGCCTCCCTCAGTGGACACAACGACGACATCCTCGGCCGGTTCCCTGGAACTGCGCACCTCGTGGGCCTCGGCCCCCTACCCGGTCGTGCTCGCCGACCGGTCGGGCACGGTGGTGGAGCTCAACACCGCCGCCTCGGCGGTCTTCTCGGCGTTGTCCCCAGGTGACCGGCTCCGCGACGGCGCTCCCGACTGGCTGGCCGACGCACACCTGCGGCTCTCCGCCGAGCCCACCGAACAGCAGTCCGAGCAGCGGCCGGAGTCCGGCGACGGGCCGCACGGCGGGCAGGTCGGCGACCGCTCCTACGAGGCGCACGCCACCCGCGGTTCCGACGGCGACGTCGTCTGGTGGCTGGTCGACGACACCGACCGCCGCCTGGCCGAGGAGGCGCTGCACGGCGAACGGCAGCGCACCAGCTTCCTCGCCGAGGCGTCGAACGCGCTGCTCTCCTCCCTGAACGTCAACCGCTGCATGGAGGTCACCGCGCAGCTCGCCGCGACCCACCTCGCGGACGCCGCCGTGATCATCGCCCCGGGCAAGGGACGCCGGCACCCCATGACCAGCTGCGTCGGCAGCGGTGAGGTCGTCCGGAGCATCGTCGACATCGACACCACCTCGATGCCCGGGCTGGCGGAGGCCCTGCAGGGTTTCCCGCCGGTGCCCTCCCGGTGGATCGACCCCGCCAGCGCGCCGGAGTGGGTCGTCCCCGAGGAGATGGAGGGCTCCGTCGGTTCGGTGGTCATCACCCCGCTGCCCGGGCACGGCACGCCCGGCGGCGCGCTGGTGCTGCTGCGGACCTCCGGCGGCACCGCGTTCAGCGAGGACGCCGAGGTCTTCGCGCGGCTCTTCGCCGCCCGCGCCGGCGCCGCGCTCGCCGCCGCCCGCATGTACGCCGAGCAGTCCAGCATCACCACCACCCTCATGCGGGAGCTGCTGCCGCCCACCCTCCACCAGGTCAACGGGGTGGAGTTCGCCGGCGGTTACCGGGCCTCCGGCCACTCCGACCGCGTCGGTGGCGACTTCTACGACGTCCATCCCGGCGCGGGCGAGGACCAGGAGTCGCTGGCCGTCCTCGGTGACGTCTGCGGCAAGGGGCTGGAGGCGGCGGTTCTCACGGGGAAGATCCGCAACACGCTCCACGCGCTGCTGCCGCTCGCCGACGACCACGCCCGGATGCTGCGGCTGCTGAACACCGCGCTCCTCAACTCCCACCACACCCGGTTCGCGACGCTGGTCCTGGCCTCGGCCGCCCGCCACGAGGACCGCACCCGGCTCCGCGTCACCAGTGCGGGTCATCCGGCACCGCTGATCGTGCGGCGGGACGGCACGGTCGAGGAGGCCGACACCTCCGGGTCGCTGGTCGGGGTGCTGCGCTCCATCAAGTCGACCACCACCTCCATCGATCTGGCGGTCGGCGAGAGCTGCCTGCTGTTCACCGACGGCATCACCGAGGCCCGCGGGGGGCCGCTCGGTGACGAGATGTTCGGGGAGTCGCGGCTGCGGGAGGCGCTGGGCGAGTGCGCCGGCATGCCGGCCGAGGCCGTGGTGGAACGTATCCAGATGCTGGCCGCGGAGTGGGTGGGACGCGGCCGCCACGACGACATGGCCGTCGTCGCCATCACCACACCGCGCCCGGACGTCTTCTCGGCCTTGACGCGAGGGGCCGCGGGTAGGCGCCGGGCATGACCGTCAGCACCACCCAGCGCCCGGGGCCCGACGTCGACCCGGGCGCCTACCGGGATCAGTTGTGGGCCGCGCTCCGGCAGGGCGACGAGTACGCCGCCGCCGCCGCGGTCTTCGAGGGGCTGGAGGACGGCCTGGGGGCCGAGCAGGTCCTGCTGGAGGTGATCGCGCCGGCGCAGGGCAGGGTCGGCGAGGAGTGGGCCGCCAACCGCATGACGGTGGCCGACGAGCACGTCGCCACCGCGATCAACGAGCGCGTCATCGCCGCCCTCGCCCACCACCCCGCGGGCCGGGTGCGTCCCTTCCGCGGCCGGATCACCGTCGCCTGCGTCGAGGGGGAGTGGCACTCCCTCCCCGCCCGGCTGCTGTCGGAGGTGCTGCGGCTGCGGGGGTGGCGGGTCGACTTCCTGGGGGCCCACGTACCGACCCCGCACCTCATCGCCCACCTGCACCGGACCGGGCCGGAGGCCGTGCTCCTCTCGGCGTCGATCCCCACCCATCTGCCGACCGCCCACGCCGCCATCACCGCCGCGCTCGCCGCCGGGGTCCCCGTGCTGGCGGGCGGTGCCGCGTTCGGGCCCGACGGCCGGTACGCCCGCTCGCTCGGGGCCACCGAGTGGGCCGGGGACGCGCGGGCCGTGGCCCGGCTGCTCCTCGACGGGCTGCCGAGGCCGGACCCGACGGCGATGCACCTGCCGATCGAGGACCTGCCGCACCTCGCGGACCAGGAGTACACGATGATCGCCCGGACCCGGGCCGAGCTGGTCCGGGCCACCCTCACGGGGCTGGAAGAACGTTTTCCCCCCATGCGGGAGTACACCGTGCGGCAGCGGCGCCACACCGCCGAGGACATCGCCCACATCGTCGACTACCTCGGCACCGCCCTCTACGTGGACGATGTGGAACTGTTCACCACGTTCATCTCCTGGACGGGTGAGATCCTGACGGCGAGGGAGGTCCCGGCCCACACATTGGGACTCACCTTCGACGTCCTGGGAGAGGAGCTGAAAGACTTCCCCCGGGCCCGCGCCCTGCTCGACCAAGGCCGTGCCGCCGTCACGGCCTCCCCCCACACTCCTATCCCCGGCAATGGAAAGCCCGCATGACCACGCTGCCCCATCCGTACTTCAAACTCACCACCGAGCGTGTGGCGCCGCACCGACTGCGGGTGCGGCTCTTCGGTGACCTCGACCACGAGTCGAGCGACGAGCTCGTGGAGGCGCTGGAGCGCCGCCTGGGGGAGGACGGTGAGGAAGTACGGGAACTGCACCTGGACTTCCGCGAGTTGGCCGCCGTCGACTCGATGGGCCTCTCCGCGATCCTCATGGCGCACCGCCTCTGCGAGGCCGCGCACGTCCACCTGCACCTGGACAGCCGGCCGCCGCACCTGGACCGCATGCTGACGGTCACCGGGACCCTCGACTACCTGACGGACCCCTGCGCCCACCACGAACCTGTCGCCCTCGGCGACACCGAGCCCCCGAGCGGCGGCCCGCTGCCCTGACCCGCGCGGGCCGGTCACCCCCGGAACGCGCCCGTGCCCGCCCCCGGGGACGGGGACGGGCACGAGGCGGAGGTGCGGGCCGCCGCGGTCCGGGCTGCGGGCTCCGGACGCGGACCGGTCTCACATGGGGCGGTTGCGCCGGATCAGGTCGGCGTACCACAGCGCGCTGCTCTTCGGCGTGCGGCGGAGCGTCTCGAAGTCGACGTGCACCACACCGAACCGCTTGCTGTAGCCGTACGCCCACTCGAAGTTGTCCAGCAGCGACCAGACGAAGTAACCGCGGACCGGCGCGCCCTGCCCGATGGCGTCGCGCACCGCGCCGAGGTGGCCGTGCAGGTAGGAGACGCGACGCGGGTCGCGGACCTGCCCGTCCTCGTCGACGGTGTCGGCGAAGGCCGCGCCGTTCTCGGTGATGTACAGCGGCAGTCCGGGCGCCTCGCGGTGGAAGCGCATCAGCAGCTCGGTGAGACCGGTCGGGTCGATCGACCAGTTCATCTCCGTGCGCTCCTCGGTCGCCTGGTGGAAGGCGACGTGGCCGGAGCCGACCCAGGGGGAGTGCGTGGAGTCGCCGTGGCCGTCGTCCTTCGCGGAGCCGCCGGCCGGGGCGTGGGAGACGATCGCCGGGTTGTAGTAGTTGATCCCGAGCGAGTCCAGCGGCTGGTTGATGATCTCCTCGTCGCCGGGGAGCACGAACGACCAGTCGGTGATCGCGGCGGTGTCGGCCTTGAGGTCCTCCGGGTAGCCGCCGTGCAGCAGCGGGCCGGTGAAGATCCGGTTCTGCAGGGCGTCGATCCGGCGTGCCGCGTCGGCGTCCTCAGCGGAGGCCGTCAGCGGGCGCACCGCCGCGGGGTTGAGGGTGATGGAGACCTTCGCGCCGGCGGGCAGGGCGGCGCGCAGCGCCTGGGTGCCCAGCCCGTGAGCGAGGTTGAGGTGGTGGGCGGCGCGCAGCACGGCGAGCGGCTCGGTGCGCCCGGGGGCGTGCACGCCGGAGCCGTACCCCAGGAAGCTGCTGCACCACGGCTCGTTGAGCGTGGTCCACATGGAGACGCGGTCGCCCAGCGCCTCCGCCATGATGCCGGCGTACTCGGCGAACCGCTCGGCGGTCTCCCGCTCCGGCCAGCCGCCGGCGTCCTCCAGCTCCTGCGGCAGGTCCCAGTGGTAGAGCGTCACGACGGGGGTGATGCCGCGTTCCAGCAGGCCGTCGGTGAGCCGCCGGTAGAAGTCCAGGCCGGACTGGAGGGCGGGGCCCCGGCCGGTGGGCTGCACCCGGCTCCAGGAGGTGGAGAACCGGTAGGCGCCGATGCCGAGTTCCTTGATGAGGTCGAGGTCCTCGGCCCAGCGGTGGTAGTGGTCGCAGGCGACGTCGCCGGTGTCGCCCGCCTGTACCTTGCCGGGGGTGTGGCTGAAGGTGTCCCAGATGGACGGGGTCCGGCCGCCTTCCCGGGCGGCGCCCTCGATCTGGTACGAGGCGGTCGCCGTCCCCCACAGGAAGTCCGAGGGGAACTCCAGGTCAGGGGCGGTGGGGGAGAGGGACGTGAGATGGCTTTCAGTCATGGAAGCGCTCCCATTCATGGTTCAAAGGAAGCGGGGCGCACCCGTCGAGGACGGGCGCACCCCGCGCTGCCGTGTCAGCCCTTCAGGGCGCCGTGCATGATGCCGCCGACGATCTGCTTGCCGAAGATCGCGAAGACGATCAGCAGGGGCAGGGTGCCCAGCAGGGCACCGGCCATGATGACGCCCTGGTCGGGGACATACCCGCGGCCGAGGCCGGTCAACGCGACCTGCACCGTCGGGTTCTGCTGGGTCAAGGCGATGATCGGCCAGAAGAACTCGTTCCAGGCGGTCACGAAGGTCAGCATCGCCAGCACGGCCATGGCGGGCCGTGCCACCGGGAGCACCACGTGCCAGACCACCCGCAGGCTGTTGGCACCGTCCACCCGCGCCGCCTCCAGCAGCTCGGTCGGCAGCGCCTGCACCAGGTACTGGCGCATGAAGAAGACGCCGAAGGCGCTGACCATCATCGGCAGGATGACGGCCTGGAGCTGGTTGGTCCAGCCCAGTTCGGCGATGGCCATGAAGAGCGGGACCACCCCGAGCTGCGGCGGCACCATCATGGTGCCGATCACCAGCAGCATGAGGATGTTCTTGCCCCGGAAGGGCAGCTTGGCGAAGGCGAAGCCCGCCAGCGTGGCGAACAGCACCGTGGAGACGGTGATCGCCCCCGCCACGATCATGGTGTTGAAGAGGGCCAGGCCCATGTTGCCCGTGTTCCACGCCTGGTCCAGGTTGGTCCACAGCCGGTCGCCGAAGGTGAACGGCGGCGGCGTCTGGGCCAGGCGGGTGTTGCTGTGCGAGGCCGCGATGGCGGTCCACACCAGCGGGAACAGCGAGCCCACCACGAAGACGGCCAGGATCGTGTAGGTGACCCAGCCCGCCTGCATCTGGCGACCGGCGCCGCTGCCGCCGCGCGCGGCGCGTCGGGGCGGTGTCCTCGGCTTGTCGCCGTCGAGCTCCAGGACCGGGGTGGTGGTCTCCGGGGTCACCGGTGTCGTCGTACTCATCGGGAGGACCTCCGTCCGCCGGTGCTGCGCGTGATCCACTTCGAGACCGCCCAGTACGCCAGACCGATGAGGATGAGCAGCAGGAACATCGACCAGGCGATCGCGGAGGCGCGCCCGAGGTTGAAGTTCATCCAGCCCATCTCGTACATGTACAGGCCGAGCGTCTGGTACTGGTTCTGGTTGCCCCCGGAGGGGCTGCCCGCGAACAGCAGCGGCTCGCCGAAGAGCTGGGTCGCGCCGATCGTCGACACCACCACGGTGAAGAGGATGGTCGGACGGAGCGAGGGCAGCGTGACGTGGAGGAACTGCTTCCAGGGCGAGGCGCCGTCCAGCGCGGCGGACTCGTAGAGGTCCCGCGGCACCGCCTGCATCGCGGCCAGGTAGATCAGCGTGTTGTACCCGGTCCACCGCCAGATGACGATGGTGGAGATGGCGATCTGGGAGGCCCAGGTGTTGTTCTTCCAGTCGACGGGGTTGATCCCCACCAGGTCGAGCGCCCAGTTGATCATGCCGTAGTCGCGTCCGTAGAGGATCGCGAACACCAGCGTCGCCGCGGCGACGGAGGTGGCGTACGGCGTGAGCATCACGACGCGGAAGAAGTTCTGGCCGCGCATCTTGTAGTTCAGCAGGTGCGCCAGGCCCAGTGCCATCGCCAGCTGCGGCACGGTGGCCAGGATGCCGATGGTGAAGGTGTTCGCCAGCGCGTTCCAGAAGAACTCGTCGGAGAGCAGTCGGGTGAAGTTGTGGAGCCCCGCCCACTCCATCTCGCCGGGGTTCTGCAGCCGTACCCGGTGCAGCGCCGCCCAGCCGGTGAAGAGCAGCGGGAAGAGGCCGAAGGCCCCGAAGAAGAGGAAGAAGGGGGCGACGAAGCCGTAGGGGCTCGCCTTGGTGTCCATCCGGTAGCGCCAGGAGCGCCGTCGTCGTCGACGCAGCTCCTTCTCGTCCGCGGTGGCGTCCGGCGCCGGGCGCGGGGCCGCGCCCCCCTCAGCGGGGGGCGCGGCGTTCGTCCTGTCGGTGGTCATGTCCGCTCCGCGGCTCAGTCGTCGAGCGCGTTGTCGATCGAGCGGACGGTGGCGTCCCACGCCTCGTCGCCGTCCAGGCCCTGGGTGTCGGCGGCGAGCAGGCCGTTGGCCAGCCCCTCCTGGATGACCTGGTCGCGCGGGCCGACGATCAGCGTCGGGATGCCGTCCACCGCCTGGGTGAAGAGCTCACCGATCGGGGCGTCGGCGAAGTAGTCGTGGGTGACGCCCTGGATCTCGTCCTCGCTGTTCGCGATGGCCTCCTCGGAGGAGGGGAAGCTGCCGCGTTCGGTGAAGAGCCGGACCTGCTGCTCGGGGGCGGTCAGCCACTCGATCAGCTTCACCGCCTCCTCCTTGTGCTGCGACGCCTCGGTGACGGTGAGGAAGGAGCCGCCCCAGTTGCCGGGCTGCGGCGCGGCGGCGTAGTCCCAGAGGCCCTTGCCGGCGTCACCGGACTTGTCCGCGATGTAGCCGAGCATCCACGGCGGGCAGGAGATGGTGGCGAAGTCGCCGTTGGCGACCGACCGCTCCCAGTCCGGCGTGAACTGCGCCTGCTTGGTGGTCATCTCGCCGTCCACCGCGCGCATGGCGATGTCCCAGGCGTCGCTGACGCCCTGGCTCTCCTTGTAGCTCACCTCGCCGGCGGCGTTGTAGAAGCGCTCCTCGTAGCCGTTGACCACGGCGTTGAAGACACCGCCGGGGGAGTCGACCCACTTGACGTCGTCCGGCCCGTCGGACATGAACTGCTCGCCGGTGGCGATGTAGTCCTCCCAGCTGCCCGCCCACAGCTCCGAGACCTCCTCGCGGTCGGTGGGCAGCCCCGCCTCCTCGAAGTAGTCGGTGCGGTAGCAGAGCCCCATGGGGCCGGTGTCGGTGCCGAGCCCGACGACCCTGCCGTCCTCGGACGTGGCCTGGGCGGCCTTCCAGTCCATGAAGTGGCCGGTGTCGACGTCGTAGTCGTTGAGGTCGACGAAGTACTGGCCGAGCTCGTTGGTGACCTCGTAGATGTTGCCGACCTCGACGGCCTGGATGTCCATCAGCCCCGAGCCGGTGGGCAGGCGCGTCAGCAGGGCCGCGTAGTAGTCGGAGTTCTCCTGCACCGAGGTCTGCTCGATCACGATGTTGTCGTTGAGCTCCATGTACTCCTCGTACAGGCCGGCCTCCTCCAGGCCGAACTGTCCGAAGACGCCCACGGTCAGCGTGATCTGACCGCCGTCGTCTCCGCCACCGGAGTCGCTGCTGGAACAGGCGGTGACGGCGAGCATCATGGCGGCTGTCCCTACCGCCGCCCGTCGGGTCATCCTGGTACGGGGTGTCGTGCGCATGGTTCGTCCTCCTGGCGCGTGGACGTTGCCTCTCCCGGTCGGCGTGCGGCGCAATGTGGGGTGAGCGAGTCCGGGGCGTGGAACGTTCGAGGGTCGGGTGGGTAGGGTGCCGTGATGGGAGCGCTCCCACTTCGGTGAACCGGAGATTTCCCGAGACGCGCTCCGCTGTCAATACATCCGACCGCACCGTCGTGTTTCCGTGATCTGATGGGGGTCTCGGGAGCATGTGACGGGAGGACCCGATGGCAATTGCACGACACCGGGCCGGGCGAGAACGCCGGCCCACGCTGGAACAGGTCGCGGAGCGCGCGGGCGTGGGACGCGGCACCGTCTCCCGGGTCATCAACGGGTCGCCGCGGGTCAGCGACCGCACCCGCGTCGCCGTGGAGGCGGCGATCGCCGACCTCGGCTACGTCCCGCACCGTGCGGCGCGGGCCCTGGCGGGCAATCGCGCCGACGCGGTCGCCCTGGTCGTGCCCGAACCCGAGACCCGGCTCTTCGCCGAGCCCTACTTCGCCGCGATCATCCGCGGCGTCACCAGCGAACTCGCCGAGGCGGACATCCAGTTGCTGCTCACGCTGAGCAGCACCGCGAGCGAGCGGGAACGATTCGCCCAGTACGCCGCGGGCAACCGCGTCGACGGCGTGCTCCTGGTCTCCGTGCACGGCGAGGACCCGCTGCCGGAACTGCTCGCCGAGAACGGCATCCCCGCCGTGATGAACGGCCGCCGCTCCGCCGACGAGGCCTTCCCCCACGTCGACGGCGACAACGTCGGCGGCGCCCGGGCCGCCGTGCGGCACCTGCTGGAGCGGGGCGCCCGCGCCGTGGCCACCATCACCGGCTCCCGCGACATGTACGCCGCGCAGTGCCGCCTCGACGGCTACTACGCCGAACTCGCCGCCAGCGGGGTCGACGAGGACGAGGGGCTGGTCGCCCACGGGGACTTCAGCGAGGAGGGCGGCTACCGCGCCATGTACGAGCTGCTCGGCCGCCGCCCCCGCCTCGACGCCGTCTTCTGCGCCTCCGACCTCACCGCCGCCGGAGCGCGCCGCGCGTTGCGCGAGGCCGGGCGGTCCGTCCCCGGGGACGTCGCCCTGGTCGGCTTCGACGACTCCGCGATCGCCCGCCACATGGACCCGCCGCTGACCAGCGTCCGGCAGCCCACCGAGGAGATGGGCCGCGCGATGACCCGCGCGCTGCTCGCCGAGATCGCCGGCGAGCCGGCCGCCGCCCCCGGTCTGATCCTCCCCACCGAACTGGTCCGCCGCGCCTCCTCCTGACGGGCGCCCCGCTTCCCGCCCGCCGCCCGCCGCCCCGCCGCCCCGCCGCCCGCCGC
>NZ_JAAVJC010000005.1 GCF_012033785.1 Streptomyces bohaiensis
CGTCGCGGCTGGGACGCCGCGGTCGGGGTCAGGCGTGCTGGTGCCTGCCGCCGTGGTGCGCCGTGCGGCCGGTGATCATCCCGTACAGCCCCAGCAGGATGACCGAGCCCACGATGGCGCAGATCCAGGTGGAGAGCGAGAAGAAGCCGGCCACGCCGACACCGAAGATCACCACTCCGAGCCATCCGCCGACCAGGCCTCCCAGGATGCCGAGCACGGCGGTCAGGATGATCCCGAAGTTGGCACGACCGGGCAGGATCGCCTTGGCGATCGCACCGGCTATCAGACCGATCACAATCCACGCGATAACACTCATGTCCAGACTCCTCCTCTTACGTGGCCTGATTCCACTATCCCCCCGTCGGGCGAATCCGGCATGAGGAGCGCTGCGGGGCAAGCCGCCGGGCCGGGCGGAAACCGTCGCCGTAACGAGACCGGGGAGACCTTCTGGCGGAGCGGTGAACTTTGGTAACCATGGGTCGTCCCCCCGCCTTGTCCCGCCTGTTCCCGCAAAACGCCCGGAGGGGCCGTGCCCGCACCATCGCCGGAAGCGCAGACCGCGCAACCCACCATCGAGGAGGACCGCCTCACCGGCGCCGTTCCCCAGCGACTGATCCAGCACGGCGGCCTCGCCGGCGCCGCACCCCGGCTCCTCGCCGCGCTCGCCGACACCGGGTCGGCGTCCGAGGCGACCGCGGTGGTCGCCCGCCACGGCCGGTCGCTGTGGCGCGAGGCGATACGCCGGCTCCGTGAGGGCGACGGCGACGACCGCCCGCTGTACTGGGCGCGGCTGGAACTGGCACGCGCGGTCCGCGGCTGGCAGCCGGCGTTCCCGGTCGACACCGGCGCACTGCTGGCGGCGCTCGGGCGGGAGTCGCGCGGCATCGGCCTCAACGGCCTGCCGGCGGGCCCGGACCGGCTGCGCGTCGTGATGACCGGCTTCGACCCCTTCGGTCTGGACGGGGACGTACGGCGCGGCAACCCCTCGGGGGCGGCGGCGCTGGCGCTGCACGGCACCGTCGTCCGCACCGACTGCGGGCGTTCGGCGCACATCGAGGCGGTGGTGCTGCCGGTGCGCTGGCGCGACTTCACCGACGGCGTCGTCGAGCAGGCCCTGCGCCCCTACCTGGAGCCGGGCCCCCGCCGCGTCGACCTCTTCATGACGGTCAGCCAGGGCCGACCGGGCGTGTTCGACGTGGAGCTGCACAACGCCGGCTGGCGGGGCAAGGGCGTCGACAACCTCAAGGAGTCGGCACCGGGCCCGGTCCCGCCGGTACCCGGCGCCGAGGGGGTCCCCAACCCGCCGTGGACCGCCGGCACACTGCCGCACGCGGCGATGACCGCCGCGGCCACCGGGCCGCACACCGTGCGCGGCAACGCGGCGGTCACCGAGGTCCCCGCGGGCGGCGGCGACCCGGTGGCCCGTCCGGACGGCCCGACGGAGGGATCGGCGGCACGGGCGGGGGGCGGTGGGGACTACCTCTCCAACGAGGTCGCGTACCGGGCGACGCTGCTGCGCGACCGCATCGCGCCGGGGGTGCCGGGCGGGCACCTCCACACCCCGGTGCTGGAGTTCGCCGAGGAGAACGCCGCGGAGGCGTCCGGCCGGTTCACCGACGGCACGCTGGTCGCCGGCCGGATGGACGTCACGGCGCAGATCCGCGCGCTGCTCGCCGTCGCGGCGGGCACCCTCCCGGCCGGCTGACCGCGCCGGCCGACCGTTCCGGGGCGGGGCCCGAGCGCGGCCGCGGTCCCACGCAAGCGCGGGCCCGGGGATGCCTCCCTCGCCGGGGTGGCGCCTCCCGGGCCCGCGTCGCCGTGCGGCCCGTCAGAGCCGCACGACCATCTTCCCCGTGTTGTCGCCCCGCAGGACGCCCAGCAGCGCCTCCGGGGTGTTCTCCAGCCCGTCCACGAAGGTCTCCCGGTAGCGGAGTTCGCCCGAGTCGACCCAGGGGGCGACCTCCCGGTGGAACTCGGGCAGGGATGCCTGGTGGTCGGTGACGATCATGCCCTGCGCGCGGATGCGCTTGCCGACCATCAGGCCGAGGTTGTTCGGCCCGGGCGGCGGCTCCGTCGCGTTGTACTGGGCGATCATCCCGCAGAGCACGATCCGGCCGTGCGTCCGCATCGCGGTGATCGCCGCCTCCAAGTGGTCACCCCCGACGTTGTCGAAGTAGATGTCGATGCCGTCGGGCGCCGCCACCGGCAACTGCTCGCCCACCGGGGCCTCGCGGTAGTCGAAGGCCGCGTCGAAGCCGTACTCCGAGGTCAGCAGCTCGACCTTGGCGGGCGAGCCCGCGCTGCCGACCACTCGGGCGGCGCCCATCAGCCGGGCGAGCTGACCGGCCGTGCTGCCGACCGCACCGGCGGCTCCGGAGACGAAGACGGCGTCGCCCTCCCTGATGTCCGCGATCTTCCGCAGCCCGACCCAGGCCGTGAAGCCGGGCATGCCGAGGACGCCGAGATAGGCGGAGGGCCGCGGGGTGTCGCGCGGGAGGGGTGCGACCTGGCGGGCTGGGACGGTCGCGTAGTCGCGCCAGCCGAGGTTGTGCGTCACGAGGTCGCCCGGGGCGAGCCCCTCGGCCTCCGAGGCGACCACCTCGCCGAGCGCCGCGCCGTCCATGGGCTCGTCCAGCGCGAACGGCGGCACGTAGGACTTGTGGTCGTTCATGCGCCCGCGCATGTAGGGGTCGACCGAGAGATGGGTGTTGCGCACCAGCACCTCGCCGTCGCCCGGCGCGCGGACCGGTTCCTCGCGCAGGGCGAAGTTCTCGGGGACGGGGGTGCCGTGCGGACGTGAAACGAGGTGCCAGGCTCGGCCGGTGGCGGGGAGCGACATCGGGTTCCTCTCGTCGTGCGGTCGGATGGGTCTGCCGGGACGGCTCGGGCCGGACGGTCCGAGCCGCCGGGCCGGGGCCCGGTGGGGTCGGGGCCCGGTGGGGTCGGGGTCCGGTGGGGTCGGGGTCCGGTGGGGTCGGGGTCCGGTGTGCGGCGAGGGCGGGCCGTCGGCCGTGCCTACCCATCGGGGCGCGGTGGAACGATCGCCACCGCCCGGGAGCGCTGTTCGCCGCTGGTGAACAACGCGGGCCGGCGGCGGCGCGAGGGCCGGCGGCGGGACGGCGGCGGCTCAGCCGTGCTCGCCCGAGAGCAGGCAGAACTCGTTGCCCTCGGGGTCCGCGAAGACATCGAACGACGGATGCGGCTCCCCCAGCTCCACCCGGCGGGCGCCGAGCCCCAGCAACCGGTCCGCCTCGACCGCCCGGTCGGAGCCGGGGGGCGGCGCGAGGTCCACGTGCAGCCGGTTCTTGACGGTCTTGCGCTCCGGGACCGGCACGAAGACCAGCACGGGCCCGGGCCGCCACGCGCCACCGGCATCGGAGGGCGGGGCGACCACGGCTCCCTCGGGCGACTCCTCGGCGACGCGCCAGTCGAGCACCTGCGCCCACCAGTGCGCCTGTGCGACGACGTCACGGCAGTCGACCACCGTGGAGAACCAACGAACGGGCATGCCTGGCTCCTTCTCGTGCGGAGTGGTTGCGATCACGCCGGGGGCGGAGGGGCACGGGCGGCGCAGCGCGGCGCGAGCCGTGCCGCCCGCCCGGACAGCGCGACGGGGGTGGGACGCACCTGGCCCGCCCCACCCCCGTCGGAACCGACACACCGCGCGGCCCCGTGGCCGGGAGCGGGCGGCGGTCGTACGACACCGCGTCAGGCGGCGCCACTGCCCCAGTCGTCGTCCAGCGGGTTCTGGCGGCCCTGCACCGAGCGCAGCTTCTGGCTCAGCGAACCGGGCAGCCGGTCACCGGCGCGGTCGGCGACCGCGTGGCCCGCGCGCACCGCGGCCTCCCGGCCGTTGTGGGCCGCGGTCTCCACGCTGTTGCGGACGGCGGGGTTCTCGGCGATCCGCCGGGCGGACGCGGCGATCCGGTCGTAGCACCCCCGGCCGGCCCGCGCGCCGAGCACGAACCCCACTGCGGCACCGGTGATGAACGTGAGCTTCCGCATCGGAACGCCCCTCTTCCCTGCACTCGTCGTCGCTCCGGACCGGTCGACCCGGAGCCCTACCGTCCGGGTACCCCGATTACCGATTTCAGAGCACCCCCTGTCATGCGCTAATGTATTGCTCGCAGCGAGGGAGCGCCCCCGGCAACGGGAAGCGGAACCCACGCGGCGCAGTCCCCTGTAGCTCAATTGGCAGAGCAGCCGGCTGTTAACCGGCAGGTTACTGGTTCGAGTCCAGTCGGGGGAGCATCACCCGAAGGGCCCCGTCCGGGGCCCTTCGGCGTTTCCGGCGCATAGCGGCCGCCCAGGAGGGAACCGATGTCTCCATGGCCTCGGCGGCGAGCTCGGGCGAGCACCCCCCGACCCGGGCGGGAGATCGTATGAGCGGCTATGCTGCGGCAGACGACGCGCACTGATGTGCGCGACGCGCCGCTGATGGGGCGGTAGCTCAGCTGGTTAGAGCAACGGACTCATAATCCGTCGGCCGTGGGTTCGAGTCCCACCCGCCCCACACAGCGCCCCACGCCATAGCAGCTCTGACCTGCGAAGACACGGTTCCTGGGGTCAATCGGCGTTAGGTGTTCGCCACACGGCGGTGTGGCGGACTTGGGTCTTCCCCTGTCGAGCGCGTTGCCTACATGGCTGTGACCTGGACTTTTTCTGGTCTCACGGTCGTGGGGGCGGTTAGCGACGATCCCACGGCCGAGTCACCCCGCGCGATCCGACGCAGGCCCCGGGGCCGTGCACGATCTCAGTACCGCTCCGCGAACCCCATCATCAGCGTCCCCGACGACAGCTCGGCGCCCCGAGCGGATCGCCGAGGTGCCACCGTTGCGACGAAGACCAGGCGGGGCAGGCTGCGCGGGTGAGACAGGGCCACGCCGAGGGGTCGCGGCAGGCGCAGTCGACGGCGGCGCCCCGCACCCTCCAAGCTTGAGCGTGCGTCACCGAGGACCGATCGCCACTGGCACCCTTCCAGTTCACCGAAGTGGCCAGGCCCGACGGTCAGACAGCGCTCAGGGCCTGTCCGGCGGGTCATGGGACTGTCCGATCGGCCGCTCGTTGGTTGGTCATGGGTCGGGGAGATTCGACGAATCGCGAGTGGTCGCTGCTGGAGCTGCCTGCTCCGGGTGGCCGTGGCGGCCGATGGAAGGATCACTGCGTCGTGCTCAACGGGATCCTGTTCCGGGTCCGTACCGGTGTGCCACGGCGCGACCTGCCGGAACGCCACGGTTCGTGGAAGACCGTCTACGAGCGGCATCGCCGCTGGTCCGTGGACGGCACCTGGGACCGGCTCTTGCAGCCCGGCCTGGACCGACGCCGACCTCGCCGGACGGATCGAGTGGGGCATGGTCGGCGTCGACTCGACGTCCTGCCGGGCACACCAGCCCGCGGCCGGCGCCCGTAAGGCCAAGCCGCAGCTCCCGAAAAGAGGACGACGCCCCGGCACCACCGCCCCGATGAGGGACTCGAACGGTCCCGGGACGGCCTGCCCTCCACGATCCGCCGTGCCGGTGAAGGCGGCTGCCACCCCTTGGCTTGACTGATCACTCCAGGTCAGTGGGGGTGACGCCCCGCAGATGATCGGGGTCCTGGACCGGATCCCGGTTCCCCGCCCGCTGGTCGGGCGGCCCCGGACCAGGCCCGATCACGTCAGCGGGGACAAGGCTTACAGCTCCCGCCGCGATCGCCGCTACCTGCGAAGGCGGCACATCGAACACACGATCCCCGAGCCGAAGGACCAGCGGGCCGACCGTCGGCACGGAGGCAGCGTGGGCGGCAGACCAGCCGGCTTCGACCGCAGGCGCTACCGACGACGCAACGAGGCCGAGCGGACCGTCAACCGAGTCAAGAACTCCCGCGCGGTCGCCACCCGTTACGACAAGCGGGCCTCCGTCTTCCACGGCACGGTCACCGCAGCGGCAGTCCGATGAAGGCTCCGCCATGATCCGCCGGACAGCGCCTGGGGCTCGGACCGCTCATGCCCAACCAACGCCGAATCTCCGACTCAGGTCACTGGCTGCAATCGCCCATGGATGCCCGCACCATCGTGCGTAGAGCCGCGCGGTCCGGCTTTCCCGCCGGGTTCAGAGGCACTTCCTCCAGCAGCAGGAGGCGTTCGGGGTGTTTGCGTCTCTCCACCCCGAGCGTGGTGAGATGCCGGCCCACGGATGCGAGATCGACGGTGCGCCCTGCGCGCGCCACGATGCAACTGGCCAGGCGCTCACCCATCAGGGCGTCGGGCACTCCCACGCAGACCACGTCTCGGATGTCGGGGTGAGAGGTGAGTCCCCGTTCGACCTCGGCCGGGCTGATGTTGGCTCCTCCCCTGATCACGATGT
Organism: Streptomyces bohaiensis; assembly: GCF_012033785.1. Lineage (GTDB taxonomy): Bacteria > Actinomycetota > Actinomycetes > Streptomycetales > Streptomycetaceae > Streptomyces > Streptomyces bohaiensis. Next base: position 6,345 of record NZ_JAAVJC010000005.1, read on the forward strand.
CCTTGAGTCGCCCCACGACGCGGAGGAGGCCGGCCTCGTCGATGACTCCGAGGTCGCCGGTGCGGACCCATCCGTCGGGCGCCCGGTAGCGCGCGTCGAGTTCGGGCGCCCCGACGTAGCACATCGGGGACATCGGCCCCCGGGATTCGATCTCACCCACGTCACCTGCCGGCAGCGGCTCGTGTGTGGCCGGGTCGGTGATGCGTATGTCGGTGACCATCGGGTCGGGGCGGCCCGCGACGAGACCCGAGGCGTCTTGGGGAGGCACCGTCGTGGCCAGGCCGGTGTGACAGTTGACCCCGTCGGCGGACCCGTAGAGGTTGACGACGGAACAGCCGAAGGCTCGGGCGGCGTCGGCGGCGGTCGTCTCGTCGAGCGCGGCGCCGCCCAGGACGATGGCCGTCGGTGCGGGCAGGGGCTCGTGGTCGGGGTCGAGGCTGGAGAGCATCATCCGCACCATGGTGGGGACTCCGAAGACATGGGTCGGTCGATGGCTACGGATGGCGTCCAGGGCAGCCTCAGGCGTGAAGTGTTCCAGCAGGACGAGCGTTCCGCCGTGTCTGGCCAGGGTGACCGCTGTGCCGTTGGAGCCGAACGCTGACGCGAGGGGGACGAGGAAGAGACAGCGTGGGGGTGTCGCGTCGGGGATCAGGGAGGCGAGAAAGTTTCCGCGCCCGCCTGCCAGAGCGTTGTGGGAGTAGGCCACCATCTTGGGCTCCGCCTCCGACCCGGAGGAGACCAGGATACGGGCCGGATCGTCGGCGCGGGGCCGGGCCGGCAGGAACGGCCCGGGGGCGGTCCTGGAAAGGGTGCGCAGGGGCACAGCGCCGCCGGGGGCGTCGGCGCCCACGGCAATCACCTGGCGAAGATGCGGCAATGCCGGGCGCAACTGGACGAAGTCGGCGGCGTGGTGGTGGTCCCGGTGACGGGTCGCCGCGATCACGGCGACCGCTTCGGAGCGGCGCAGCAGGCACTCGCTCTCCATGACCCCGCGACCGACGGGGAACGGAAGGGCCACCGCCCCCAGGGCAGCCAGGGCCAGATCCGCCATGACGGCGTCCCGGCCGTTGGGGAGTTGCACGCCGACCACATCGCCCGGGCCGATGCCGAGGCTCTGCAGGCCGGCGGCAAGAGAGCGCACCCTGCGGTCGAGCGCGGTGTAGCAGAGCGCACCCTTGGCGTCCAGGACGGCGGTGCGGTGCGGGTCGGCGACCAGCCGGGCCCGGAAGAGGCTGTACAGGTCGAGGTCGGGGCAGGTGCCGTCGACGGCCCAGGCTCGGCGGAGTTCGGTCGGCAGGAGGTCGTGGAGAACAACGGTCATGTCAGGCTCCAGGGGGTGCTGAGGGCGATTGCGCCGTGACTGTCGTTGCTGACGAGGCCGGCGAAGTGCGGGTCGTCAGCGATACGCGCCAGATCGGTGGTGACGGCGACTGCGGGTGTCCCCCGGCCGGTCACGGTCGCCAGCGCCTCACTCGTCGGCAGCTTGTCGAGTCCGGCTGGAGGTTCGGCCACCTGCTCGTCCGCGACCGCGACCCAGCCGTCGGCCGTTTGCAGCGGCCGACGGAATCCGGGGCGGCTCCGGTGCTCCCGCCCCTGGGCCAGCCGGCTCAACGCCGGAGCGGTCAGGACGTCCGCGGCCCCGAGGAGCGAAGATTCGGCCCGCACTCCGCATCCCGTCCGTTCCCGCAGCAGCAGTGCGGCGAGGACGGTCTCGGTGCCGAGCATCCCGCCCAGGACGTCCAGCAGCGTCATCAGCGACGGTGCAGGCACCTCACCCTCGGGACGAACCGCCTCGCCGACACCGGTACGGGCCTGGACCATGAAGTCGGTACCCATGGGCGGCGTACGCAGACGTCCCGCCCATCCGCTGGTGTAGGCGTACACGAGAGAGGGCCGGACCCGCGCGAGGTCGTCGGAGTCCAGCCCCAGCTCGGCGGCCTTGCCGGGTGCCCAGTTGTGCAGAAAGACGTCGGCGCCGCTCACCAGGTCGAGCAGCTGCCGCCGGCCCGACTCCGCCTTGATGTCGATCTCGACGGCCCGCTTGCCCCGGTTCAGGGCGAGCCATCGGGCGGAGACGCCGGAACAGGTCGGTGGCATCCCGCGCAGAGGGTCCCCGCCCGGTGGCTCGATGCGGATGACGTCCGCCCCCAGCATGCCCAGCAGGTGTGCCGCGAGAGGGCCCTGAATGCGTCTGCCCGCTTCCAGCACGGTGAGTCCGGCGAGTGGCAGGTCGGCCGGAGGGGCCGCCTGGCCGGGCCTGTGTGACGCGGGGTGGGCGGGCCGGAGAGACCACGGGGTCGCGCCGGTGTCCTCGGCGGCCCGCTCCCGGAGGGAGCGCAGTCTGCACACCTGGGCACCGGAACTGTCCGCCGCGGCCCGCAGGGCCGGCCAGCTGGTGGCGCGGGCCGTGTGGTGCAACGCCTCCGGAAGGGGGGCGCAGGCGGTGGCGTACCGGAACTGGAAGGGCCGCCATCCCGCCCGGATCGCCTCGGCCGGGGCGTCCAGAGCTCGCCAGAACGCGGCCCACGCGCCGGGGTCGAGCGTCTCCAGTTCGAAGTGGACGTCGTCCGCCGAGGTGAACGGTGGTCCGCCAGGCGCGAGTTCGGTCGCCTCGCTGTCTTCGGCGGCTGCGGCTGCGAGGTACTGCGAGACCGTCAGCAGCGCGGCGTGGTCCGCACGCGTCGCGGCCCTGCGGGTGGTGCCGCCGCGGGCCTGGCCGAGAAGCGCCGCCAGCAGACCCTGGACCGTCAGCACTGCGGTGGCGGTCGAGACGAAGTCGGCGGCGATCCCCCGCGGGGCACCGTGCCGCCTGCCGTGCACCGCCATGATGCCGCTGACTGCTTGGGCAGTGGCCTCGTCGACGGCTCCGCCCGGCCTCTCCGACCAGCGCACCGAGGCTTCCACGGGCACGAAGCCGGGACCGGCCAGGGTGAGATGGCCGACGGAGGAGGCCGGTGGCACCGCTGTGCGCGTCCGGGCACCGAGCCGCCGCAGATGGTCCGTGACGACGCCCATGATCGCCGGCGGTCCGGACGCGTCGAAGTTCAAGGTGTCCAGGGGCCGGTCCGTCCGGCTTCCTCCAGGTGACGCCATGTCTCTCCCTTCCCGGGACGGCGCTCGGCGCCGCTCCGGACGCGTGGTCTCGGGAACCGGCGGGCGTGCGAACCCGACCAGCTCCACGGACAGACAGTCGGACAACCGTTCCCACGGGTTCCCGGAGAACGAGAGAGGAGAAGCCGGTGGATGACGCGAACACCGCACACACCGACCCTCGCGAGGCCGAACCGGCCGCGGCCGCGCTGCGGGAACGAGTGGGCGATTTCGTCCGTACCCGGGTCATGCCGCGCGAGGGCGACCTCGACGGAGGCGGTGCGCCTGCGGCCGCCGCACTCCGCGACCTGAGAGCCCAAGCCCGGGGTGAAGGGCTGTGGGCGCTGCCACTTCCCACCGAACTCGGAGGTGGAGGAGCTGATTTCCGCACCTACACGACGTGGGCGGAGGTGGAGGGGGCGAGTGACCACGGCCCCGCCGCGCTGGGGTCCGCGTCTCTGCTCGATGTCACCATGCTGGCGCGGCACGCCGGGCCACGCGTGCGGCGCGAGTTCCTGGTCCGCCTGGTCGCCGGGGAACTGCGCGCCTGCTACGCGATGACCGAACCGGATCTGCCCGGCACCGACCCACTGCTGACGGCCACCCGGGCGGAGCGACGGCCGGACGGCGGCTGGCGCATCACCGGGCGAAAGTGGTTCACCTCCGGCGCGGCCGATGCGGACCTGGTGACGGTTCTCGCCCGCTCGGACGGCGGCCCCGGCGACCGCGCGGGCCTGTCCCTGCTCCTTGTCCCGACCACCGCCCCGGGGTTCCGTGTGGTCCGCGAACTGCCGGTCTGCGGGGTCGGCGGCCAGTACGAGATAGAGCTCGACGGGGTGGCGGTGCCCGCCGACCATCTTGTCGGAACGCGGGGCGCGGCTCTGGCCGTGGCGGGTGAGCGGCTGCGGATCGGGCGTACGCTTCGCTGTCTTCGCTGGCTGGGCCAGGCGCAGCGAGCCTTCGACCTGTTGTGCGAGCGCGCCGCGACCCGCACGGGTTCGCGCGGCCCCCTCAGCGGGCATCAGCTGGTCCAGCAGCACGTGTTCGATGCCCTGCTGGCGCTGCGCGGCGCGCGTGCGCTGGTCCACCAGGCGGTGGAGCGGATCGCCGCGGGCGCGGACGCGCGCGTCGAGATCGGACTCGCGAAGGTCGCCACCGCCAGGATGCTCCAGCAGGTCGCGGACTCGGCGATCCAGGTGCACGGCGCGGCTGGGCTCGGTCCTGACACGCCGCTGCCGGCGCTCTTCCGCACCGGCCGCGCCGCCCGTCTCCTCGACGGTCCGGACGAGCTGCACATCACCTCGGTCGCCCGCGCCGTCCTGCGCGGGTACTCCGTCGGGGACGCTACGTCCGGGTGAGGTCGACGACGCCCACGAGGGCGGCCAGGCCCACTGCCAGGAAGTAGTCGCCCCAGATCACCTCGTGGCGGACGGCCACACCCCGGTCGGCCTCGTAGCAGCCGTCCAGCAGCATGCCCGAGGGGCGATCGGGACCGCCACGGGAGAGGTGCCGCCGCACCAGGCGATTCAGGATTGCCGTGGCCCGCTCGGTGTACCGACCGGCCCGGCGACCGGGCACCCGAGCCAGTTTCAGCAGGGCGACGGCGGTGATCGCGGCGGCCGAGGTGTCGCACGGTCCGTCGCGCCGGGTGTGGTCGGCCAGGGGCACCAGCGGACCGGTCAGCACACCCTCCCCGGCCAGCAGCCGCTCGACGGTGCGGTCCACGGGCGTGGAGAGCCTCCGTGCCACCTCGGGCCGCAGCAGCGCGTCCACGGTGGCCAGGAGAAGCCAGGCGGGACCGCGACTCCAGCCCGGTGCGGGCGACGCGCACCTCTGCCAGCGTGCGGTCTCCTCGTCGAAGCGCCATGCGGGGAGAACGCCGTCACCTCCCAGGCACAGTGCGAGGTGGGCGTCGAGGTGAGACGCCGCCGCGGCAGCTCCGTCCGGGCCTGCGGCGGCCAGGAGAGGCACCATCCCGGGGACGCCGTCCGCCCGGGCCAGAAACCGGGGACCGCCCAGCGCCCCACCCCACGGGACCATGCCCAGGCGCGCGTCCACCGCGTCCAGGCAGGCGGCGGCGGCGCGGGCGCGGAGCGCGGCCGCGGCCCGCGCGTCGAAGGCGCCGCGGGGCAGGTGTTCCGCGGCGGTCCCGTACCACAGGATCAATCCTCGGGTCGCGGTGTCGGCTTCCGCCCAGGGACCGAGTCGACGCATGCAGTCGGCCGCGGCACTCCGGTGGTCCGGGTCTCCGGTTCTGCCGGCACGCAGCCACAACAGCCCCGCCCAGAACCCTCCGGTCCAGGAGCCGCGGCGCGTCGACGTCCAGCGACCGTCGGCGGGGTCGGCATACAGCGGGAAGCGCTCGCCCACCTCGGCCTCGGTCGCCGCGACACGGGCGAGGACACTGTCCAGCGCGTAGCCGGCCCACTGTGGGGCACCCGGCGCCGTCACCGGGCAGCCGCCCGTCGGTCACGGTGAGCCCACGCAACGGCGACCACCCCGGCCGCCGCGAGCTCGCACGCGACCAGCAGCCAGGCCGCGCCATACCGCTCGGCCTGCATCAGCAGTCCGAATACCGGCGGCCCCAGGGCGAATCCCGCGAAGAAGCCGGCGGCGACGAGCGCCGAGTCGTGGCCCGCGCGCCCCGGGAGGGAGCGCTGCACCACCAGGACCATGGTCACGGCGTTCGCCGACACCGCGAGAAGCCCGATGCCCGCCGCGCCCACCCACACCAGGGGCGGTACGTCCCGGGAGGCGATCAGCATCGCCACCGCGCCCACGGCTCCCAGGGCGAGCAGGCCGGGCAGCCACTCGGCGCGCCCGGGCCGCGCCACCCGGGCCCACCCCACACGGCCGACGACTCCCGCCACTCCCAGTACGGCGACGAGCACGCCTGCCTCCGTCGCTCCCATCGAGAGAGCACGCACCCCGTAGAGGGTCAGATAGGTGTTGACCGAGGCAATCGCCGCACCGAGCAGAAGAGAGAAGACCGCGAGCCGGGCGACCATTCCACGGAACGCGTAGCCGGCACGCACACCCGCCGCGGCCCGGCGCGGGCGCTCCGGGGGCAGGGCCCGCCACGTCCCCCACGCCAGCAGCAGCGCTCCTACGGCAGCGGCCCAGAAGGCGCTCCGCCACCCGAGGCCGCCGGCCAGAGCGGCCAGCGGCAGCCCCGCCGCGAAGGCCCCGAGCTGAACCCCGGACTGTTTCGTCCCCAGCACCGCACCTCGTCGCTCGGCCGGCACGACGGCGAGGACGGCGGTGTTCGTCGCCGGGTTGGCCAGTGCCTGCGGGATGCCTCCGAGGGCGACGGCGCACAGCAACAGTCCCGGGCCCGGCGCCGATCCGATGAGGGCGAGCGCACCGCCGGCCGCCAGGAGCAGAACCATCAGCGAACGTCGGGACCCGACGTGGTCCACGATGCGGCCGCCGAGCGGGGAGAGCACGGCAGCCGTACCGAACCCGATCGTCGTCGTCAGCCCCAGCACCACCGGGGAGACATCGAGTTCATCGACCAGCAGTGGGCCCAGCGCGCCCAGCAGGAACAGCTGGATCATCGAGAACGCCATACACGCCGTCAGCAGGGAGGTGAGCGGCCACGCACGGGCCGGGGCACGCCCCGGTGCCGAGACCGCCGATCGGTCCGTCATGCCACGCAGCTCCACTCGACTCGGACGGATTCAGCGCACACTCCAGTGAGTCGGCCCGGCGGACGAGATCGTTCCCCCACGCCTGGGCATGGTGAAGGCCGAACCCTCAGGATGCGGCTGTGGCGCATCAGCACTCCCGTGACGGAACCCGCCACTCCCCGGCGCCACTCGAACCACGGTGCGAGGGTGACGCCCGTGAGAAGTCCGGGTGGCTGCTCAAGGGGCGCGTGGGACTCGATGTTCGCGGCCGTCTGCGTGCTGCTCGCGGCGGTCGGCCACACGCACAGCTCCGGCACCGCGATCCCGTGGTGGCTCCTGGTCTCGGCCTTCGTCCTGACCACGGGCCTGACCTGGACTCTCGCGGCCCGCGAGCGCGGACGCCTCGCACTGCCCTCGACAGCCCTCGCGCCCCGGCTGTCCTCCACTGGGTCTTCACCCTCGCCGACCCTCCGCCGCACACGCCAGGCCCTCCGGACGATGCCTCATCCGGCCACGGGGTGGGGCGAACACCGGCGGAGCACGGGAGCGCGACGCCGTCCGACTGCCCCCTGCGCGAGGCGAGGCACCAGCACCCGCCCGAGGCAGCGGGCTTCGACATGATCGCAGGAACGGGCGGCCACGACCCGTGGTCGATGCCGGCGGGCATGCTGCTCGCGCATCTCGCGGCCACGGGCCCTCAGCGGCCTCTGGCCGGCGAACGAACGCGCCACGTTCCAGCTTCTGCGCGCGCTGGCCGGGCTGTTGCGCACGCCGCTGAACCTCATCCGTGCGTCACCATCCATCAGGCCCCGGCCCACGCCACGCATCCGGGCAGCTCGTCACGACCGGCCGCCACGTCTGGTGCTTCTGGCTCATGTCATCAGCACCCGGGGCCCCTGCGGCGACGGCTGTCCCTGAGGACAGCGAGATCCTCCTCGAGCGCCCGGCGTCCCATGGGCGCTCGGGGCCCGGTGCTGCCCCGTGGCAGGCCGTCGCACACGACCGGCGCGCCCCACGCACGCCAGCCCTCACCGGAAAGACCTGTGGCGACGACCCGAGCCCAGACACCAGCCGGCGGCACCTCCGCCCGGCGCTCCCCCGCATCCGACACGGCCGTCACCCAACTCGCCCTGGCTGCACGCGACGGCGACCCCGCGCGGCCCGCCGGGACTGGCAGCGCGCGGCGGAGCAGGCACAACGCCACGATCCTCCCGGCTGCGACGAGGGGACAGCTCTCACCGAGCTCCCTCCTGGCTCTGTCCGTGGAACGCCGGGGGTCCGATCCCCCGGCGCCGCGGTCGCGGGCGGGAGCACGCGGGCGGATGTCTGTGCTGTTGCAGGTAGCAGTCGACCGTGCCGAGCGCTCGGTGCACGGTGGGTGCTCACAGAACGCTGAATCGCACACCGTGCACCGGGAACTCACCGCGCACACGGCCCGACCAACTCCTGAGGAGGAGGGTGGAACGCCCTCCGAGCCGGATACGCAGGTGGCTGGAGGGCTGTTTGATGGGCGGGCTCGATGTCCGGATGCGCGACGTCCACTGCTGGCACGGAAGGACAGCGGCTGTCTCCGAGGTCGACCTGGAGATCGCCGCGGGGCAGCGGGTCGCGCTGACGGGAACGAACGGCTCCGGCAAGACGACACTGATGCGTGCTGTTCTCGGCCTGCACCGGCACTTCAGCGGGACCGTCCTGGTGGGCGGGTGCTCCGCCCGCACGGCCACCGAATGGGCACAGCGCCGCCGTGCCTGCGCCTGGATTCCCCAGAAGCCGGCCGCCGGCCGGTTCCCCCTCCTCGGGTCCGAGCTGCTCGCCAGCAGCGGTGCGGCGGGAGAGGCCGCGGACGCCGCCGCCCGGCTCGGGGTCGCCTCACTGACGGGAAACCCCCTGCACACCCTCTCCGGAGGTCAGCTCCAGCGGATGTACCTCGCCCGCGCCATCGGGTCCATAGCGGCCGGCGCCGACGTGCTGATCGCCGACGAACCCACCGCGGCACTGGACTTCGACGGGCAGGACGAGGCAGCCGACATCCTCACCGGGCTGCCCGTCACGCTGATCGTCGTGACGCACGACCGCGCCCTCGCCAACCGCTGCGACCGGGTCCTGGAGATGGCCGCCGGCAGGCTGCGGGAGATCGCGTGAACATCGCCTCCCAGGACCTCGGCACCCTGATCCAGTTGATGCCCGTGCAGAGAGCTGCCCTCGCGCTGCTGCTGGCCGCTGTCGGGCTGCCCGTGATCGGGGTGATCATCGTCGGGCTCGACATCATGCCGGTGCGCTTCGCGATGATGCACGTGGCACTGCTCGGCATCGCGGTGGGGCTGCTCACCGGTCTCGACCCGATGCTCTGTGCGCTGGTCGCCTGCGCCCTGGCCGGCGCCGGGGTGGCTCCGCTCGCCCGTACCCCCGACGGCCTCTCCGGCGCCATGGGGCTGCTGATGAGCCTGGCCATCGCGGCCGCCCTCCTGGTCCTGGCCGTCTCCGGTGTCAACGCCTCCGGCGCCTTCGCGCTGCTCTGGGGCTCGATTCTCTCGGTCGGAACCGCGGACCTGGTGGTGCTCGGCGCACTGGCGGTCGTGGTTCCCGGCCTGTTCTGGTGGCGACGGCGCGACATCGGCCTGCTGCTGTACGACAGAGAGCTCGCGCAGTGCTCGGGTGTCCCGGTCCGTGCTCTGACCCTGGCGTTGCTGGTGCTGGTCGCGGTGGCCGTCGCCGGGGCGATCAAGCTCACCGGGGCGCTGCTCGTGGACGCCCTGACTCTCCTGCCCGCCCTCGCCGCCCGCAGACTCGGCACCTCGCTGCGATCGATCGTCCTCTGGGCGATCGGCATCGGTGTGCTGGTGAACCTCACCGGTTTCCTGCTGGCCCTCTCCCTGGACTGGCCCCCCGGCCCCGTCCTCGTGCTCACGGCGGGGGCTGTCGTCCTCGCCGTCCATCTCATCCCCGAACGGAGACTCAGTTCATGGCGCGCACCCGCCTCCCCCGCACTTCCCTCATCGCACTGACGGTGGCACTCGCCTTCACCGCGGCCTGCGGCTCGGACGCCGGTTCCTCCTCGACGGACGACGCCGGCTCGCCGTCGTCGGAGGCTCCCGAACCCGAAGACCGCGGGGGCGACGACGGTGACCAGCCGGTGGTCGTCGCGACCACGACGTGGCAGGGGGCCTTCGCCAGTGCCGCCGGAATCGAGGAGGTCACGGTCATCGTGCCGCAGTCCGTGCACCACGCGCCGGACTACGACCCCAAGCCGTCCGACCTGGCAGCGATCGCGGAGGCGGACTTCGTCCTCTACGCGCCGTTCGAGCCCTACGCGGAGCAGATCAAGGACGCCGCCGGCTCCGACGCGGAACTCGTGGAGGTCGATCTCAACAACGACCCCGAGGTCGTGACCGCCGAGGTCGCCCGTCTCGGTGCTCTGTTCGGTACCGAGCAGACGGCAGAGCAGTGGAACGAGACCTTCGAGAGCGAGACCGCCGAGCTGGCCTCCTCCGTCGAGGACAGCTGGCCGGACGAGGAGAGTCCCCGGGTGGTCGCCCAGGTCTTCACCGGGTGGGCGGCGAAACTGGCGGGAGCGACGACAGTGGGCACCTACGGGCCGGAGTCGGTGACCCCGGCGCAGCTCGCCGAGCTGTCGGCCGAGGAGCCGGACCTCGTGCTGGACAACGCCCACATGTCCACCGGTGAGGTCCTGCCGGGCACCGATGCCGTGCAGATCGACGTCGTCAACTATCCCGGTGACGACCTCGACCTGCTCAAGGTCTACCGCGATGTGGCGGAACAGCTGCGGGAGGCGCTCGCCCGGTCCTGACGTCCCGGCGGGTGCGGCACGACAGGCTGCCGGTCGCACCGCACCCACCGGGCCGAGGTTGTTCAGGCTCGGACGACCGGGGAGAGCACCGGCTACACGCCGTGAGGTTCTGCGTACCTCCGGCCTGACGCGTGGCCCGGGGCCGCAGGGACCCGGGTGGGATGCCGGCCCGGGGTCACCCCGCTGCGCAAGGGTCCCGGCCGCCCGGCTCCACCAGGTACGGTCCGGCGGGTGCGGCGACGTCGCCGCACCCGGCGGACCGCGGAGGCGCAAGCAGCAGCACCGCGGTGGCGTTCGAGGAGGAGGCAGGTCGACCGCGGGAGCGAAGCGGCGGCGGAGACCTCGCGGCCCGAGTCCGCGAACTCAACCAGGCCGATGCCGAGCGGGCTGGAGGCACTTCTCACCATCACGACGTGCGAGGTTGACACTCTTGTCCGCCGTGTGACCGGTCTCGAGGACGAGCTCGCTCCGGCCCGCACACCTCCGCCGGCGTCGATCGCGTGCCGGGGGCGACGTCCGTTCCGTCGATCGCTGCCGCTCTCCGCGTGCCGAGTGGCCGGTCGCGCGGGCCGGCCGGTTCCCGTCCGGCCCGGGAACCCGATCGGGGGCCGCCGCCGAACTCACCGATCCCCGGTGCTCGCTGACCTCATTCGCCATGACGGACCACCACTGCGCTCGCCCGCACCTCGCCGGCCTGGCGGAAGACGAGCGTGAAGTCCAGCTCTTCCCCGAGCACCAGCGGACGCTTGAGGTGGACCATGATGTTCTGCGTGAACGCGGTCATCGCCAGCGTCTGCTCCGGCGCGAACGTGATCGAGTCGATCATCTCCATCCGTCCGGAGCCCTCGCTGAGGTGGACGTGGTCGGAGAACATCGTCTCGCCGACCTCACCGGCGTCCACCGCGATCAGCTCGTCCCCCGCGGTGGCCTCGTTGGTGACGGTGAAGAACAGAGCGGTCATCTGCCGGTCGTCCAGGATCGGACGGTAGACGCGGCCGTCGCTGACAGTCACGCTTCCCGGCACGCCCGCTTGGCCCGCCCCGACCCACAGAGCGAGCAACGCGAGTGTGCAGACGGCCGCGAGGACCGGTGCGGCGACCGGGCGCAGGGCGCGCGGTACACGTGGGGCTCGGAGGTTCATGCGGCCCACCGCCCGGTTGCGGCACGGGGTGAAGGGCGGGTCGCGCGTCCGTCGCTCCGCGGTGTCCAGGCACGCAGCTGGAGGCTGTGCGCCACCACGAGCACCGAGCTCACCGACATGGCCGCTGCGGCGACCATGGGGTTGAGCCAGCCGGTGGCGGCGAGGGGCAGGGTGACCACGTTGTAGCCGAACGCCCAGAGAAGGTTGATCCGGATGGTGCGGCTGGTCCGACGTGCCAGCGCCGACGCGTCGGCGAGCGCGGTGAGACCGCCCCGCATCAGGGTGATGTCGGCGGCCCCGGCGGCGGCGTCCGTGCCCTCCCCCATGCAGACGCCGAGGTCGGCTCCGGCCAGCGCGACAGTGTCGTTGACGCCGTCGCCGACAAAGGCGACACGGTGGCCTGCCTCTCGCAGCGATCGGACGAGGTCGGCCTTGGACTCGGGGGTGCAGCGGGAGTGGATCTCCTCGACGCGCAGTTCCGCGGCGACGGCCTGCGCCGCCCCGGCGCCGTCGCCGGTGGCGATCACGGGGCGGATACCGAGGCGGCGGAGCCGGTCGACTGCGCGGTAGGCGTCGGCGCGCGGGGTGTCGCCGAGCGCGAGGACGGCCTCGGGTTCACCGTCGACGACGACGGACACCGCGGTCCGTCCCATGGTGTCGGCCTCCCGCACCGCGGATGCCAGCTCCTCGGGAAGGCCGGTGCCGGGTACCCCGACCTCGATCGTGCGACCGTCGACGACACCCGCGACTCCGTGGCCGGCGCGCGCGGTGAAGTCGGTGACCGCGGGAAGGGTCTCACCTCGCAGCGCCTCGCCGGCGTGGGCGACGACCGCGCGCCCGAGGGGATGTTCGGAGCCCTGCTCCACGGCGCCGGCCCAGCGCAGCACCTCTGACTCCGACAGTCGCCCGTCCCGAGCGGTCACGGCGACCACCCGCATCCGGCCGGTGGTCAGGGTGCCGGTCTTGTCGAGCACCACCGTGTCCACCCGCCGCAGAGTCTCCAGCGCGCGCGGGCCGGAGACCAGGACGCCGAGTTGCGCTCCGCGGCCCGTGGCTGCGAGCAGCGCGGTCGGGGTCGCCAGGCCCAGGGCGCAGGGGCAGGCCACGACCAGGACGGCGACCGCGCTGGTCAGCGCGGCCTGCGGTGCGGCGCCCGCCCCCAGCCAGAACCCGAGGACCGTCACGGCCACGGTGATGACGACGGGGACGAACCCGCCCGCCACCCGGTCCACCATCCGCTGAACCCGCGCCTTCTCGTCCTGCGCGTGCTCCACACGCCGGGCGATCTCCGCCAGCCGCGTGTCCCGGCCGATCGCCGTGGCGCGCACGGTGAGCATGCCGCCGGCGTTGACCGCACCGCCGAGCACCGTGGAGCCGGGACCGACCTCCGCCGGTCGGGACTCACCGGTGAGCAGGGAGAGATCGAGCGCGCCGCGCCCGTCGACCACCTCGCCGTCGGTCGCCACGCGCTCTCCGGGCCGCACCCGGAACAGCCTCCCGACGGTGAGCTCGGCGAGCGGCAGACGGTGCTCGACCGAGTCGTCCACCACCGACACCTCGTCCGGTACCAACCGCTCCAGGGCGCGCAACGCCGTTCCGGCGCCCCGTTTCGCGCGGCCTTCCAACTCGCGGCCGAGCAGCACGAAGAGCGGCACCGCGACGGCTGCCTCCAGGTAGATGTGGGCCATGCCGTCGGCGGCGGAGGGCAGGAAGGTGAACGGCATGGTCATGCCTGGCTCCCCGGCGCCGCCCAGGAAGAGCGCGTACAGCGACCAGCCGAAGGAGGCCAGCACACCGACGGACACCAGGGTGTCCATCGACGCGGAGGCATCGCGCAACCCTGCCCAGGCACGCTGGTGGAACGGCCAGGCGCTCCACACGACGACCGGCGCGGTGAGGAGAAGACACAGCCACTGCCAGTTCGTGAACTGCAGTGGGGGCGCCATGGAGAGGACGAGGACGGGGAGCCCGAGCGCCGCGGTCACCACCAGGCGGTGCATCGGTGACGGGCCCGAGCCGCCACGGGGCGTCGGCACGGACCGCGGTTCGTCCGGCACGTGAGGTTCCGCCGGGTACCCCGCGCTGGTGACCGCATGCGCCAGCTCCTCGACAGTGGTCCCCCGGGGGTGCCGCACCGTGGCACGGCCGGTCACCAGGTTCACGGAGGCGCTCACCCCCTCCAGCTTCGCGAGTCGCTTCTCGACTCGTCGCACGCAGGCGGCGCAGGTCATGCCGGCCACGGTGAGCACGCTGGTCTGTTCCGCGACGGGGAGTCCGGCCGCCGACGGGGTCGATGGCACGGCCATGGTCACCGCACCGCCATACCGTGGTCGTGCCCGCCCCCACCGGTACCGGACGGCGCCTCGCCTTCACCCGGGTGCATGTCAGGAGAGACGGGCCCCATCAGGGATCCGACCAGCAGAGCCGTCGCGAACGCGCCGAGCAGGAGGAGGACGAAGCCTCCGACGCGCACAGCAGGGGAGCGGACCTCGAACGGCTGCGGGGCGTCGACGTTCCCGCTCGGCGGCCCGATCGGCTGTGGTGATGCCCTCATGTGCGGTGCTCCGTAATGACAGGTGGCTACCGGCCACCGGCCCGCGTCGTCCCGACCGGTCTTCCTCGACGGGGCGCAATTCCGGCAGCCTTCGGTTTGGCCAGTCAGTCGGAAGGGAATCCTGGTTGGTTCCCACGCTCCTGTGCCTACCGGCCCCCGCCAACGGACCCGGTGGCGGATACGGGGCCGACCAGTGCGAGCATGTCCCCACTGTGAAGAGTTGCCCCTGGGTGCGCACTGTCAGGGCCGTGGTGTTCGCGGCCCTGTGCGTGGTGCTCGCCGCCGGGGGCCACGTCATGATGTCGGACACGGCACTGCCGCTGTGGTCCCTGGCGACGGCGTTCGCGCTCACGGGCGGTGTGAGCTGGGCTCTCGCCGGCGTCGAACGCGGCGCCCTCGCCGTCACGTCGGCGGCCGTTGCTCTTCAGGCCGCACTGCACGTCGGGTTCTCCCTGGTACCGATGGCTCAGGCATCGGTACCCGTCGCCAGTGCCCCCTCGGTCGATGCGTCGGTGCAGGCGGCAGACGCGAGAATGCGGGAGCTGGCGGCTTCGCTGGTCTGCGGTGACAGCGGTGGAGCCCTCTCCCTGCCCGAGGCCCGACGCGTCGTGGCGGCCTTGGGCCTCGGTGATCTCTCATTCCCCGGGTCCCGTGCCCAGGATCCCGGGCACGCGGAGGGCCACCACGACGGTCCAGGGGACGGGCACGGAGGCGGGCACCACGAAGACGCTTCGCACGACGCAGGTGCCGCGCCGAGCCACGCCCCCTCGGGGCCGGCAGGTGACGAGCCACATGCGGCGCACGGCGGAGCGGACGCCGGTGCACTCGACCATCTCGCGCACGTCTCCCATGGCGGTATGTTCGCCGCTCACCTTCTCGCCGCACTGCTCAGCGGAGTCTGGCTCGCCTTCGGCGAGCGCGCCGCCCACCAGATCCTCCGGTCCGTCGTCGGCTGGCTCTTCGGCCCTCTCGCGCTCGCTCTCGCCCGCGTCCCCCTGCCCTGCGCCGCCCGCATCACCCCGGGCTTCCGGCGTCCTCGCCCGCTCCGCCGGTGCTTCCTGTCCTTCTGCGTCGTCCTGAGAGGTCCGCCCGTGGGGGCCGCTGTCGCCTGACAGCGGCACGTCCGCGGCTGACCGCCCCTTGGGCGGTCTGCGACCTGCGGCCCGACACCCCGCTGCCGCGGGGCCCACGACTCAGCACCCTCACGTGTCTCCGTGACGGTGCCCCCCGTCTCGCACAAGGACGACTTCCGCCATGCCTCCTGTCGTACCCCTGCCCGCGCCACCTGTCCGCGCTTCCTCCGACCACGCCTCCCGTGACGCGGAGGCCACAGCCTGCGCCCTCGCGGCGAAGTACGGGGACGAAGCCGCCACGGAGCGGCTGTTCCAGCTGCTGAACCGCGATGTGTGGCGCTTCGTCGCGTACCTCGCCTCCGACGCGCAGGCCGCCGACGACCTCACGCAGGAGACGTTCCTGCGCGCACTCGGCAGCCTGCACCGCTTCGAGGGCCGTTCCTCGGCCCGCACCTGGTTGTTGACCATCGCCCGCCGCACCGTGATCGACAGCATCCGCACCGCAGCCGCACGCCCGCGCTCCTGCGGGGCGGAGGACTGGCAGGGTGCTGCCGAGCGCGGCCAGTTCCACCCGCCCGGGTTCGACGAGGAGGTGGCGCTGTCCGACCTCATCGCGGCACTCCCCGAGGACCGCCGCGAGGCCTTCGTACTCACCCAGCTTCTGGGCGTTCCCTACCAGGACGCGGCGGACGCCTGCCGGTGCCCGGTCGGGACGGTCCGCTCCCGAGTGGCACGCGCCCGCGCCTCGCTCTGCAAGGAGGTGCTGGCCGCCGAGACCGACGCCGACGCTCCCGCGTTGTTGAGCGCCGCCGCCTGACGGCACGATGAGTGCGCCGGGCACGCGTGCCCGGCGCACTCATCATCCGCAGCCGCAGACGGGCTGCGATCCACTACGGAG
The DNA here is from genome assembly GCF_012033785.1 of Streptomyces bohaiensis. Classification (GTDB taxonomy): domain Bacteria; phylum Actinomycetota; class Actinomycetes; order Streptomycetales; family Streptomycetaceae; genus Streptomyces; species Streptomyces bohaiensis. The sequence goes on from NZ_JAAVJC010000005.1 coordinate 22,538, forward strand.
CGTGACCACCCTGGCAGGTCCTTGGGCTGCGAGGACTGGAGGGCTCCCGGAGAGTCGGCACCCAGGCAGCGTGAACGGTTGCCTTCGACGGCCCCACGGTGCGGCAAACTTCCGTGAAAGGTGGTGCTGCGACCGCCCAACCGATGCCCATGCGAGCGTGATCGAGAGGGACGCAGCGCGATGGAAACGGGCCACTTTGTCCGTTGTTCTGGCATCGTTGCAGGTGAGAGGCGTCACTTGAATGGGTTCGAGTCCCACCCGCCCCACACAGCGCCCCCACCTCGAATCGCTCCGAGCTGCGGCTGCGGCACTCCCGGGCGACATCACCTGCGGGGCGAGCAGTGCACCGGCTGCGGCGACGCGAGACCCCATGCTTGCAGAGCGACCCGCGCACGGCCCCGAGCTTGAGCTGCTGTGATGCCGCATGCAAGTCGCGGAGGAGGTGGCGCCTCCGCCGTCACGGGCGGCGCCTGGTCGGCCCGGGGACTGTGGCGCGGCTCGGCAGGGGGTGAACTCGTCACATCGGTCGACCCAGATGCTGCCACCGGCGTCATGCCCGCAGTGGTGTTCCGCCCGCCGACCTCTCCACAGAACCCGAACTGCGGACCCGACCGTTCCGGTGCCGCCTCCCCATGCCTCTTCCCGAGGAGAGACAGGGACGCAGGCGAGTGACCCGCCAAGAGACTGTGACTCCGACATCACCCGCGCGTCAGGCCTCGTGAGCTTGCAAGGCTCTCTCGACACGTCAGGAGCGTGGCGCGGTGACGCTCGGCGTCGACCCAGTGCACGGCATCACTACGCCGTGCCCAGCCGGGGCGCGACGAGAGCCTGTACTGTCGCCCACAAGCCGGATGGCAACGTGAGGACCGGGAGTTCGACGTGGCCCGGGATATCAGCTCCTTCCCCTACCTCGAAGCTCTGTTGGCGATGCTCGGGGAGCCGCGAGGGCATGGCGAGGATGCCGCGGCCTGGGCGCGGTTGGAGACCGAGCTGGGTTGCGAGTTGCCTGCTGACTTCAAGCGGGTGAGTGAGCTGCATGCCCCGGTGGAGATCAACGGGCACATGAGCTTGCACCATCCCGCGACACAGAAGTGGAACCTTGCCGAGCGGATTGCTGGGGTGGCGAGGGCTTTCGGGGAGGTTGCGTGGGACTGGGAGTTCATGGCGGGTGACCCTCGCCCGGCCCTCGGGACCACTGAGCTGACGTTCGGCGGGCCGGGCGGTCTTGTCCCAGTCCTTGGTACAGACCGGGGTGAGCGGGTCTTCTGGGCTCCTCGGGTTGTCGACAGAGGCGGGCAGGTCTTCTGCCTCTGGGACGACGACGAGTTCTACCGGCATGACATGTCGCTCTCGGAGTGGCTGTACCGCTACCTGGTGGGCAAGGATCTCTTCGGTCCGAACAGCGCGGCCTTCTACCCCGGACCGGTCAAGCTGAAGAGCTTGCCGATGTCCTACGAGGACACACCCGCGCCTGGGCCAGCGACTCGGCCAGCTCGGCCTCCGGGCTTGCCGATGTCCTACGAGGACACACCCGTCGTCTGGTACGGGCCGGAGCGAGGAATGTGACCGCGATGCGGACGGAACTGGTCGACCTCCTCGGCGAGAGCCCGTGCCGGCAGGTGGCGCTGCGCCGGCACTGGCGAGTGGTGGAGGAGCAGATAGGCAGAGAGCTGCCGGAGGACTACCGCTGGTTCGTCGAGGAGTACGGCGACGCTCTGATCGCCGGCTCTCTTTACGTCCCGCATCCGGCGTCGCTCTCCGACTTCGCCGGCTCCGGGGACCTGCCCGAGTTCATCGACTCGCTTACCGATAGCTGGCAAAAGGCGTTGCCGTTTCTACCGAAGGGGCTGCCGGAGCGAGTCGAGGCCGTCCGGGACGAGGTGATCCCCTGGGCCGATCACACCTACAACGGCGATACGTGCCTGCTGCTGCCTCCCGCACCCGGGTGGCCGAAGTGGGAAATCGCCATCCTCTTCCGACAGTGCCCAGACGTCGCCGTGTTCGAAGGAGGAGTCGTGGAGTTCATCCACCGGCTGCTCATCCAGGGCATCTTCCCGCGAGGCTGGCCGACCGGACAGACCCCCTGGACGCCGTGCGACGATGACGACGTCGAGTGAGCGGGGTCATGAGCAGCACGCGTGCATGAGCCGCCCGCAACGCCGCACGGTCTGCGGGCGGTCTGCGGCGTGCGGTGACCCGCCACACCCCCAGCGCCGCCGTCCCGGTCCTCGCCGAGAGTGTGATCGGAGCCGCCCTGCGCCCCGGCCCCCGCGGGGCGGTGTCGGCCCACGGCCACGGCCGGCGGCGCGGTGAGCCGCCGGCCGTGCCCCGCACGGACTCCGTCCCGAGCGACTGCCCGCGGCGGGTCACGCCGCGGGAGGCTCCGTCACGGGAGGCGCCGTCACGAGCCGGACGGCCGAGGAGCGACGCAGCTTCCCGGAGGAGGTCTTGGGCAGCGTTCCCGGCGCGACGATGTGCACGGAGGCCGGCCGTGCGCCCAGCGCGTCGACCACGCGGGTGGTGATCAGCGAGCGGAGGAGCCGCTCCTGCTCGGGGTCGCCGTGGTGCCGCGACTCCGCCGCGACGGCGAAGCTCTCCCGCCGGGCGCCGGCGTCCAGCCGGACGGCGACGACGTTGCCCGCCCGGACCCCCGCCACGGAGTCGGCCGCCCGTTCGATGTCGGTGGGGTAGAGGTTGCGGCCGCCGACGATGATGACGTCCTTGGCGCGGCCGCAGACCACGATCTCGCCGTCGACCAGGTAGCCGAGGTCACCGGTGTCGAGCCAGCCTTCCTCGTCGGTGAGGGGCGCCGGGCCGTCTGCGGTCAGGTAGCCGCGGGCGATCGACGTGCCGCGCAGTCGGAGCCGGCCCACGGTGCGGTCACCGACCGGTGCGCCGGTGCCGTCGACGACGGACGCCTCCAGGCCCGGCAGCGGCGGCCCGAGGCGAGCGAAGGTGTCCTCCCCGAGACGGTCGGTGGAGAGCCCGGTGAAGAGCGGTGCGGCGGAGACGGCGACGGTGGCCTCCGCCATGCCGTAGGCCGGCCGGATGCAGGCGGCGGGCATGCCGAACCGGGCGCCGGCGGTCGTGAAGGCGCCCACCGAGGCCACGTCGATGGGTTCGGCGCCGTTGAGCGCGAGGCGGAGCGAGGAGAGGTCGAGCGCGTCGCCGTCCGGTACGCGGGCGAGGGCGCGGGTGAGGAGCGCGTAGCCGAAGTTCGGCGCGCCCGTGACGGTCCCTCGGTACTCGCTGATCAGGGTGGCCCAGCTGAGCGGGGAGCCGAGGAAGTCGGCAGGGGTGGACTTCACCAGCTCCAGGCCGAGGGCCATGGGCGTGATCAGCAGGTTGATCAGGCCCATGTCGTGGAAGAGCGGGAGCCAGGAGACGACCACGTCGCGGTCCGGGTCCAGTGCGGATACCTGGTCCATGCCGGTGATGTTGGCGTGGAGGTTGCGGTGGCTGATCATGACCGCTTTGGGGGCGCTGACCGAGCCGCTGGTGAGCTGGAGGAGCGCGAGATCGTCCTCGCCGGGGGGCGGGGGGAGCACCGGTTCGGCGTGGCCCCCGCGCTCACCGGTGCCCTCGCCGCCACCCGCGGGTTCGGCGGGATCAGCGGCGAGGTGGAGGAGCTCCGACAGCGGCCGGTGGGCGATGCCCTGCCCGGTCAGCGCCGGGGCGACGGCAGCGAAGTCGTCGCCTGTCAGCACGAGTTCGGCGCCGGTGGTCGCCAGCACCCGCAGGGTGTCCCGGGACCACTCCCCCAGGTCGGTGCGGGCCGTGGGCTGCTGGAGCAGGGTGACGGTGCCGCCGGCCAGCCAGACGGCCTGCACCGCCGGGGCGACCTGTGCGGGGTCGGCGGTGAGCAGCGCGACCACGTCGCGGGGGCGGACGCCGCCGGCGGCCAGTTCGGCCGCCATCCGCCGGGCCTGCCGGTGGATGTCTCCCCAGCCGCGCCGCACGGGGGCGGCCGGCGCGCCGGTGACCATGCCGCGGGAGGAGGTGGCGGCGGTGGACCGCAGCATGTCGAGGAAGCGGTTCACGCGTCTCTCCTGGTGGTGGGGCGGGGCCCGGGGAACTGCGAGCGCGTGATGGCGTCGACGGCGGCGTCGGGCAGCCAGTGGCTCACCGCGATGAGGCCGCGCGACATGAGCCCGACGGGGTAGCGGGCGCGGGGGCGGCGGGTGAGCGCGGCGCGCTCGATGACCTGGGCGACCTTCTCCGGGCTCAGTGCCAGACTCGTCCGCCGCTCCACGTAGGCGGCGCTGACGCGCTGTTCGACGGCGGCGTGGAACTGGTCGTAGGGGCCCCCGGTGGGCCCGGGGATGGTGGCGTTGATCTTGGTGGGGAAGGGGGTGCGGATCGGACCGGGTTCGACGAGGACGACGTCGATCCCGAAGCCGCGGACCTCCAGCCGGAGCGCGTCGGTGACGGCCTCGACGGCGTACTTGGTGGCGTGCAGGAATCCTGCGCCCGGGAGGGAGAAGTGGGCGCCCATGGAGGTGACGTTGACGATGCGTCCGGCCGAGGCGTCCCGCATTGCGGGCAGGACGAGCTGGGACAGCCGGGAGAGGCCGAAGAAGTTGGTCTCGAACATGCGGCGCGCCTCGTCGAGGTCGGTCGCCTCGAAGGCGGCCTGGATGCCGTAGGCGGCGTTGTTCACCAGGATGCCGACGGCGCCGTGCTCGGCCTCGACGCGGCGGACCGCGGCCGTCATGGCCGTCTCGTCGGTGACGTCGAGCGGGAGGGTGGTCGCGCCGGCGTCGGCCAGCTCGGCCAGGCCGGCGACCTCTCGCGCGGTGGCGTAGACGGGGTGGCCGGCCCGGAGGAAGCGCCAGGCGGCGGCCCGGCCGACGCCGGTGGAGCAGCCGGTGATGAGGACCGCGCGGGAGGCGGCCGGTGCGGTGTTCACGTGGTGGTGTCCCGGTCTGCGGTGGTGGGTTCGGTCTCCGCCGACCGGCTGCCGGGGCGGGGGAGGAAGCGGCCGGTGTGGTGGGTGTAGGCGGTGTACTCGGCGCCGAACTCCGAGGCGGCGAGCTTGCGTTCCTCCTTCGCGGCCACCGCGTTGAGCTGCACCGCCATGTAGGTGAGCAGCGCGAGCGTGACGAGGTGCGGGAAGACGGCGACGGCCGCGAGGAACGCCAGCAGGTAGGAGCTGTAGAAGGGGTGCCGCACCCTGCGGTAGGCGCCCCAGGTGACGAGGTGCCGGGGCGCGTCGTCACTCTGGTGCCACAGCGCGATGGGGATGCGGTGGGTGCCGAGCGTCAGCGAGACCAGGGCGATCGCGGCGGCCGCGAGGACGACGGCGGCCAGGCGGGTCCCCGTCAGCCAGTCCTGCGGCACGTGCGGTGCCAGTTCGGCGAGTTCGGCTCCCACCAGCAGGCCGGGCGCGACACCGACCGGGGCGGCCAGGGACCACCATCGGAGGTTGAGTTCGCCGTCGCGGCGGAAGAAGATCCGGGGCGTCACGGCGATGAGGACGAAGGTCAGCACGACGAGCAGCAGGGCGGGATCGGTCATGGTGAGGCTCCAGGCGCGGGCGTGGGCCGGTCAGTGATCGGCGGGGTCGGGCAGCCGGGAGCTGATGAGCGCGGCGAGGTCGCCGAGGGTCTCGACCGTGGCGAAGTCGTCACGGGAGAGGACGATGTCGTAGTCCTCCTGGAGGTCCACGACCAGTTCGACGGAGGCCATGCTGTCCAGTGCCAGGTCGGCGAGCCGGAGGCCGGGGGTGATCTCCTCGACGGGCAGCGAGACGAACGCGGCGATCTTCGGGGCCAGTTCGGCGAAGGTGTGCTCGGACACGGGCGGTACTCCTGTGTGGGACGGGGTGGCGGCCACGCTGAAGCAGCCGCGCGACAGGTCGAGGGTGAGGTAGGGCAGGTCGCGGGTGGGCGCGCGCACCGTGCGGGCGGTTCCGGCGCGCGCGCCGGGGTCGTCCAGGGCGTAGTCCCGCAGCCGGGTCCGCGCGTTGTCGGGGTCCGCCTTGTACAGCGCCTCCTTGACGGTCCACAGCCGTAGCAGCGAGGCGGGGCGCCGGGGGGCGGGGAGGGCGGCGAGATGGTCCTGTTCGCGGTCGGTGAGGAAGAACCGTGCGGTCCCCGGGGCCGGGGTCCGCAGTTCGATGTCGGCCCCGAGACCGGAGAGGGCGGAGGTGCCACCGGCCGCGACGACGGCGACGGCGAGGTCGCCGGCGTAGGAGAGCGACGCCCGCGGCTGGGGGAAGCCGTGGACGGAGGTGTCGGTGTCGAGCCCTGCCGCGGCCAGCGCGCCGCGCAGCGCCCGCCGCGCGGTGAGCCACAGCCGTCGCCGGTGCCCGCCGGTGAGCCGCGCGTACTGCCGTGCCTCCCCGGGGGTGAGGGCGGTGACCGGTAGCGGGTGGGAGGCGATCGCCACGCGCAGGGTGAGGCCGGCGACCGCCGGCGGCACGGGGGTCGGGGTCACGGCGTGTCCGGTTCGGGTCCGGCGAGGAACGCCACGCGGTCGCCGTACTCGGCGAGGGTCTTGGCGTAGACCTCCTGGTCGGCCTCGGTGAACCGCTGGATCGTGGCCTGGATGTGCTCGGCGCCGTAGCGCTCCTCCATGCTCTCCAGCGCCTCGCGCACGTACTGGATGTGCCACCGCTCGTCGAGCATGATCTGCTCCAGGGTCTGCTTCACCCGGGGGTGCAGACCGGGGACGCGCAGCTGGCGGTGGTACTGGCCGATCACCCGCTTCTCCAGCACCTGGGTGATCGCCATGACCTCCATGAGGTTGGTGGGCATGCCGACCGCGTCCAGGTACTGGTCCTGGTACGACTCGCGGAGCTTGATGGGGTGGGCGTCGAGGTCGTTGATGCACTCGTTCCAGTACTTCGCGTGGTTGGCCTCGTCGGCGAAGTGGTGGGTGACCTCCGCCTGGAGCGGGCCGGGCCGCACCATCCGGGAGACGCGCCCGAAGAACAGGGCGGCGTTGATCTCGGAGCTGCGGTAGTAGCTCAGCAGCCAGCGGTCGTTCTCACTCAGCGACATGGAGCGCTCCGATCACGAGGTTGAGCCGGCCCGTACCGGTCCGGCGTCGGCGCCCTGGCGGCCCCAACGGGTGGCGACCAGCGACCGGCAGGTGGCGGCGACCAGGGGAAGGCCGGCGGGGGTGGGCATGCCCGGCCACGCCTCGCGCAGCCGGTCGTTGGTGAACTCCTTGGGGTGGAACATCTGCTCCGCGAACGGCGCGACGGTGCGCAGCGCGCCGGCGGCCGGGCTGCCGCGGAGGCCGTCGGCAGCGGCGAGCAGGTGGCGGAAGGTCGCGTCGTCGCAGAACTCGGGCCGCAGCAGCCGTCGGCGGCGGAACGCGGGGTCCTCGCCGAACACGTCGAAGGCGGTGTCCATGACGTCGGTCAGCGGCAGCGCCTGCCCGGCGGTGGGTGCGAGGTGGTAGACGCCGGTGGGCGCGTCGGCCGAGGCGAGCCGGACGACGGCGGCGCTGGTGAAGGCGGCGGTGGCGAGGTAGAGCCGGGTGTGGGGCAGCCCCGGCATGACGGTCATCAGGCCGTAGAAGAACATCTTCAACGTGTTGTGGAAGACGTTGTACTGGGTGACGGCGCCCCGGTCGTCGTCGGCGACGATGGTGGACAGCCGGGCGACGGACAGCGGCAGGTCGGGGAACTCGGCGGCGACGAGGCGTTCGCCCGCTGCCTTGGACCATTCGTAGTGGTTGGCGTTCTCGGCCTCCCCCACCAGTGCCGTCTCCGGTACGGGGCCGGTGCGCAGCCCGGCGCTGACGAGGGTGGACAGCAGGACGAGGCGTTCCAGCGCGGGGCAGCGCGCCGCGAAGTCGGCGACGCGGCGGGTGCCGTCGACGTTGACGCGCTCGGCGACGGGGCGGCTGACGTCGAAGGCGGTGCGCGCCGCGGAGTGCACGACGGCGGTGACGTCGCCGGTGACGGCGGCGAGCGGCGCCTCGTGGGTGAGATCGGCCGGCAGGACCTCGACCCGGCCGTCGGCGGCGGGCCCGAGTTCGGGGAGCAACCGGGCTGTCTTGGCGTCGAGTTCGGCACGGTCGGCGGCGCGGACCGTCAGGACGAGCCGGGTGTCGGTGTCGGCGAGGAAGCGGGCCGCGACCCGGCGCCCGATGTACCCGTCGGCCCCGGTGACGACCACGCGGCCGCTCATGACGGGCTCCCCTGTGCGGCGGCGCGGACGTCGGGCCAGCCGTCGGGGTCGGCGCCCCAGCGGTGGGTCAGGGCGTACAGCCAGCGTTCGATGCCGAAGGCGACGCAGCCGGTGCTGGCGGGGCGGCCGTCGCGGACGATGCCGTAGGCGGTGCCGAAGTGGTCCTCGTGCAGGTTGACCGAGGCGAGGGCCAGCTGCCCGTACAGCGCCTCGTGCTTGGTGGGGCTGATCCGCTGCGCGAGGTGGCGGGGGTCGGCGGCGGGGTCGAAGAACGGATCGGTCGCGGCCTCCCAGCGCACCGGCAGGTCGAGTGCGGCCATGAGCCGCGCGACGGCGGCGCGGGTCGTGGTGAGGAACTCCCGGACCTCCTCGCGGGAGCCGACGCAGACGAGTTCCCGCATCTGGAAGCTCCACTGGCGGCGCAGCGGCGCGTAGTGCTCCTCGCGGCGGAAGCAGGTGTTGCGGGTGGTGACGTGGAGCGGGGCGCGCAGTTCCTCGCCGCGGTGGTGCAGGTAGACGTGGTAGCAGGCCGCGGGGGTGAGGACGTCCGCGGGCGGGGTGAGGCTGCTCGGCGGTACCGGCTCGCCGGGGACGCGGGCGTCCCGGAACGCGCGGAGGTCGGTGTCCTCGGGCGAGAGGGTCGCGGCGAGGGTCGCCAGGTGGGGGAAGGACCGGAGGTAGTCGACGGGGTCGAGGTCCGCGGCGCGCAGCACAGCCGGGTGGTGCTCGGGTTCCGGCGGGCGGGCTCCGGCGAGGGAGACGAACGCGTTGTCGCAGGCGGTGGCCAGGGCGAGCAGCGGACCGGTGAGGGTGGCGTGGCCGCTCTCGTGCCAGCGCAGGCCGGCGGCGCGCAGTCCCGCCGGGAGGACGGGGGCTTCGGCGGGGGCTTCGGCGGGGGTCACGGGGCGGTGGTCCGCTCCGTGGCGGTGGCGTCCGTGTCGAGGAAGGTGGCGGCGATGGTGGTGATGTCGCGGAAGTCCCCGGCCGTCAGCTCCTCGACGTCGACGGGGCGTCGGCGCAGCCGCTCCAGGAGCAGGATCAGCTCGGGCAGGTGGAGGGAGGTGAGGTGGCGTCCCTCCCACAGCGGCAGGTCGTCGGTGAGGCCGCCGGGCGGCAGATCGCGGGCTCGCGCGGTCACCCAGTTCCGTACCTGGTCGACGTCAGAAGGCATCGGCGGGTTCTTTCTGCAGGATTCCGGTGGAGAGGAGGAAGCGGAGGCACCGGTCGGAGTAGTTCCGGCGGTGGGCCCGCTGGGAGGGCGCGTTCCAGGCGTCCTCGGCGGCCTGCCAGGGGTCGGCGAGGCCCAGATCGGCGTAGACGTCGGGGTTGTAGTACTCGCGCCAGGTGGTGACGAAGAACTGGCCGATCCGGTCGCGGACCTCGTCGCGGGTGGCCGCGTCCCACTCCGGGGCGTGGGTGTCCCACAGGGCCTGCACGATGGCCCGGTTGAACACCAGGTGCCGGGTCTCGTCGGCGTGGTGGGCCTGGTTGATGAACCGGGCCAGCGGGTGCAGCCGCTCGTCGCGGGCCTGGTGGACGTTGTAGGCGTCGGCGTGCTCCTCGAACAGCAGCGCCTTGGCGAAGAAGAGGACGTCGGCGACGGACCGGTCGCCCTCGGCGGGGAAGGGGATGTTCCTGCTGCGGTAGAGGGTGCCGTAGCGGCGGCAGAAGCCCCCGAAGTAGACGCTGTGCTTGTTCTCCTCGTCGAGGAAGTGGTGGAGGTAGTCGGAGATCTCCAGCAGGTCGCTGCGGTAGAGGCGGCTCGCCAGGCCCTCCATCAGTGCCTTCTCGCCGTGGATGTTCAGGCTGAAGAAGTTGGACGCCTCCAGGAAGGCGAACCGCCTGAACTCCTCCGAATCGGGTTCCGGTTGGTGGGGCGTGCCGTGGAGGGAGGTGATCTCGGGGGTGAAGAACCAGTCGGCGCCGGGGTCGACGGAGTCCGGCCAGCTGAGCGCGGCGTAGGGGTTCTGGTACTTCGCGCGGGAGACCTCGCTGAGGCGGTCGACGGTGCCCGAGACGGCGGCGATCGCCGCGCGCAGCCGGGCGCCCCGGCCGGCGCGCGCCCCGCTGCCGCCGCCTGCGCTCGTCGCGGTCATGCGGTCACCTCCACCACGGTGGCCTGCCAGTTCAGGCCGTGGCCCGCCATGGCGAGCAGGATGCGCTGGCCCGGACGGAGTTCGGCGGACTCCAGCAGGGACGACAGGTTGATGATGTTGTCGGCGGAGATGGCGTGGGCGACGTCGGGGAGGGTGCGCTGCCAGACCCGTTCGTGGTCGATGCCGAGGAGTCCCGCGACGATCCGCCAGGCGTGCCGGTTGGTGTTCTGCGGGACGACCCAGTCGATGTCCGCGGTGGTGAGCCCGGCGCGTGCCAGTGTCTGCCGGACCAGGAGCGGGACGTAGGAGAAGAAGGTCCCGACCGACTCGTCGTCGCTCGCCGTGTGCAGCCCGCCGTTGGTGATCTGGTGCGTGGCGACCAGCCGCAGCCCCCGGGTGCCGGGAGCGGGGCGGGCGGTGACCAGGCAGGCCGCCGCGCCGTCGGAGATGACGTTGTAGGACTGCTCGTAGCGTGCGCCGGGCGGGAACCGGTCGGCGGAGACGCACAGGACGCGTTCCCACTCCGGCTCGGAGGCCAGCAGGGCGTCGGCCAGTCGCAGCGCCCCGAGCATGCCGGTGCAGCCCTGCTGGGTGAGGCCGAACACCACCGCCGTGTCGAGTCCGAGATCCGTCTGGAGGTGGCCGGCGGGGAACTCCATCAGGTGCTTGACGTCCCCGGTGGCCTCCCAGGCGGCCAGGTCGCCGATGCTGCCGTTCTGGGGCAGGCAGGTGTTGTAGACAATGGCGTCGACGCCGTCGTTCAGGGGCAGTCGGTCGGTGGCACCGCGGGCCAGGTCGTAACTGCCGTCACCGGGAGGGCAGACGTGGTGCCGCGCGAACCCCGCCGCGAGAAGATCGTCCGGGGAGGAGCAGAGCCGCCCGGCCGCCGCGGACTCCGCCAGTTCGTACCGGGTGGCTCCGAGGCTGTAGGCCATGTCGCCGATGAACGCGCGCGCCACGGGAGGGGACTCCGATCCGGAGGGAGCAGGCAGTCGCCCCCGGAGGGGCGCACTGGGATGCCGAGTATGCATAGGCGATCAAGAGCGGTCAACTTCCACCCAGAATCTGTCAACTGTGTTGCAAATACGCTCAGTTGAGCACCCGGCCATGAGGCGGTCGGTGATGAACGGCGCAAGCCGGTGAAGCGGTGGTGCACATCGCCGACGGCACGCGCGGAGCCGTGCCCGACGTCGGCGGGCGCACTCCTTCGACGGTCCGGTCGCTGCGGGACGGGAGCGTTGCCGACGCCCTCACGCCACGGCCCGAGTGGGCGATGCGTCGACACCTCCCCTCCGCAGGCCCGGGGCCGGCGCGTCGTCGGAGCCGAGCCGGTCGGACGGGGTGCGGAAGTCAGCCCGCCGCGCCCGTCCCTGCGCGGCCGGTGGTGTTCCAGAGCACGCACGCCCCGGCCCGGCACCGGCACCGGCACCAGCGGCGCCGGGCCGTGCCCTGACAGGTCGCCCGGTCGACGCCCCCGCGGTCGGGTCAGGTCGCGGTCAGGGCCAGGATGGCGCGGTCGTCGTCGATGTGGTGGGTGCCGGTGAAGTCGTGCACGGCTCCGGTCACGGCGGTGACGAGGTCCCGGGCGGTGTGCTCCGCCGGCAGGCCTCCCAGCGCGTGGGACAGGCGCTCCTCACCGAACTGCTGCCCCTGGGGGTCGCGGGCCTCGGTGATGCCGTCGGTGTAGAGCAGCAGGCTTTCCCGGGGGCGCAGCAGCAGGCGGTGGGAGGTGAGATGCGGGTCGAGGCCGATACCGAGGAGGGCGCCGGGCGTGTGCACGGCGGAGACGGTGCGGTCGGCGTCCACGGTCACCGGGAGGGTGTGGCCGGCCCGCGTCAGCTCCACCTCCGCTCCCCGGTCGCCCGGGGTCAGTTGTCCGTAGATCAGCGTGACGAACCCGTTGCCGTGGCCGTCCGGCCGGTTGACCAGCGCCCGGTTGACGGCACCGACGACGTCCTGCGGCGTCGGCAGGAGGGGGGCCACGGCGCGGACGGTGTGGCGGACCAACGCGGTCGTGGTGGCGGCGGTCGCCCCGCGGCCGCACACGTCCCCGAGCATGAAGGCCCAGCGGCCGTCCTCCAGGGGGAACAGGTCGTAGAAGTCCCCTCCGATGTCCAGCCCTTCACCGCACGGGTGGTAGTAGGTCGCGACGTCGACCCCGGGGACCTGCGGCAGGTCGGGCAGGAGCAGCCCCGCTTGGAGGTCGCGGGCGAGGGCGGCCCGGGAGGTGTACTGCCGGGCGTTGCGGGCTGCGGCGGCCGTCCGGCGGGCGAGCTCCTCGGCGAGCGCCACGGTGTGCCCGTCGAAGGTGTGCTCGCCGGTGGACAGCAGTGTGAGGGTGCCGAACGCCGTCCTGCGGTCCATCAACGGGACGCAGAGATAGCCGGTGACACCCAGGTCCTGCCAGGGGCCGGGACCGGTGGGGGTGCGGCGGGCGACCTCGGTGACCCCCGACGCCAGGACGCGCGCCACCGCGTCGTCCGCCGCGTCGTAGACGGGAATGTGCGAGGCGAGGAGGGCTTCCTCGCTGCCGGTGGGGGCGGCGGTGCCGATGCGGTCGACCCGCCCGTTCTCGATGACGTCGACCGCGCAGAGCGGCGCCAGCCGCGGTACGCAGGCGGCCGCCAGCTGTTGCAGTGCCTGCGCGGCGTCCAGGTCCGAGGCGAGGGCGGTGCTGGCCTCCAACAGGAACGCGAGGTCCTCTCGCGCGGCCTTCTCCCGTTCCTCGGCCGCCAGCCGGGCCGCTTCGGCGTGATGCCGTTCGATGGCCAGCGCCGCCGTGTCGGCGAAGACCCGGGCCAGCGCGAGGTCCGCCTCCTGGGGGATGCGCGGGACGCGGTGGTACATGGCGAAGGTGCCCAGCAGCGAGCCGTCGCGGCCCAGGATCGGGGTGGACCAGCACGCGGCCAGCGCGGCCCGGTCGGCCAGGGCGCGGAAGTCGTCCCAGAACGGGTCCTGCGCGATGTCGGTGACGATCACCGTCTGCCGGCGATGCGCGGCGGTGCCGCAGGACCCGACGCCCTCACCCGTGGCGATCCCGTCGATCGCCTGGTTGTAGAAGTCCGGAAGGCTCGGGGCGGCACCGTGGCGGAGTCGTCGGCCGTCGGGGTCGGCGAGCAGGACCGAGACCAGCACTCGACCGGGCGCCAGCTCCTCGATCACCCGCGCCATGCCGTCCAGCACGTCGGGCAGCGGCGCTTGACGCGCGATCTGCTCCAGCAGCGCGCGGTGCTCCGCCGTCAGCTGCTGCGCCTGCTGGACCTGGGTGACCTCCACGGCCAGGATCCGGACGCCCATCACGTTCCCGCCGGCGTCCAGCCGAGGCTCGTACCGGACGTCGTAGAACCCCTCGCGGACGTCGCTGCCCTCCCCGAGCACCGCCCGGGTGCTGCGCGCCGCATGGGGCTTGCCGCTCCGGTAGACCCGGTCCAGCGCGGCGATGACCCCCTGTCCGGCCAGCTCGGGAAGCAACTCGCCCAGGGGCTCGCCGAGTCGGACCCGGTCCTCCCCGACCGCTGCCAGGAACGCGGGATTCGCCGCCTGCACCATGTGCGCCGGTCCGGCCAGGGAGGCGAAGACCGCGGTCGACTCGCCGAACAGCGCCCGCAGGTCGTCCTGTGTCTCGTCCCCCGGGCCGGGCCCGCCGAGCGCGGGTCCGGACGACTGCTGTGGGGCGGGCTGCGCCGGAACGCGCGTCATGGGTGGTGCCTCTCGGTCGGCCGGGCCGGACGCTCGCGGTCGGCAGGATCACGACGGTGGTCGTCGGCGGCCAACGCCGCCTCGGTGTCGGCGTGCACCGGCAGTATCCGGTCCAGCCCCGTCAGCGCCAGCGGACGCGCCACCGTCGGGGGAACACACGACAGGCGCAGCGCCCGGTCCTGGGCGCTCAGCTGCTGCCACAGCCGCACCAGGGCGCCGATCCCGGAGGAGTCGCAGAAGGACAGCGCGCCGCAGTCGACCACGACGGGCCCCGCACCCGGGTCGTTCACCGGTTCGCGTTCGCCGGCTTCACGGAGCTGGACCACGCTGTCGAAGTCGAACTCCCCACGCAGGGTCAGCACCACGCCCCGCGCCTCCTGCCTGACGTCCACCGAGAACACTCTCAGCTTCCTCCGTGTAGAGCCCGTTGTCGACAACCGGCTCATCCTAGAGGTCGCCCATCTCGCGGGAGGGCACGGGCCACCGGCCGCGTGCCGGCCGCCCGTGCCCCGGGGCGGGCCCGGGCCCGGGCCCGCCCCGCCGACGGGTGCGGGGTTCGCCGTCGGTTCGGAACGACGACGAAGCCCCCGGCGGGCGAGGTGCGAGAGGCGACGAGGGGTGGCGGCCGGAGCCCGGCCGGCTTCACCGCCGGACCCCGCTTGCCGGTCCCGCGGGGTGCCGGGAGGATGGGGCGCACGCAACGGCGAGGGGCGCGGGCGGCGCCACCGAAGGAGGACGTGTGACGCGTCAGGCGGACCGGCCGGAGCCGGGCAGGCGGATCGACACCTCCGTACCGCACTCGGCACGGATCTGGAACCACTGGCTCGGCGGCACGGACAACTACCCCGTCGACCGAGAGGCCGGCGACGCCTACGCCGCCGCCTTCCCCGCGGTCCGCGACGTCGCACGCGCCAGCCGGGGGTTCTTGGCGCGCGGCGTGCGGTACCTGGTCCGCGAGGCCGGGATGAACCAGTTCCTCGATGTCGGCACCGGGCTGCCGACCGTCGACAACACCCACCAGGTGGCGCAGCGGCACGACCCGGGCGCCCGGGTCGTCTACGTCGACCACGACCCGCTGGTCCTGATGCACGCGGAAGCGCTGCTCTCCTCGACCCCCGAGGGGGCCACGCAGTACGTCGAGGCCGACCTGCACGACCCCCACCACATCCTCGCCGCCGCGGGCGACCTTCTCGACCTCGACCGGCCCGTCGCACTCGTCCTGTCCGACGTCCTCGGGCACGTCCCGAACGACGCCGAGGCCCGAGCAGCGGTCGACCACCTGCTCGCAGGGCTCGCTCCGGGCAGCCACCTTCTTCTCTCCCACGCCGTCGTGAGCGAGGGGGCGTCGGTTGCGCAGCAGGGGTACGACGACACCGGCGCCGTACCGTACAAGCTGCGCACACCGGAACAGGTCCGGACGCTGTTCGCCGGGCTGGACCTGGTCGAGCCCGGCGTGGTGCCGCTGACGGAGTGGCGACCGGAATCGGCGATGCCCGCCACCTTCGACGGAGTCGGCTGGGGCGGCATCGGCCGACTGCGCTGAGCCTTCCTCCCAAGGGACGCCGACGACTGCACGGAGCCCACCCCACCCGAGTGCTTCCCCCGGGGGCGGGGCGCGCGGTTCTCGCACGGCGCCGGCCCGGCCGCCTCACCTCGGCGGGGGCGGACGCCGCCGAGGGCCCGGCCGGCCCTGGCGTCAGCATGCCGCGTGGCCGCCCACGCCCCGCGGAACCCGCCGTCCGAATCAGCCCGCGTCCGGCGCGGGCCCGCTGTCCGGTTTCCTTCCCCGCGCCCGCGCGCCGATCCGGTGCCCTCTTCGCTCCCGCTTGCGTGCCGGGCTCGCGCCGAGGGCGCTACCGGCGGCGCGCACGCCGGCAAGCGGCCCCATCCGCCTCCACCGGGCCCCCGTTCACCACCAGCAAGCACGGTGATCCGCCCGAACCGGGCTCCGCACGCCCGGTTCGGGCCGTCCGAATCCGTTATCGGACACCGTTTCTCGCAAATCGGCCAAGGTTCGCGGCCGACCACCCCGAACTTTCGGCCACCGTTGCCGTACCGGCGAGTAGGGCGCGAACATCATTCTCCACAGGGGGTCTCGATCCGATTCCGGAAGCGAGCAAAGCCGTTGACACCGGGGGGCAACGGTGGCAGCGGTTGCCGGAAGGCACGGCTCCCCGCAGCGGGAATGTCAGGGGTTCACTGCAAGGTCGCAGCAGGAAGGCAGCCACCACCAGTGAAGATCAATCTTCTGGGGCCAATGGAGGTCACTGATGACGGGGTCCAGTTGCGGATACCGGGGGAGAAGTTACGCGCGGTCCTCGCCGCACTCGCACTGTCCGTACGCCGGTCGGTGTCCCGAAGCGAATTGATTGACGAATTGTGGGGGGAAACACCACCGAACAGCGCAGGAAATTCACTTCACGGCCACATCGCGCGCCTGCGACGCGTCCTCGTCGCCCACGGCGGCAGATCGGAGCTGCGGGACGTCATCCGCACCTCCCCCACCGGCTACGTGCTGGACCTCGCCCCCGAGAACGTGGACGTCTCCCGGCTCTTCCGCCTCGTGGCCCGCGCCGACGCCGCCGCGGCGCACGACCCGCGCACCGCCGTCGACCTGCTCAACGAGGCGCTGGCGCTCTGGCGCGGGCCGGCGCTGGTCGACGCCGGCAACGGCATGATCTGCCAGGTCGCCTACACCCAGCTGGAGGAGGTCAGACTGGGGGCGTACGAACGACTCTTCGACATCCGGCTGCGGTTGGACCAGGCCAGGGCCGTCATTCCCGACCTGGAGCTGCTGCACGCCCGCTACCCGCTGCACGAGCGGTTCTGCGAGCAGCTCATCACCGCGCTCTACCTGTCGGGGCGCCAGGCCGACGCGCTCAACACCTACCACCGCACCCGCGACTACCTCTCGCAGCACCTCGGCCTGCAACCCGGCCACGGCCTGCGCGACCGGGTGCAGGACATACTCCGCCAGGCGCCCCACCTCATCTGAGGGCGGCGGCGCGAGCCGGCCGGGGAGACCGGCTCACACCGACTTCGTGACCCGCAGGATCTGCCAGACGGCCCCCAGCCGCGCCTTCCCGTGGAACGCCAGGTACTCGGGATGGACCAGCTGGGGGCCCCACTTCTCCTTGTACGCCAGCTGGCTCGCGGCGGGGTAGATCTTCTCCCCGTGCTCGGCCAGCAGCCGCATGACGCGAGCGGTGCTCCGGCTGGACCGCGGCGGGTCGTGTTCCGGGGACAGGCCGGTGAACGGGGTGAAGCCGAAGTGCAGCCACGGCGCGCCCTCCTCGCGGAACGTCTCCAGCGCGGTGAGGTTGATGGCCTCCATGACGCCCGGGGGCGCCTGCGGGACCCGCCGGCTCAGGTCGTGCAGCCATCCGGGACGCGACCCGTAGGCGGGCGAGTAGGAGATGTACGCGATCGGTTCGCCGTCGAGCCGGCCCAGCAGCAGCCGACGGGCGTGCTGCGCGGGCCCGCCCAGCTCTCCGACCAGGAACTCGATCTCCTTGACGTGCCGGCCCTTGCCACGGAGCCACGCGGTATCGATGCCCTCGATGCGGGCGCCCACCTCCTCCGGCGCGACCTCCGTGACCTCCAACCCGCTGCGTCGCGCGCGCGAGATCTTGTTGCGCAGCTTCATGAAGCGCGTACCGCGCAGCGAGAACTCCGGCAGGTGGACCGAGTAGGAGGAACCGACCTGGTTGACGGTGTAGCCGCACCGGGCGTAGAGCTCGACGTCGGGCCCGAGCAGCTGGACCGCGACGGCCTTGCGGCGCCGCTCGCGCGCGTGGGCGAGGAAGGCGCGCAGCAGCGGCTCCCGTTCCGCCGGCGGCGCCCAGACGCCGCCGAACTGCACCAGGTACCGCCCGGCCTCCCGGTAGGCGATGACGCCCTCGGACGCAGGGGCGGTGAAGTAGGCGTTGCCCGCGTTGAGCGCGAGGAACGCGCTGGGGTTGTCGCCGTGGCTGCGCAGCTTCTCCAGCACCTCCAGCACCTCGTCGTCGGAGACGGTGCCGCCGGGGTTCGTCATCTCACTCCTGTGGTCCGAGGTGTCGGTGGGCGGGGCCGCGGCCCCGCACCATGCTCTTCACCTGCGCTGCCATCCCGCTGAAACGGCTGTCTCAGCGCGTTCTCAGTCCCGTCTCCGGGGATTCTCAGGTGGCTCTGTGAAGGTCTGACCCGTCACCTGGAGTGCGGAATTCCCGTCATCGGCGGGCCGGAGAGCGGAGGGCTGCGTGAGCAGCGATGTCGCAATGACCCCGACGTCGACGGAAGAACCGACCGAAGCGTCTTCTTCCGGTATCACGACCTATCTGTCCCTGGTGGGCGGCGAGACCGTTCCCGGTGAGGAGTGGGTCTATGTCGTCGACTCCGACGCCCTGCTCGACAACGCGTTCGCGACGCTGTCCCTGAAAAGAAAACTCGAACGCGGAAAAGTCTCGGCAAAGAATCTTCCGCCGACCATCGTCGGCCGGGTGGCGCGGGCCGACCGCGCCACCACGGAACGCGCCCTGGCGGCGGCGGCCGCGGCGACGGGGCCGTGGTCGCAGGTCCCTCCGGAGATCCGCATCGACCGGTTCGGGGAACTGCTCCGCCGCCGGCTCGTCGAGCGGTCCGAACAGCTGACCGAGGTGCTGGTCAGGGAGGGGCACCCCCTCGCGCTGGCGCGGTGGCAGGTGTCGGGCGCCCTGGAGGTGTTCGGGCCGGAATCGCTGGGTTTCTACCGTTCCCAGATGCTGCAGGAGTTCCACCACGGGGACCGGCGGATCTCGGTCCGCCGGCGTCCCGACGGCGTGGTCTGCCTCAACCCGCCGCAGAACGCGCCGCTCTCCAGCGCCCTGCTGGGAGTGACCGCCATCATGGCCGGTAACTCCCTTGTGGTCCGCGCGCCCCGTAGTGCGCCCCTGGGCGCGATGTACGTGCTGCAGGAAGTCGTCGCGCCGGTCCTGGCCGAACTCGGCGCCCCGCCCGGCACGCTCAACGCGGTCTGCGGCGACCCCGCCCCCATGCTGAACGCCTGGCTGGAGAGCCCGCTGGTCGACGACATCATGTACTTCGGCAGCAGCGAGAACGGCATCCGCTTCCAGGAGCGCTGCATCGCCGCGGGGAAGAAACCGATCCTGGAACTCGCCGGGAACGACGTCGTCCTGGTCTGGAAGGACGCCGACCTCGACGCGGCCGCGGACGCCATCACGGAGAGCTTCTACGGCTCCGGCCAGCTGTGCATGATCCCCAACCAGGTGGTCGTCCATCCCGACGTCTGCGACCGGCTGCTGGCGCTGCTGACCGAGCGGGCGGCGCGCATCCGGCCGGGCCGGGCCGCGGAAGAGGGCGTCCTGCTGACGCCCGTCCTGCGGAACGAGAAGTTCTTCTCCTGCCTCCAGGACGCCCTGGACCGGGGCGCCGAACTGGTCTGCGGCGGCCACGCCGTGCAGGAGGACGGCACCCGGGACACCGCCGGCATCTTCCTGGAGCCGACCGTGGTGCTGGTGCGCAGCGGGCTGGAGAAGGCGCGCGAGGTGCAGGCGGTCCGCGAGGAGACGTTCTTCCCGCTGCTGCCGGTGATCGTGGCGGAGCCGGCCCCCGACGACGTGCAGCTCGACCGGTTCGTCGACTTCGTCAACAGCAACGCCTACGGGCTGCGGAACTCCGCCTGGGCGAGCGACCCGGAGGTGGTCGACGCCGTCGTCGGCCGGATCACCCAGGGCGGGCTGCTGAAGGTCAACGACTCCCACATCGGCTTCCTGCCCTACCTGCCCACCCACGGCGGCACCGGGCTGACCGGCGGCGCCTTCGGCGAGGCCAACTACCCGATCCTGCGCACCTCCCACGTCCAGGGCGTCAGCGTCGCCACCGGCGTCCGTCCCACCGAGGCGGTCTTCGGCGCCTGGCAGGCGATGCGCGCCGCCGCCGACTGACCGGCCGCCCCGCTGACCGGCCGACTGGCAGCCGGCCGCCCGGCCGGCTGCCGCACCATCCGCCACCGGCCGCACCGCCCCCCAGCACGCCCACCGCCCGACGCGCCCGCGCGTCCCGCACACCGGCCCGCCGCCCTCCGGGGTCGCGCACCCGCCGTCACCCGCCGTCACCCGTTCCGCTGAGCCGGACAGAAGTCCCGAGGGGGTCCCTTGCGTTCGCTGCAATCCGCACGTGAGACGTGCGAGAAGTTCCTGCCCGGCCTGCTCGACCGGCTCGCCGACGTCCCGCTGGAGGAGCTGGAGGCGCCCCGCAGCGTCGCCTTCGACGACTTCCGGGCCGCCGGCGGCCCGGCCCTGCTGGTCCCCGCCTCCTACGGCGGTATCGGCGCCGACCCGCTGCAGGCGCTCGCGGTGGTGCGGGCCCTCGCGTCGCGCGCCCCCTCGCTGGCCGTCGCCACCACGATGCACCACTTCTCGGTGGCGACGCTCTTCACGCTCGCCGACAGCATCCAGAGCAGCGGCATGGAGTGGGCCCTGCTGGAGGGCATCGCCGAGCAGCGGCTGCTGGTCGCGTCCGGCTTCGCCGAGGGCCGCCCCGGTCGGGGCATCCTCTCGCCGACGATGTCGGCGGTCGAGGCCGAAGGAGGCTACCGCGTCAACGGCGCCAAGAAGCCCTGCAGCCTCGCGCACTCGATGGACCTGCTCACCGCGAGCGTGGCGCTGCCCGCCGCCGACGGCGGGGAGCCGTCCATGGCGGTGCTGCTGGTGCCCCGGGAGACCGAGGGGATCTCCGTCCACCCCTTCTGGGGCAGCCGGACGCTGGCCGGCGCCGAGAGCGACGAGGTGCGGCTGACCGACGTCTTCGTCGACGAGAAGCTGCTGATGCGCACCGAGCCCTCGGTCGCCGGCCGGCTCGACGACCTGCAGACCGTCGGCCTCATCTGGTTCGAGCTGCTGATCTCCGCCTGCTACCTCGGCATCGTCAGCGGCCTGGTGGAACGGGTGGTGGACGGCGGACGCGGCAGCGCCGCGGACCGTGCCCGGGTGCTGACCCGACTGGAGACGGGCGCCCTGCTGCTGGAGGGCACCGCCCGGATGATCGCGGACGGCGACACCGACAACGCCGACCTGGCACGCACCCTCGTCGCCCGCTACGGCGTGCAGGACGCGCTGCGGGACGCGCTGGGCCAGGCCGTGGAGCTCCTGGGCGGGTCGGCGTTCATGTCCTCCTCCGACGTCGGCTACCTCGCCGGCGCCGCGCACGGCCTGTCGTTCCACCCGCCGTCGCGGGCGAGCTTCACCGACCCCTATCTCGACCACGCCGCGGGCCGGCCGCTGCGCCTGACCTGACGAGGGAGAGCCATGACATCGACCCCAGCCGCACCTATGCCGCCGCTGCGCACCCCGGCCCCGCCGGCCGTGCGGACGGCCGTCCCCGGGCGGGACGAACTCGGGGCCCTCTACCGGGCCCACCTCAGCAAGGGCCGGGCCACGCTCGGCGAACTCTTCGGCGGTCACGTCGAGGTCGCCTCCCAGGGGGCCTGGGTCACCACCGCCGACGGCAGCCGCTTCCTCAACTGCGGCGGCTACGGCGTCTTCCTCTCCGGGGCGCGGCACCCCACGGTGGTGCGGCACGTCGCCGAGCAGCTGGCGACGCACCCCGTGGCGACGCGGCTGTTCCTGGAGCCCCAGGCGGCGCTGGCGGCCGACGCGCTGGTCGCCGTCGCGCCCGCCGGGCTGGAGCGGGTGCACTTCGCCGGCTCGGGGGCGGAGGCGGTGGAGGCCGCGGTGAAGCTGGCGCGCACCCGCGGCCGCCGCCGGCTGGTCGCCACCGAGAACGGTTACCACGGCAAGACGATGGGCGCGCTGAGCCTGACCGGCCGGAGCGTCTTCCAGGAGCCGTTCCGCCCGCTGCTGCCGGACACCACCCACGTCCCGTTCGGCGACGCCGCCGCCCTGGAGGCCGTGGTGGCGGCCCATCCGGGCGAGGCGTGCGTGGTGCTGGAGCCCGTCCAGGGCGAGGCGGGGGTGGTGATCCCGCCCGACGGCTACCTGCGGGCGGTGCAGGAGATCTGCCGCCGCCACGGCGCCTTCCTGGTGCTGGACGAGATCCAGACGGGGCTCGGGCGGCTCGGCTCGTGGTGGGGCGTAGACCGCGAGGGCGTCACCCCCGACGTGCTGCTGGTCGGCAAGGGCCTCAGCGGCGGGATCGTCCCGGTCTCGGCGGTGGTCGCCACCCACGCGGCGTTCCGGGCGTTCGACCGGGACCCCTACCTGCACACCTCCACCTTCGCGGGGGCGCCCCTGGCGATGGCGGCCGTCCGCGGGGCCCTGGCCGCGCTGCACGAGGACGACCTCGTCACCCGCTCCCGGCAGCTCGGCGCGGAGATCCTGCCGGAGCTGGAACGGATCGTCCGCGCCCACTACGGCACCGCCGTCCGCGAGGTCCGGGGCCGGGGGTTGCTGCTGGGGATCGAGTTCGCCGAGCCCGGCCCGGCCGGCGACCTGCTGATCGAGCTGATCATGAACGGCGTCATCGCCAACCACTCCCTCAACTCGCACCTCGTCCTGCGCTTCACCCCGCCCGCGGTGCTCACCCGCGGCGACCTGGACTTCTTCTACGAGGCGGTCGACCGGGCGTGCCGCGCGCAGAGCGTCCGCTACGGAACGACGACAGAAGGCGGCAGCAACCATGCGTAGCGTCAGCGTCACCCTCAGGATCGCCGACCAGGACGCCCAGCAGGCGTTCGACCGGGTCAGCGCGTTCAGCCGCTACCCGGAGCTGACCGACGTGATCCGGTCGGTGGAGACCCGGCAGGTCTCCCCCTCCGCGGAGATCAGCGACTGGGAGGTCTACTTCCGCAACGGCGTGCTGTGCTGGAGCGAGAGCGACCTCTTCGACCGGGAGACCCTCACCATCACCTTCGAGCAGGTGGACGGCGACTTCGCGGAGTTCCGCGGCACCTGGCGGATGGAGGCCGACGGGCCGCACTGCCTGGTGGTCTTCGCCGCCGAGTTCGACTTCGGCATCCCCAGCCTCGCCGGCATCCTGGACCCGGTCGCGCAGCGGGTGTTCAAGGAGACCATCGCCCGCGTGGTCATCGGACTGTTCGCGGGCGGCGCCGAGGTGGTGGGCGACGAGGCCGTCGCCCGGGCGGTCGCCGACGCGCGGGCCGTCGCCGAGGCGCGGGCCGCGGCGGCGGGCGCTCCGGGGGCGCTCTGATGGATGCCCGCAACCTCTTCGAGACGCCGACGACCTACCGGCTGATCCGGCTGGAGTACGCGCTGGGGCTGGCGGTCGCCACGGTCCTGCTGCTGGCCAACCTGGGCGAGGTCCGCTGGGTCGCCTTCGTCGCGCTGTTCGTGTACATCGACCTCATCGGCTACATCCCGGGGGCGATGGCCCACCACCGCAGCCCGACCGGGGAGGTCCACCGGGCCTACTACGTGCTCTACAACGTGATGCACAGCCTGGTGACGCAGGGGCTGGTGGTCCTCGCCTGGATCTGGCTGTGGGGCGCGGAGTGGGCGCTGCTCGCCATCCCGATCCACCTCTTCGGCGACCGCGCGCTCTTCGGCAACTTCCTCAAGCCGTTCGCGGTGAGCTTCGAGCCGGTCCCCCACCCCGCCTACGCGCGGCTCGCCGCCGACATGGCGGCGCCGGCAGCCGGTCGCCCCGCCGCCCCCGGCGCCTCCCCCGGCGCCTCCGCGTCCGAGGACGGCCCCGCCGGCGCGCCCGAGGCGACCGGCACCGCCGCCGCCCACCGGGCCCCGAACACCTGAGGGCGCGCCCGCACGCTCCGCGGCGCACCGACGACACCTCTTCCGGAAGGGGACACACCATGTCCGACACCTACCAGCGCCTCGTCCACCTGCTCGCCGGCTCCTTCGGCCTGGACGCGGCGGACATCACGCCGGACAGCACGCTCGGCGGCCTCGAACTGGACTCCCTCGCCCTCGTCGAGCTGTCGGTCGCCTCCCAGGAGGAGTTCGGGGTGGAGCTCGACGACAGCGAGGTCGACCTCGACTCCACCATCGCGCACGCGGCCGGGGTCATCTCCGGGAAGCTGACGGCCGTCTGATGAGCGGACCCACAGGGGCGCCGCCCCGGGAGCCGTTCCACGCCGCCGTCACCGGGGTCGGTCTCGTCACCGCCGCCGGCGTCGGGGTGGCCCGCACCTGGGAGGTGCTGCACGCCGCCCGGGGCACCGCGGCGGTCGACCATCCGGACCTCGCCGGACTGCCGGTCGACTTCGCGTGCTCGGTGCCCGACTTCGACCCCGGGGCGCTCATCGAACGCAAGCAGCAGTGGCGGCTCGACCGGAGCAGCCAGCTGGTACTGGTGGCGGCGCACGAGGCGCTCGCCGACTCGGGGCTGGACCGGGACGCCTGGGACGCCACCCGGGTCGGGGTCGTCCTGGGCAACGGCATCGGCGGCGCCGCGACCTGGGAGAAGCAGCACACCGTGCTGTTGGAACGGGGCCCGCGCCGGGTCTCCCCGCTCCTGGTGCCGATGCTCTCCCCCAACATGTGCGCCGGCTACGTCTCGATGATGTGCGGTGCCCGCGGGCCCAGCTTCGTGACCGCGACGGCCTGCGCCTCGGGGACCACGGCGACGGGTGTGGCGCGCGAGCTGCTGCGGTCGGGGCTGTGCGACGTGGTCGTCACCGGCGGCACCGAGGCTCCGCTGGTGCCGTCGCTGGTCACCGGGTTCAGCCAGATGGGGGCGCTGGCCGCCCGGCGCGAGGACCTGGCCGCGACCTCCCGGCCCTTCGACGCGGACCGCGGCGGTTTCGTACCGGCCGAGGGGGCGGGGGTGCTGGTCCTGGAGCGGCCGGAGCACGCCCGGGCGCGCGGCGCGCACGTCCGGGCGATGGTCAGCGGTTACGGCGCCTCGGCCGACGCCCACCACGCGACGGCGCCCGACCCGGACGGCGTCGGCGCCGAGCTCGCGCTCCGGGCCGCGCTGACCGACGCCGGCGTCGGAGCCGACGCGGTCGACCACGTCAACGCGCACGGCACCGCCACCCGGCTCAACGACGCCACCGAGGCCCGGATGATCCACCGGGTGCTGGGCGAGAGGCCCGCCGTCACCTCGGTCAAGGGGGTGGTGGGCCACTCGCTCGCGGCGGCCGGCGCCATCGAGGCGGTGGTGACGGCGCTGACCGTCGAGAGCGGCCACATCCCGCCGACGGCCAACCTGGAGAGCCTGGACCCGGAGCTGGAGGTGGACATGGTCCACAAGGCCGGCCGCCGGACACCGGTCGAGGTGGCCGTCAGCAACTCGTTCGGGTTCGGGGGTCAGAATGCCGTGCTGGTCCTCACCCGGGCCTGAGCGGGTCGCGGCAGTGCCCGGGCGTCGCGGGCACCGCCGCGGCCAGGGCCCGGACCACGGTCGCCGCGGCCAGGGCGTGGCCGCGTCCGGTGCGGCGGGTCCGGTCCCGGCTCCACGCCGGCACGGCCCCCGACTCGGCCCGCGGCGGGTCCAGGTCGACGCAGAGCGCGCCGTGGCGGACCGCGACGGCCCTGACCCGGTCCGCCATGCGGCGCTGCTGCTCCGCGGCCGGGTCGCGCCTGCCGCCCGTCCCGGGGCGGGCGGCGGGTCCGAGCCCCACCAGCGCCACGTCGTACCCGGCGTCGCGCAACGGGGCGACGGTCCGGGTGAGTTCCGCGGTCGCGCCGCGCAGGTCCGGCGTCTCCCGCGTGGCGTACCCGGCGCCCCAGCACAGCAGGGCGAGGTCGCCGCGGAAGGCGAGCGCGGCGGGCAGCTGCACGGAGCGCACCTGCGCGGCGGTGGTCGGACGCCGCCCCAGCAGGTTGAGGTGGGCGAGGTCCGCCGCGACCTCGCGCAGTGCCGCCGCGACCCGGTCGTACCAGGGCCACGGCGCGTAGCCGGGCACCGGCTCGGCCGACCGTTCGACCGGGATGTCCCCGATCACGACGAGCCGGCGCCACCGCGCGCCGGCGAGCAGCCGCTGCGCCTCGCCGGGGCGCAGGCAGCCGGGGTCGTCGGCCTCCCCCGTCGCGTACGGCACCGGCCCGGGCGTCTCGTTGATGGCGTTCCCCTCCCTCGCCGCCCTCTCTCCGCACCCCGAGGGCATCTCGTTGTTGCCCGTCGCGCGGCCGGTCCACTCCCCCGGCGGCGGCCGTTCCGGGACCGAGCACCGTCTCAGGAGAATCTCAGCGGGATCTCAGCCCGCTCCGGAAGCATCGGGGGCACGGCAGGAACGCGGCCCGACCGCCTCCTCGACCGGGAGAGGTACCCGAAGTGGCCCAACGGGGATCCGGAGCGATCCGGATCGGGTGCAAGCCCCCGCAGGTTCGAATCCTGCCCTCTCCGCCGACCGTCCGACGCCGCGCCCCGGCGGTGCGCCCGGGGCGGCCGCCCGCCGCCGGCGCCCGACCGGGTGCCCGCCGCAAGGTGCCCGACCGGGTGCCCGATCGGCCAGGGGCCGCCGCGCCGCCCCCGTCATTCCCGCCCGGTTCCCGCCGGGCCCAGCCGTGGACTCCGCCGGCGATCGCCGGCGCCTCTCGGACGTTGCGACGAGCGAAGGACATGCGCATGATCGACAAACTGCTGAAGCGGCCGCTCGAAGTGGTGGAGACCAACTTCCGGCGGCCCACCGGACGCTCCGGCACGCTGGTCGGCCACCTGATGGCACGCCAGCACCGCACCCTGACGGTGTGGGCGGCCGAGCACATGGACGTACGGCGCTCGCAGCGGGTCCTGGACATCGGCTGCGGCAGCGGCATGGCGGTCGAGCTGCTCTCCCGCCGGGCGAGCAGCGGGTTCGTCGCCGGCGTGGACTACTCGCCCGAGATGGTCCGCCAGTCCGTGCGCCGCAACGTCGACGGCATCGCTCGGGGCCGGGTGGAGATCAAGGAGGGCGACGCGGGCAACCTGCCGTACCCCGAGTCGTCGTTCGATCAGGTGAGCGCCATCGAGACGTTCTACTTCTGGCCCGACCCGATGCGGGGCCTCGCCGAGGCCTACCGCGTCCTGCGGCCCGGCGGCCAGGTGGCGATCACCCTGGAGATGAGCCGGGAGGCGGCCGAGCAGCCCTCCCCGATCCAGCGATACTTCGGGCGACGGTTCACGGAGCGGTCGGAGCGCGAGGGGCTGCGCATCCTCTCGGGGGCGGATCTGGTGGAGATGCTGACCAAGGCGGGATTCCAGGAGGGCCGGTTCGTCTCCGAGCCGCGCCGCTCGCTCGGCTGGGTCTGCGCGCTGGCGCGGAAGTGAGAGGGGGGAACCACCGATGACGACGTCACCTGGCACCCGCGCCTCCGCCGCACCGGCGGCCGCGCCGACCGGCTCCGCCCCGCCCCTCGCGCCGGAGGGCAGCGGACTGCCGGTACTGGGCAGCATCCTCGACTTCCGCCGCGACATCCTGCTGGCCATGCACCGGGGGTGGCGCGACCACGGCGACCTGGTGCGGTACCGGCTGGGCCCGGTGGTGGTGCACGGCGTCTCCAGCCCCGAGCTGGCCGCCGAGGTGCTCACCGACAGCGCCGCCTACGGCAAGCTCGGCCCGGACAACCCGCTCCGGCTGATCCTGGGCGAGGGCCTGCTCACCAGCGACGACCACGAGAGCTGGATGCGCAACCGGCGCATGATGCAGCCGATCTACACCAAGCAGGCCATCGCCCGCATGTACGAGTCGATGTCCGCGTCGACGGCGGCGCAGGTCGCGCACATGGCGCGCAGCCACCGCAGCGGCGACGTCGTGGACATCCACGGCGAGATGATGCGGGTGACCCTCGACATCGTCAGCCGCTGCATGTTCAGCACCGACGTCGAGCAGACCCGCGACGGCATCAGCCCCGAGGCCGTGGACGTCGCCATCAACTACGCCTTCGACCGGCTGCAGAACCCCTTCAGCCCGCCGACCCACTGGCCGACCCCCCGCAACCGCCGCTTCCGGCGCGTGATGGAGGGCATCGACGCGATGACCTACGGCATCATCGCGGAGCGCCGCGCGGCGGCCGCCGCCGGCACCGTGCGGGGCGACGGCACGCCCGACCTGCTGGACATGCTGCTGGAGGTCCGGGACGCCGACACCGGGCAGGGGATGAGCGACCGCGAGGTCCGCGACGAGGTCATCACGACCTTCGGCGCCGGCCACGAGACCACCGCCATCACGCTGACCTGGGCGTTCTATCTGCTCTCCCGCCACCGCGAGGTGCTGCGCCGGGTGCAGGAGGAGGTGGACGCGGTCCTCGGGGACGCCATGCCCACCATGGCCGACCTCGCCGCGATGCCGTACGCCCTCCAGGTCTTCGAGGAGGCGCTGCGGCTGTACCCCTCGGCGCCGATCGTGCCGCGGTTGGCGCTGCGGGACACCGAGTTGGGCGGGTACACCGTGCCGGCCGGCTCCCGGCTGCTGGTCGACCTCTTCACCATCCACCGCCACGAGCGGCACTGGGAGGACCCGGAGCGGTTCGACCCGGACCGGTTCTCCGCCGAGGGCAAGCGGGGACGGCACCGGTTCGCCCACATGCCCTTCGGCGCCGGCCCGCACCTGTGCATAGGCAAGCACTTCGCGCTGATGGAGGCGCACCTGCTGCTGGCGGCCCTGGTGCGGCGGTACGAGTTCCGCCACGTACCGGCGCACCGCGTGGTCAACCAGGCGTCGATCACGCTGCGGCCGCGGTACGGCATGGAGATGACCGTGCACACGCGGTCCCGGGCGACCGGCACGGGCTAGACCGGACCGGACCCGGCGGGTCGGTCGCGGGGCCCGCCCGAGCCGCAACTGACCCGCCGCCGCCGCGAACGCGCCCCGGGCCGACCGGCACCGTCCCGACACCCCCCGATCCGAAACCGCCACCGATCCGAAACCGCCACCGAACGGAAGACGGACCCGATGAACATCGACCCCAGCACCGCGGACGCCGCACGACTGAACTGGACGCAGTACCGCCCGGGGCAGCGGGCGGGCCACTACGAGAGCTTCTACCAGCGGGGCAACCACCCGACCGAGCCCCGCGCGTTCTGGATCCGCTACACCGTCTTCAGCCCCGAGGGGATGCCGGAGTCGGCCATCGGCGAGCTGTGGGCGGTCCACTTCGACGGCACCACCGGTCGGCACGTGGTGGCGAAGGAGGAGCACCCGATCGCCGACTGCCACTTCTCGCCGGACTCCTTCGGCGCGCGGATCGACGGGAGCGTCCTGGAGCCGGGCGCGCTGCGCGGCGAGGCCCGCGGCACGGACGGCCGGATCGGCTGGGACCTGACCTACAAGGGGTCCGAGCCTCCGCTGCTGCTGCTCCCGCCGCGGATGTACACCGGCGGCTTCCCCAAGGCGAAGAGCCTCGTCGGTCTGCCGCTGGCGACCTACTCCGGCACCCTCACCGTGGACGGCGAGACCGTCGACATCGACGGCTGGACCGGCAGTCAGAACCACAACTGGGGCAGCCGGCACACCGACCACTACGCCTTCGGGCAGGTCGCCGGGTTCGACGGCGAGCCCGACACGTTCCTGGAGATCGTGACCGGCCGGACCCGCGTGGCCGGGCCCGTCATGACGCCGAAGGTCACCTTCCTGGTGCTGCGCCACCACGACCGGGAGTACCAGCTCTCCTCCCTCGGCAGGGCGCTGCGCGCCAAGGGCGACTTCGGCTACTTCTACTGGGACTTCGCCAGCTCGGACGAGGCGGTCGCCATCCGCGGCCGGTTCACCGCGGCCCCGGCCGACTTCGTCGGCCTCAACTACTACAACCCGCCCGGCGGCATCAAGCACTGCCTCAACACCAAGATCGGCCGGTGCGACCTCCAGATCACCAACAAGGCGACCGGCCGGGTGGAGCGCCTGACCGCCTCCGACCGGGCGCTGATGGAGATCCTCACCGACGACCGCGACCACGGAGTCCCGATCCGCGCATGAACCTTCGCACCGACCGACCGCGCCCGGAGGGACACCGCGACTCCGGTGTGCCGACCCGCCTGGCGCGGTTGACCAGCCGTCACCGCCGCCCGCTGGCCGTGGTGTGGCTGCTGCTGCTCGCCGTGGCCGGCGTGCAGGCGTTCTCCCTGCCCGGCCTGCTCAGCGGGGGCGGCTGGTACGCCGCCGGCTCCGGTTCCGCCGAGGCGGCCGCACGCCTCGCCGACGACGGGTTCGAGGGGCGCGGCGCCACCTCCGTCACCGTCGTCATCACCGACCACCGGTACCGGTCGGGGCAGCCGCAGTTCGAGGCGCGGGTCGCCGAGGCCGCCGACGCCGTCCTGCGCGACGACCGGCTGCGCGCCTCGGAGAGCTACGGCTGGACCACGCTCACCGAGGAGGAGAACCGCGGCGCGTTCCTCGGCGAGGACGGCCGCACCGCCCTGGTGCGCGTGGGCTCCGACCTCGACGACGGCACGGCCCGCCGCGTGCTGCCCGACATCCAGGAGGGGCTCGACTCCCGGTTCGGGCCCGAGGAGCTGGACGTGTCGCTGGTGAGCCAGGCGGCGCTGTGGGGCGAGGTCAACCACCTCAGCGAGCGCGGGCTGATCCTCGCCAAGGTGGTGACCCTGCCGATCATCCTGCTGGTGCTGCTGCTGATCTTCCGCAGCGTGGCGGCGGCGCTGGCCACGCTGCTGGTGGGGGTGACGGCCGTCGTCTTCGCCTTCGGGCTGCTGGCGGTGGTCGCCCGGCAGGTGGAGCTGTCGGTGTTCGTGCAGAGCGCCGCCGCCATGCTCGGACTGGGCGTCGGGGTCGACTACTCGCTCTTCATGATCATGCGGTTCAAGGACGAGCTGCGGGCGGAGGGCGACTCCTCGCGGGAGGCCGTGGAGCGGGCGATGGCCCGCACGCTGCGCACCTCCGGGGAGACGGTCCTCGCCTCGGGGCTGACCATCGTCGCCGCGATGTCCACGTTGTTCCTGGTCGACCTCGGGGTGATCCGCTCCATGGCGCTGGGCGCCGTGGTGGTGGTGGCCCTCGCGGTGCTGATCAGCGTGCTGCTACTGCCGGTCCTGCTGCACCTCCTGGGCCCCCGCATCGAGTGGGGCCGGGTGGGACGACCCCGGGACGCCGCGCGGCGCGGTGAGCGCTGGACCCGCGTCACCCGGCGGGTGATGGCCCGTCCGGTGCTGTTCCTCGCCATCGGGGTGGGCGCCATGCTGGTGCTGGCGCTGCCGGCGCTGCGGTTGGAGACGTTCACCCCGGACGCCCGGGTGGTCCCCGCCGACACCGCGGTCCGCCAGGGGTACGACACCGCCCGCGACGCGTTCGGGGTGGGCAGCGCCGCGCCGTTGCAGGTGGTCGTCTCGGCGTCCGACCCCGTGCGGGAGATGCCGGCGGCGGCCCGTGCCGACCTGCTGGAGTTCCACGACGCCCTGGCCGGGCTGCCCGGCGCGGTCCGCGTCGACTCGGCGGTGGCGACCCTGCGCGCGGTGAACCCGCAGGACCCCCTCCTCGTGCCGGCCGACACCGGCGGGCTGCCCGACGACGCCCGCGCCACCCTCGGCCACTTCGTCTCCGCCGACGGCACGACGCTGCTCATCGAGGTGGTGGGCGACGACACCGCCTCCTCCGAGGCGGTGCAGCGGCTGCTGGAGGAGGTCCGGGCCGAGGCGGAGGTGCTGGCCGCGGCCGGTGACTGGCGCGTGGCCGTGGGCGGGGAGACGGCGGAGGGGGTGGACGCCAACGCGGTAATCGAGGACGCGCTGCTTCCCGTCATCGCCACCATGCTCGCCGTGATCTACCTGCTGCTGCTGTTCACGTTCCGCTCGCTCTTCCTGCCGCTGAAGGCCATCGCCATCAACCTGCTGTCGGTGAGCGCCACCTACGGCGTGCTGGTGCTGATCTTCCAGGACGGCTGGCTGAGCGGGCCGCTGGGGCTCGACGCCGACGGCCGGCTCACCAACTTCGTGCCCGTCCTGCTGGTGACGCTGCTGTTCAGCCTCTCCACGGACTACGAGGTCTTCCTGCTGAGCAGGGTCCGCGAGGACTACCTCGCCACCGGGGACAACACCGGCAGCGTCGCGCGGGGCATGGCGGACACCATGCCGCTGATCTCCGGTGCCGCCGTCCTCATGGTCGCGGTCTTCTCCGCCTTCGCCTTCACCGGCATCATCCCGATCCAGCAACTCGGCCTCGGCATGGCCCTGGCCATCGCGCTGGACGCCACCGTCATCCGGCTGCTGATCGTCCCCGCCTCGATGCGGCTGATGAGCCGGTGGAACTGGTGGCTGCCCTTCCGCCGCCAGGACCCGCCCGCCGTACCGGGCACCGGCACGCCGTCCGGGCCGTCCGGCCCCCCGGACGTGCCGCAGCCCGCCTCCACCGCCCCAGCGAAGGGACCGCACCCGTCATGACCGAGCAGACCGCCGCGACCCCCGGCGAAGCCGACACCCCGTCCCGGGTGAGCGAGTCCGTCGTCGTCCGGGTGCCGCCCGAGACCGCCTACGCCGCCGTGAGCGACGTGGCCCGCATGGGCGAGTGGAGCCCGGAGTGCAGGGGCGCGTGGGTGCTCGGCAAGGGCCCCGTGCGGGTCGGCACCCGCTTCGTCGGCCGCAACCGGGCGCGCTGGCTGCCCTGGCCGACGCTGTGCCGCGTGGTCGAGGCGGAGCCCGGGCGCGCCTTCGCCTTCCACGTCGGGTTCCTCGGCATCCCGGTCGCCGGGTGGGCGTACCGGTTCCGCCCGCTGCCGGAGGGGTGCGAGGTGCGCGAGGAGTGGCACGACCGCCGGTCCGGCCCGCTCGGCGCGGCGCTCACCGCCGTGACGCCGCTGGTGACCGGCGTCGTCCGCCGTCGGTCGCGCAACCGGACCACGATGCGCGCCACCCTCCTCGCGCTGCGCGACGCGCTGGAGGCCGAACAGGAGGGGTGACGGGCCGGACCGCCCGTCGCCGCTCCGGCCCGCCACCTCCCGCGCCCGGCCCCGCACCGGCACCGCCCCGCCACCGCCCGCCGGCTCCTCCGCCGGTCCGGCCCGCCGCAGAAGCACGTCGCACGTCGTACCCGCACGCCGTACCCGCACGTCGCATCACGAGCACGCCCGACCGGAGACACCCGGAGAGGAAGGAGCCCCCATGCCGCACGTCATAGCCGGCGCGCCGAGCAGCGGACCCGAGGCGGAGCCGGTGCCCGGCAGGAAGCCGTGCCTGGACTTCTTCTCCGGCCTGGCCGCCGGGGTCGCCCTCGTCACCGCGTCCACCGACGACGGGCCCGTCGGGACGACCGTCTCGACCGTCACCTCGCTCTCGGCGGAGCCGCCGCTGCTGCTGCTCTGCCTCGCCCACTCCTCGCGCACCCTGGACGCGCTGCGCACCCGCGACCGCTTCGCCGTCCACCTGCTGGCGGAGGGCCAGTCCCTCCGCGCCCGCCGGTTCTCCTCGGCACCGCCGGCGGAGCGGTTCGCCGCGGAGTCGTACGAGGAGAGCCTGGGCGCGCCCGTCCTGGCGGACGCCCTGAGCTGGGCGGTCTGCCGCACGGCCGAGATCCGCCCCTACGGGGACCACTGCCTGGTCGTCGGACGGCTCACCGCGCTGCGCGCCGGGCCGGGCCGGCCGCTGATCTGGCACGATCGCGCCTTCCACGCTCTGGCCGAGCAGGGGCCGCGATGAGCCTCCCGGTCGCCGACCTGCCGCCGTGGTCCGCGGCACCCGCCGCGCCCACCGCGCCCGCAGCCCGGGTCACCGACGACCTGACCGTCGACATCGCCGTCGTCGGCGCGGGACTCGCCGGCCTCGCCACCGCCCACCACCTGCTGGACCGGGACCCGTCGGCCGACGTGGCCGTGGTCGACGCCCGCCGGCCGGCGG
>NZ_JAAVJC010000060.1 GCF_012033785.1 Streptomyces bohaiensis
GCTCCACGCCGAGCGCGGCGAGCGGGGCGAGGCGCAGCGCTGGTACCGCGCCGCCACCGAGGCCGGCGACACCAACGGCGCCTACAACCTCGGCCTGCTCAGCGCCGACCGCGGCCGCGACGGCCAGGCCGAGCAGTGGTACCGCCGCGCCGCCTACGCGGGCCACCGCGAGGCCGCCAACGCGCTCGCCGTGCTGCTGCTCCAGCGCGGCGACGAGGCCGGGGCCGAACCCTGGTTCTCGCGCGCCGCCGAGTCCGGCAGCGTCGACGCCGCCTTCAACCTCGGCATCCTCTACGCGCGGCGCGGCGACACCACGCTCGCCCGCCGCTGGTACGAGCACGCCGCCGAGTCCGGCCACGCCGAGGCCGCGCTCCAGATCGGCATGGAGCGCCTGCGCGAGAGCCGCACCGACCGCGACCGCGCCGCCGCCGTCCGCATGCTCCGTGCCGCGGCCGAGGGCGGCAGCCCGGAGGGCGCCTTCCGGCTCGCCTCCTGGCTGGAGCGTGCCGCGGCCTCCGGCGAGGTCCCCGAGGTCACCGAGGCCCGCGCCGACCGCGCGGCCGCCGGCGGTCCCGCCACCGGCACCGGCCGGGACACCGACGAGGACGGCCGGCCCGAGTACGAGCGCTGGTACGAGCACGCCGCCGAGCGCGGCCACCGCCGTGCCCAGGTCCGCGTCGGCATGGCCGCCGCCACCCGCGGGGACATCGTCGAGGCCGCCGACTGGTACCGCCGCGCGGCGGAGGCCGGCAGCAGCCACGGCGCCTTCAACCTGGGCCTGCTCCTCGCCCGCGAGGGCGCGGAGCCGGAAGCCGCCCTGTGGTGGACCCGGGCCGCGGAGGCCGGCCACGGCCGCTCCGCCCTGCACCTCGCGCTGCTCGCCTCGCGGCGCGGCGACCTCGGCCAGGCCGGCGAGTGGTGCGACAAGGCCGTCGAGCTGGGGCCGGACGCGGTCGCCGAGCGCGCCGCCCGGCTGCGGGACGCGCTGCGCACCGAGCTGACCGCCTGACCGGCCGCCGCGCCCGCGCAGGTCGGTCAGGCGGCGCGGAGCTGCCCTGAGGAGTCGGCGGCCGGGCGCGCCCGGACCTCGCCGTGGCCCCGGAGACGCACGATCGGACGGTTGCGACCCTGGCGCACGGAGAAGCCCCACCCTGGTCTGCCGCAGCTGTGCGCCGTGGAGCCCCGCCGGGCGCCTCGTCTGGTTCTCCCATCGGGGTGTGGCCCAAGCAGGCAGTGGCTCCTGCGGTGCGAGCAAGACCGCGAGGTACTTCCAGACGGAGAGGCTGGGATGGAATCGTGGTCTTCATGACGGTATCGGGGCTGAAGCGTGTGCGGCTCGAACTGAACTTAACGCAGGAAGAGGTGTGCACGCGGCTCAACGCGATCACGGGCGGCGCGGCGACGCCGACGTTGCTGAGCGCGTGGGAGTCGGGGAGAAAGCGGACGGGGCTGCGGAACCGCCGCGGATTGTGCGAGCTGTACGACGAAGACACTCGCTCGTTGTTCGCGCATCAGGATGGTCTGGAGGCGACGACCAGCCTCGCGCGCAGGGGGACGGCCAACGTCGAGCGCCTACTGACGAGGCACGTCGATCTCGTGGCAGCCATGGTCGAGGTAGTACGTGGTGCTGAGAAGTACCTGGTCGCCATGGGGTCGAGGTCGCGTGAGCCCGGCTACCTGGCAGCGATCGAGCGTGTGATCGCCGAGGTGCCGGACCTCGTCCACTACCGGGTGCTGTACGGGTCGCCTCGCAGGGGCGAGCTCGATGCGCACGTGGCACGGCTGTTGCAGCTGCGGGACCCGATGTCTCGCAGCAACGGGGTGCAGACGCTGCACATCGGCATGGTCGAGCCGCGTTCTGCGCTGGAGCGCAACTTCGTTGCCTCGGAGCGTGCTGCCGTGGTTCCGTTGCCCAGCTTTCACGGTGCAGATGGCTTCGACTGCGGCGTGCTGCTGGGGGCTGAGGTAGCGGCAGGGCTGGTGCAGCACGGGCGGGAGGCGTGCGCGTCGGCGCGCCCAATCCACACGGCACAGGCGCTGCGGCGCTGGTCCGAGGCAACCCGTGAGGGAGAGACGTGAGCGACGGTATCGACTATCTGGATGTCGGCACGAAGAACACCGACTCGGTGGTCCGCCTGGCACAGAACCTTGTCCGGCTGCCCAGCCGAGGCGGGATCGATGACTACGGCCCCGTGCTGGGATGTGTCGAGTCCTGGTTGACCGAACGCGGCCTTCCTCATCGCCGTCTCTTCGGGGCGGACGGAGAGACGGTGGGCCTGCTGGTGGAGGTCGAGTGCGGCCGGCCGGGGCGGTGGTGGACGCTGGACGCCTGCCTGGACACCGCCCCGTACGGCGATGAGAGCGCTTGGACCTTTGGCCCGACCATCGGGGATGTGTCAGGCGGCTGGCTGCGGGGGCGTGGCGCCGCGGACAGCAAGCTCGCGGCCAGCATGTTCTGTCACATTGCTGGGACCGTCCAGCGCGATGCGGCCCGGCTGTCCGGGGGGCTGAGCGTTCTTCTGGACGTGGACGAGCACACGGGGCACTTCGGGGGAGCACGCGCCTTCCTGTCGGACGAGCGGGCGCGGCGTCCGGACGGAGTGATGATTGGGTACCCGGGGTTCGACCAGGTGGTGGTCGGTGGTCGTGGACTGTGGCGGGCGGTGCTGACAGTGCACGCTACGGCGGGGCACTCGGGTTCGAGCAAGAGTGTCGTGAGTGCGGTCACCCGTGCCGCGCGGCTTGTGCAGCTGCTGGACGCCAGCGCGCTGCCGGAAGCTGATGAGCGCTTTCCGTTGCCGGCCAAGCTGACGGTTACCTCAATCAGCGGTGGAAGCGGGTGGTCGGTGACGCCGGACCGGGTCGATCTGCACGTAGATGTGCGCCTGACGCCCGCCCTCGACGGAGCACGCGCCGCGGAGCTTGTCCGAAGCGTCGTAGCCCAGCTGGACAGCGAGCTTCCGCCGCCAGCTCCCACGCAGATTGAGGAAGTCGCATGCTGGCCACCGTTCCGGGTCCCGCGCGATGCCGAGCCCGCGGCGGCGATCCTCGCCGCGGCTGAGTCGCTCAGCGTCCGAGTCACACCGAAGACCGCGGGTCCGTCGAACATCGGAAACCTCCTGGCCGCGCACGGTGTCCCGGCAACCGCCGGCTTCGGTGTGGCCTACGAGGGGCTGCACGGGACGGACGAGCGTGCTCAGCTCGCCCAACTCCCGCTCGTTCACGCCGTCTATCACCGCACGGTCATCCAACTCCTCAGGCGCCCCGGACCTGCATAGATACCAGCTTTCCAGCAGGCACTTGCCAGCGCAGACGCAGGAACGGAGCACGACTGGCGCTGAGTCCCTGGACGCAGCGAGCAGCCCCACCGTG
This sequence comes from Streptomyces bohaiensis, assembly GCF_012033785.1. Lineage (GTDB taxonomy): Bacteria > Actinomycetota > Actinomycetes > Streptomycetales > Streptomycetaceae > Streptomyces > Streptomyces bohaiensis. The sequence continues at coordinate 3,373 of NZ_JAAVJC010000060.1, forward strand.
CTGGGCACGGTGGTGCCGTCTGCTTGGCGCACGTTCAGCGGTGCTGTGAACCAGACTTGACGCCGTCCACGAACGCGGCGAATGCGGTGACCGGAACGGCGAGGGTGGGGCCTGCCGGGTTCTTGGAGTCGCGGACGGGGACGGCGCCCGTGGTCGACACGATGCCCGGAACCCACTCGACGCACGAGTCGCCGGTGTTGCTGTAGGAGGACGTGACCCACCGGGTCACGTCAGCCGTGGTCGTCATGGGGTGCCCTTCCGTGCCTCGTCGATCATGGCTACCGATGCCGCCGGGGAGAGCGATGCGGCTGTGAGCTGGTGGTGAGTCCTCGCCAGGGACGGGTCCCTGGTCGCAGCGAGCAACCACCCCGTGCTGGGCACGGTGGTGCCGTCTGCTTGGCGAATGTTCAGCGGTGGAGCGAACCTGACTTCACGCCGTCCACGAACGCGGTGAACGCGGTGACCGGAATTGCGAGGGTGGGGCCTGCCGGGTTCTTGGAGTCGCGGACGGGGACGGCGCCCGTGGTCGACACGATGCCCGGAACCCACTCGACGCACGAGCCGCCAGTGTTGCTGTAGGACGACTTGGCCCAGTGGGGAGATTCGGAAGTCACAGGGTGCCCTTTCGTAGCTGCCTACGTAACGGTGAGCGATTGTTCCTGTGGTGCCGCTTCAAGATGCAGATGATGGTAGGCGGTCACCAGAGCTGAACGTAGCGTGTTTCAAGCTCAAGACGGCCCGAGTGTGCGGACTCCGCGTGCACGATCTGCGACCGGTCGCCCAAAGTAGGGACGGTCACCGGACGGTCGAGCGCTCGTCGTTCTTCGAGGTCGAACGGAATCAGCTGGACGACCACCGACGAGCGTTCCCCGACCGCACGGGCCGCACCCGAGATACTCCCACTCTCCCGGTCCAGCGCCTCGAAGAACCTCGCCGTCAACTCCCCACAACCCACGGTCCCCGCAACTCCCTGAACTCCAGGGTGTTGCGGGGACCGATAGAACTCAAGCTGGGCACGGTGGGGCCGTCTGCGTGGCGCACGTTCAGCGGTGCAGCGAACCCGACTTGACGCCGTTCACGAACGCGGCGAACGCGCCCGTGGGCACCGCGAGGGTGGGCCCGGCCAGGTTCTTGGAGTCACGCACCGACATGACCCCGGCGAGCCCGTCCGATGTCTCCAGGCAATTTCCTCCAGCGCCGTCGCTGTAGGAAGACTTGTGCCAAGACAAGGCGGGGGTGGGAAGGTTACCTGTCATTCGATCATCATCTCTCGTGATAGTTGCTGCATGAACAAGTGGGTGTCCTCGGGGGCAAGGGCCGACCTCGACATGGCTTCGAACTTGCGCACGAACTTGAGCACTTCTCTCGGCTTGTCCGTAACGGAGGGAGCGCCGGCATCGACTTGGACGGCGGTGGGCAGTACCGGACCGAGGTGCAGCAACGTGAAGTCGAATGGGTTCAGGTACCCGCGCGTCCCTTGAGGAAGCACCTGGATGGTGACGTTGTCGCGACCAGCCAGCTGAATGATCTCCTCGTACTGCTCGCGCATCACGGTGGGTGAACCCACCGTGTAGCGCAAGGCGGGTTCGTAGATGATGGCTGACAGTCGAGGCGGTTCAGCGTCCTGCTCCGAACCCGAATCACAGAACAGCGCATCCTTGCGCCGCATCCGGAGCTCAACGTTCCTCTCGCGGAACTCGGTTGTCGTCTCTTCGACGGGCTTGGCAAGTGTGTAGAGCGCTCGCGCGTAGCTCTCGGACTGGAGCAAACCCGGCACCAGCGTGGGGTGGTAGGTGTCGACGGCGACGGCAGCCGACTCGATACCAACGAAGCGATGCATTCCTGACGGCATCACGCTGCGGTACCCGGCCCACCATTCCTGGCTGCTCGCTTCGCGCTGGACCCGCAGAAGCTCGGAGACCGCCGTGGCGTCAGTGGCTTCCGTGACTGCGTAGCGCTCCAGCAGCCGGCGTAGCAGCTCGGCGGAGCGGAGGTCGTGCAGGCCGGTCTCGATCCGCAGCAGCTTCGACTCCGACAGCTGAAGCCCTTGGACAGCCTGATCCCTTGTGAGTTCGGCCTTCTCGCGAAGCTTCTTCAGCTCGTAACCGAGTTCGATGCGCCGCAGGGTAGGCCTCGACGGTCCTGGCATCTGCACTCCTCCCGGGCGCGCCCGCCTGCGCCAGTACTCCGTCTGCGCAGTCTGACACGCCAACTGTCTGCGAAAACATCCCACTGCGCGCCGTGGCATGTGCCATCTCGCTTGCCGAGGATGAATCCGTGAAGTTTCACTTGAAGTTTCAGGGTCTCACGACGAATGTGGAGAGCGCCCCGGTTCGGACCTGGTGGGGGGCCTGACGCCGGGGCGCGTCCTGTCCGAACGAACTCATCGAAGTGCGACAAGCCGTGAGTCGTCATGTCGTAGCGAGAGGTGAAGCTCTGTGTACGCAGCTCCAGAAGGATGTCGGGTGAAGGCGACTACCGCCAGACGCGCACGTTCGGTCGCACGTCGAGTTGCGTGCATCGTCACCGCACGGATGTGCCGATGAGTACGTGCATGACATGCCAGGGGCTTCGCGAAGCACTTGGTCGCTCCACGAACAGCTGCAATGCCTTGTCGGTGCGCGATGTGCGGACCGCCGTCCGGTTGCACGAGCGAGGGCCCCGGTGACCGGCAGCGGCGCCGAGGGTGAAGCAGAGGCTTTGCCGGTGCTTGCCCCGGCGGATGACGAGCAGGCGAAGCCGACTGCCGAACTTCTCGCTCTGTCAGCTGAGTTGGGACGGGTCGTCGAAGCGCATCTGAAGGAGCTGAAGGAGTTGAGGGAGCGGTGAGTGGCGGTTACCGGTTCGCCCGGTTCCAGCTCGTCCGCCGGTCCGGGCCGCTGGTCTTCCGGGTGCAGTGCGAGGTCTGTGCGGAGATGGGGCCGCAGGCGGCGACCGGGGATGCGGCCATGATGTGGGCCGTCCTCCACCTGGACGATCACCCGGGCCATGACCTGTTCCGCGAACTCAGCTCCACCCCGTTCCGGGCGGAGCCCCGATCGTGAGCGCGGGTCGGTACGTGGACGGCTACCACTGCGAGGTGGTCGCCCGGTCGCCGGACGCGGCGGGGGAGTGGTACCTGGCTACCACCTGGGCGGACACCCCTGACGACGCGCTCGACTGGCTTCATCACCAGGCCGCCCGGCTCGCGGATGTGCTCGACGCCGCCCCGGACGACCGGGCGGAGGAGCAGCGCCAGTACGCCACACCGGTCCCCACGGTCTTCCGCGAGTGGACGGCCGATGCGGAGTTCCGGGCGGTGCAGTGCGCCGCCCTGGCGGACGGGCACCCGATCAGCGCCAACGCGCGCGGCCCGGACCGTGTCTGCGGGTCCGGGGATGTCGAAGTCCTTTATTCGCTGGCCGCGCGCCCGATCCTCCGTCCCGTCCTCGCACCCTTCGGGAGCAGCAGTGTCGATCATCGATGACCCGCGAGCCGAGGCAGTGCGCTGCCCCGCCGCCGCGATACGCGCCGGTGACTTCCTGACCCTGGCCGGCTCGTGCCTGCCCGTCACCGCCATCGCCCACCGGGGCGGCACGACGTGGCTTGAGCTCGGCCCCGAGGTCCGGGCGCAGCTGCATTCGGACCTCGATGTGACGGTGATCCGGCCCGTCCGCCCGGCCCGACGCGCGCTCCCCGTGCGGCCGGTGCGCACCGCTCGGACGCGCTGACCCCTCAGATCCCGCCCCTGCCGGGAAGACCAGCGGCCCTCCCCTCCGCCGTGACGGCCCCGGCAGGGGCGGTGCAGCACGCAGACACCGGAGAACGGGTGACCATCCCCTACGTCGTCGCCGCATCCACCGACCGAGCGGTGCGCGAATCCGACCTGACCGCCGAGTACGGGCCCGGGGTGCCCGGCTCGCGTACCGCGTACCGCGCGAGGGCGACCGTGACCACCACGGCAACCTGTGGGTCCGCATGGAGTCCGCCGGCGAGGGGCGCCCGATGCTCGGCCGACTTCACCCGCTGCGCCAACGCCGTTGCATGGCAGAGATGCCGTGCCAGGTCTGCGGGGACCCCGCCGGACGCACCCGGGACGGATGGCTGTCGACGCGCGGCGGCCGCGGGTCATGCCTCGTCGAAGGCGTGCCCCTTGCCGCGCCCGGGTCGGGACAGCAGTCGCTGGGCCGCCACCAGCGCCGCGCCGACACCGCCGGAGCCGCGCAGCGCCGCGCGCGCCGCGTTGGCGCCGGGGGCGCCGTGCACCCCGCCGCCCGGATGAGCCGAGGCGGAAGCGAGGTAGAGGCCGCGCACCGGGGTCTCTGGCCGTCCGGTGCCCGGGACGGGGCGGAAGAACAGCTGCTGGTGCATGGCGGCGGTACCGCCGTTGATGGCGCCGCCCACCAGGTTGGCGTCGGCGGCCTGCAGCGTCGGCGGGGAGAGGACGCGGCGGGCGCGGACGCGTTGCCGGAACCCCGGCGCGTACCGCTCCACCTGCTCCTCCATCCGGTCGGCCATCCGCTCGCCCTCGGCGGCGTCCCAGCGGCCGGTCAGCCCGTCGGGTCCGGCGTCGCCCTTCACGGTGTGCGGGACGTGGGTGTAGGCCCACGCCGACTCGGTGCCGGCGGGGGAGCGCGTCGCGTCGGCGGTGGACATCTGGCCCAGGATCAGGAACGGGCGGTCGGGCACCAGCCCCCGCGCGGTCTGCGAGGCGAAGCGGGTGAGGTCGTCCACTCCGTCCGCCAGGTGCACCGTCCCCGCCGGTGCCACGGCCGGGTCGTCCCACGGGATCGGGCCGGACAGCGCCCAGTCGACCTTGACGGTGGCCTGGTCCCACTGGAACCGCCGCATGTCCGCCAGCAGCCGGGCCGGGAGGTGCTCGGCGGCCACCAGGCCGCCGTAGAGAGCCGGGGCGGCGACGTCCGCCAGCACCGCCCGGCGTGCCGCCACCGGCGTCCCGTCCGCGGTGCGCACCCCCACGGCCCGGCCGCCGCGGACCACCACCTCGGCCACCGCCGTCCCGCAGCGCACCTCGCCGCCGCGGTGCCGCAGTCGCCGCACCAGCGCCTCGGTGAGCGCGCCGGCACCGCCCACCGGGACGGGGAAGCCGTGGGACTGGCCCAGCATCGACATCAGCCAGCCGTACCCGCCGCTGCCCGTCGCCTCGGGCGGCAGGTCCGCGTGGAGGGCGTTGCCCGCCAGCAGCAGCCGGCCGCCCTCCCCGGCGAACTCCTCCTCGCCCAGCCGGCGCACCGGCAGCACGAGGCTGCGCGCCAGCCGCAGCCCGCCGGCGCTGCGCAGCCTGGCGGCCAGCACCGCGCCCGAGCGCACCGGCGGGAACGGGGCGAACAGCGCGTCGACGATGCCGTCACCGAGCTGGTCCCAGACCCGGCAGAAGGCGAGCCACCGCTCTCCGTCGCCCCGGGCGTCCGCCTCCAGCGCCGCCGCGGTGCCCTCGCGGTCGCGGTGCAGCACCGCGGCCGGGCCGTCCCGCCGCGGGTGCGCCAGCACCCGGGGCGCGTGGGACCACCGCAGCCCGTGGGCGCCGAGATCCAGCCCGGCGACCACCGGAGAGGCGGCCGCCAGCGGGTAGAAGGAGCTGAACAGGTCGTTGACGAACGCCTCGTCCACCCCGCGGTCGCTGCGCACCGCGCCGCCGGGTTCCGGCTGCTCCTCCAGGACCGTCACCGACCAGCCCGCGTCGGCGAGCAGGTTCGCCGCCACCAGCCCGTTGGGGCCGCTGCCGATCACCACAGCGTCGCTCATCACACCGTCCTCGGTCGGGTCGTTCTCGGTCGTCTTCCTCGGCCGGGGTCACGCCGTGGTCGTGGCGCTGCGCCGGGCCGGGGCCGGGCAGGAGTGTTCCCGGGCGTCGCGTGCGGGTGCGGGGAATGCGAGGTGGCCGCCACCGGGCCGTGTCCGACCCGCGACCCGCGACCCGCGCCCCGTGCGTCAGCCGGCGTCCGCGACCGCCGGCGTGCCGCGCCCGGCACCGTCGGTGCGCTCCTCGACGACCCGCGCGAGGCGCGCCAGCATGGTGCGGTGGCGCAGCTGCACGAGGCGGTCGACCAGGCTGTTGTGGAGAGCGCCGCCCACACCCCGCAGCGGGTGCTCGTCGCAGATGACGAGGGAGTGCTCACCCCAGGGGCGTATGTCGAAGGAGATGCGGGCGGTGCCCAGCGGGCCGCCGTCCGCCTCCAGTTCCAGCGCCCGCGGCCGGTCGAGCCGCCGGACCACGGTCCGGCCGTCGACGTACCGCGGACCGATCCGGATGCGGTAGCGGATGGCCGAGTCGACCCGGGGCCACTCGCCGCAGTCGGGGCGGGTGTGTGAGGTGCCCACCACCCATTCGCCGTAGAGGGTCTCGTCCTCCAGGATCTCCCACACCGCGGAGACGGGGCGACGGACGAGTTGCTGTCGGACGGCCATGGTCCTCCTGACGTCGGTCGGGCCGGCCGCGTCACGGGCCGGGTGGTCCCTTCGGGTACCACCGCGCCACGGGACGAAACCCCCGTGACGGGTGGGGCAGGACCGGGCACGGTGCGAGGAGGGCGCCGCACCGGTGGTGCGGCGCCCTCCTCACGGGGTCGGCGGCGCGGCTCAGGCGCTGAGGCCGATCTCGCGGGCGATGCCGTCGCAGAATTCGTCGAGGTCGCCGGGGTTGCGGCTGGTGAGCAGCGTCCAGCCGTTCTCGCCGCACCGCACCAGCGGCCGGTCGACCCAGCTGCCGCCGGCGTTGGTGATGTCGGTGCGCAGGCTGTGGTACGAGGTCAGCGTCTTGCCGGGGAGCAGCTTCGCCTCGACCAGCAGCCACGGTGCGTGGCAGATGGCCGCGACGGGCTTGCCGGCGGTGGCGAAGCGGCGGACCAGCGAGACGGCCTCGCCCGTCACGCGCAGGTTGTCCGCGTTGACGGTGCCGCCGGGGACGACCAGCACGTCGAAGGCGTTGGCGTCGACCCGGGCGAGCGTGGTCTCCGGCTCGACGGTGACGTCCTTGTCGGTGTCGTGCAGGAAGGTCTGCACGGGCTTGGGGTCCTCGGCGGCGAGGACGACCTCGGCACCGCGTTCACGCAGGTTGTCGCGGGGGACGATCAGCTCGTCCCGTTCGACACCGATGTTGCTGGTGATGACGAGGATGCGGATCGGGGTGTTCTCGGGCATGGGGGAGCTTCCTTTCCGGGAACCGTGACCTCAGTCTGCTCACCGCCCAGAGCTCGGGCAAACGGACGGACCGAACGGCCCAGCGCCCCGCCCACCGGCGGCAACCGCCCGCCGCCGTCCGGTCCGCGGCGCCCGCCGTACGGGTGGCGCGGACCGTCAGCCGGCCTGCTCGTTGTCCTTCAGCGTCCCCCAGCCGTGCCAGCGCTCGACCTCGATCCAGGCGCTGTACCGGGCGCGGTCGCGCCGCGGGTACGGCTTGCCAAGGTAGTGGTGGGCGAGCCGGTCGATGTCGGCGAGGCCGGTGTCCTCCCGGATCTCGACGACCCGGCCGACGATGCTGATGTGGGTGTACCAGCTCTCCGCGTCCAGGGCGGTGAGGGTCACCCGCGGGTCCTCGCGGACGTACTCCAGCCGCTTGCGCCCCTCGTCCATGTTGACCAGCACCCGGCCGTCGGGCTCCCAGAGGTACCAGGTGGCGGTGGAGACGGGCTGACCGTCCGGGCGGAGGGTGGTGACGGTGGCCGGGTTGGGACGGCGCAGCATGGCGATGGCGGCTTCGGGCAGCGGGGGCTTGGACACGGCGGGCTCCTTCGTGGTCGGCGGCGGGCGGTGGCCCGCCCGTCCGGGGCGGCTACCCCGCTCACCCGCCCCGCAGCCGCCCCCGTTCGCGCGATGCCGGCGTCTCCCCGCCAGGCGGCTTCGGCGCCGGTCAGGCGGCGGCGAACGCCGCGCGCGCGAGCCGGTGGAGCAGCGCGGCGGTGGCGTCGCGGTCGGGCAGGCTCCGGTGCCGGCTGATGTGGGGAGTCGAGTTCAGCAGCCCGAAGACGGCGTGCACGGCGGCCCGGGCCTCCGGCTCGGGGAGCTCGGGGTGGGCCGAACGGGTGACGGTCACCCAGATCTCGACGTACTCCCGCTGGAGCCGGCGGACGCGGCTGCGCTCCTCGGCGGGCAGCTGGTCCAGCTCGCGGTCGTGCAAGGTGATCAGGGCGCGGTCGTCCAGCGCGAAGTCGATGTGGCCCTCGATGAGGACGTCGAGGGTGCCCGCCGCGGAGAGCCCGTCGTCCGCGGCCCGCTCGGTGCGGCGCAGCCCGCCGTCGCGCAGGCGGGTGCTGATGCCCACCAGCAGTTCGGTGAGCATGGCGTCCTTGCCGGGGAAGTGCCGGTACAGCGCGGGCCCGCTGATCCCGACCGCGGCTCCTATCTCGTCGACCCCCACGCCGTGGAAGCCGCGCTCGGCGAAGAGCCGCGACGCCTCGCGGAGGATCTGGCGCCGACGGGTGGCGGCGGCGACGGGGGTGGGCCGGGTCGCACCGGTCCGCTCGGCGCGGCGGCCTGCGGACGGGCTCCCGGGGGACTCGGTGGAGGCGGACGGACCGCCCGGGGTCGGCGGGGGCATGCGGTCCATTCTAGACAGCGGCGTTAGTCGGCGTTAACCTCGCATCACGAGCGGTTAACGCTCACTAACCCGGCAGTCCGCCCACCGGACACGGCCCCCGGGCGGCGGCCACCACCCAGGCCAGGAGGGTCATGTCCCAGGCACCGCCACTGCGCACGACCGCCGATCCGGCGAGCGACTCCTACCGCGCCAACGTCGCGGCCCACGAGTCCCTCGCCGCCGAGCTGCGGCGGAAGCTCGCCGAGGCCCGCGCCGGCGGCGGCGAGAAGGCGCGCGCCCGGCACACCGCACGCGGCAAGCTGCTGCCGCGCGAGCGGGTGGACACCCTGCTGGACCCGGGCTCCCCGTTCCTCGAACTCGCCCCGCTCGCCGCCGACGGCCTCTACGACGGCCAGGCGCCGGCCGCCGGCGTCGTCGCCGGCATCGGCAGGGTCTCCGGCCGCGAGTGCGTGATCGTCGCCAACGACGCCACCGTCAAGGGCGGCACCTACTACCCGATGACGGTCAAGAAGCACCTGCGGGCCCAGGAGGTGGCGCTGGAGAACCGGCTGCCCTGCCTCTACCTGGTGGACTCCGGCGGCGCCTTCCTCCCCATGCAGGACGAGGTCTTCCCCGACCGGGAGCACTTCGGCCGCATCTTCTGGAACCAGGCGCGCATGTCCCGCAGCGGCATCCCGCAGATCGCGGCCGTCCTCGGCTCCTGCACCGCCGGCGGCGCCTACGTCCCGGCGATGAGCGACGAAGCGGTCATCGTCCGGAACCAGGGCACCATCTTCCTCGGCGGCCCGCCGCTGGTGAAGGCCGCGACCGGTGAGGTCGTCACCGCCGAGGAGCTCGGCGGCGGCGAGGTGCACTCCCGCGTCTCCGGGGTCACCGACCACCTCGCCGAGGACGACGCGCACGCGCTGCGCATCGTGCGCACCATCGTCGCCACCCTCCCCGCCCGGGGGCCGCTGCCGTGGACCTGCGCCCCGGTCGAGGAACCGGCCGTCGACCCCGCCGGGCTCTACGGCGTCGTCCCCGCCGACCCGCGCACCCCCTACGACGTCCGCGAGGTCATCGCGCGCATCACCGACGGCTCCCGCTTCCAGGAGTTCAAGGCCGAGTACGGCACCACCCTGGTCACCGGCTTCGCCCGCATCCACGGCCACCCCGTCGGCATCGTCGCCAACAACGGCATCCTGTTCGCCGAGTCCGCCCTCAAGGGGGCGCACTTCGTCGAACTCTGCGACCAGCGCGGCATCCCGCTGCTGTTCCTCCAGAACATCTCCGGCTTCATGGTCGGCCGCGACTACGAGGCGGGCGGCATCGCCAAGCACGGCGCCAAGATGGTCACCGCCGTCGCCTGCGCCCGGGTGCCCAAGCTCACCGTCGTCGTCGGCGGCTCCTACGGCGCCGGCAACTACTCCATGTGCGGCCGGGCCTACTCGCCCCGCTTCCTGTGGATGTGGCCCAACGCCAAGATCTCCGTCATGGGCGGCGAGCAGGCCGCCTCGGTGCTGGCCACCGTCAAGCGCGACCAGCGGGAGAGCCGCGGCGAGGAGTGGTCGGCCGAGGACGAGGAGGCGTTCCGCGCACCCGTCCGCGAGCAGTACGAGACCCAGGGCAACGCCTACTACGCCACCGCCCGCCTCTGGGACGACGGCGTCATCGACCCGCTGCGCACCCGGACCGTCCTCGGCCTCGCCCTCACCGCCTGCGGCAACGCCCCGCTCGGCGAGCCGGGCTACGGCGTCTTCCGGATGTGACCGGGTGAGCGCCGAGGAGCGGGCCGCGCACCACCACCGCACGACGACTGGCCGGGGAGCCGCGAGGCGGCGCACCCAGGGAGCAGGGGAGATGTTCGACACCGTACTGGTCGCCAACCGCGGCGAGATCGCCGTCCGCGTCATCCGCACCCTCCGGGCGCTGGGCGTGCGGTCGGTCGCCGTGCACAGCGACGCCGACGCCGACGCCCGGCACGTCCGCGAGGCGGACACCGCCGTGCACATCGGCCCCACGGCGGCCGCCGAGAGCTACCTCTCCCCCGACCGCCTGCTGGCCGCTGCCGCCGCCACCGGCGCCCAGGCCGTCCACCCCGGCTACGGCTTCCTCGCCGAGAACGCGGCCTTCGCCCGGGCCGTGACCGACGCCGGCCTGGTGTTCGTCGGCCCGCCCGCCGACGCCATCGAGCTGATGGGCGACAAGATCCGCGCCAAGGCCACCGTCACGAGCGCCGGCGTCCCGGTGGTCCCCGGCTCCGAGGGCTCCGGCCTCACCGACGCCGAACTCGTCGCCGCCGCCGAGAAGATCGGTACCCCCGTGCTGCTCAAGCCCTCCGCGGGCGGCGGCGGCAAGGGGATGCGGCTGGTGCGGGATCCCGCCCGGCTGGCCGACGAGATCGCGGCCGCCCGCCGCGAGGCCCGCGCCTCCTTCGGCGACGACACCCTGCTCGTGGAGCGGTGGATCGACCGCCCGCGCCACATCGAGATCCAGATCCTCGCCGACGGCCACGGCACCGTCCTCCACCTGGGCGAACGCGAGTGCTCGCTCCAGCGCAGGCACCAGAAGATCGTCGAGGAGGCGCCCAGCCCGCTCCTCGACGAGTCGACCCGCGCCGCCATGGGCGCCGCCGCCGTCGAGGCCGCCCGCGCCTGCGGCTACCGGGGCGCGGGCACCGTGGAGTTCATCGTCCCCGGCGACGAGCCCGGCGCCCACTGGTTCATGGAGATGAACACCCGCCTCCAGGTCGAGCACCCCGTCACGGAACTGATCACCGGCATCGACCTGGTCGAGTGGCAGCTGCGCGTCGCCGCCGGCGAACCCCTGCCCTGGACGCAGCCCGACATCGCCCTCACCGGCCACGCCGTCGAGGCCCGCATCTGCGCCGAGACCGCCCGACCGGCCACCGACGACCCCGCGCGGGTCGACTTCCTGCCGTCGGCCGGCACCGTCCTGCTGCTGCGGGAGCCCGCCGGGGCCGGGGTGCGTGTCGACTCCGGACTGCTGACCGGCACCGAGGTCTCCACCAGCTACGACCCCATGCTGGCCAAGGTGGTGGCGCACGGCCCCGACCGGCCCACCGCGCTCCGCCGGCTGCGCGCCGCCCTCGCCGCCACCACGGTCCTCGGCGTCGACACCAACGCCGCGTTCCTCCGCGCCCTGGTCGACCTTCCCGCGGTCCGCGCCGGCGACCTGGACACCGGACTGGTCGACCGCGAGGCGGCCGGCCTGCTGCCCGACGGGGTCCCCGACGCCGTCTACGGCGCCGCCGCGCTGCTGGCCCACGCCACGCTCGCGCCGCCGCCGGGCGACGGCTGGCGGGACCCGTTCTCCGCCGCCGACGGCTGGCGGCTGGACGGCACCGCGTGGACCACCCACCACCTGCGGGTGCCCGGGCACGAGCCGGTCGCGGTCGCGGTGCGCGGCACCGGAGCGGCGACCGAGGTGCGGGTCGGCGACGCCACCCCGGTCGCGGGACGGCTGCTGCCCGCCGCCGCCGACGAGGTCCGGCTGCTCTGGGACGGCGTGCAGACCGCCTTCGCCCACGCCGTAGCCGCCGACGGCACCCACTGGCTCGGCAGCGACGGCGAGGGGCGACAGGTGCAGCCGCACGATCCGGTGGCCGCCGCGTTGCGCGGTGCGGCGGCCGCGCACGGCGCGGACGCGCTGACGGCGCCGATGCCCGGAACGGTCACCGTGGTCACGGCCCGGGTCGGCGAGCAGGTCGCCGCCGGCCAGGCGCTGCTGATCGTGGAGGCGATGAAGATGGAGCACGTCATCGCCGCCCCGCACGACGGGACCGTCGTCGAACTGGACGTGCGCGCGGGCACCGCGGTCGCCATGGACCAGGTCCTCGCCGTCGTCGATCCGCACCCCGCGGCCGCTCCGGAGGGCACCGACGTCCCGGAGGCCGGCCGGTACCAGGAGGAGGCAGCCCGATGACCGGTACCCCCCAGGACCCCGGCGCCGCCGGGGACGGCCTCGCCGCCCGCTCATCGCTCCCGGAGGTGGTCGCCGCGGACGGCCTGCCCGCACGGGTGCGGATCCACGAGGTCGGCCCGCGCGACGGACTGCAGAACGAGCAGACCGTGGTGCCGGTCGAGGTGAAGGCCGAGTTCGTACGGCGGCTGGCCGCCGCCGGGCTCACCACCGTCGAGGCGACCAGCTTCGTCCACCCCCGGTGGGTCCCGCAGCTGGCCGACGCCGCCGAGCTGTACCCGCGGCTCACCGCCGACCCGGAACTGCGCGGCGTCGACCTCCCCGTCCTCGTGCCCAACGACCGCGGCCTGGACCGGGCGCTGGAGCTCGGCGCCCGGCACGTCGCCGTCTTCGCCAGCGCGACCGAGTCCTTCGCCCGCGCCAACCTCAACCGCACGGTCGCGGAGTCCCTCGCCATGTTCGAGCCGGTGGCGTCACGGGCGACCGCCGCCGGCGCCCGGGTCCGCGGCTACGTCTCCATGTGCTTCGGCGACCCCTGGGAGGGCGCGGTGCCCGTCGCGCAGGTGGTGCGGGTCTGCCGCGCGCTGCGTGACATGGGCTGCGCGGAGATCAGCCTGGGCGACACCATCGGCGTCGCCACCCCCGGCCAGGTCGAGCGGTTGCTGACCGCCCTCGGTGCCGCCGGGATCACCCCCGACCACCTCGCCGTGCACTTCCACGACACCTACGGCCAGGCCCTCTCCAACACCCTCACCGCACTGCGGCACGGCGTCACCACCGTCGACGCCTCCGCCGGCGGTCTCGGCGGGTGCCCCTACGCCCGCAGCGCCACCGGCAACCTCGCCACCGAGGACCTGCTGTGGATGCTGCGGGGCCTGGGCATCGAGACCGGCGTCGACCTGGACCGCCTCGCCGCCACCAGCGGCTGGATGGCCACCCGCCTCGGGCGACCGAGCCCCTCCCGCACCGTGCGCGCGCTGTCGGTGCCGTCCCACAAGGAGCCCTGAGATGTCCCTGGACCACCGCCTCGCCCCCGAGCACGAGGAACTCCGCCGCACCGTGGAGGCGTTCGCCCACGACGTGGTGGCACCCCGCATCGGCGAGTTCTACGAGAACCACGCCTTCCCCTACGACATCGTCCGCCAGATGGCGGAGATGGGGCTGTTCGGCCTGCCGTTCCCCGAGGAGCACGGCGGCATGGGCGGCGACTACCTCGCGCTGTGCATCGCGCTGGAGGAGCTGGCGCGGGTGGACTCCTCGGTCGCCATCACGCTGGAGGCGGCCGTCTCCCTCGGCGCCATGCCGATCCACCGCTACGGCTCCGAGGAGCAGAAGCGGGAGTGGCTGCCGCAGCTCTGCTCCGGCGAACGGCTCGCCGCCTTCGGGCTCACCGAGCCCGACTGCGGCTCGGACGCCGGCGGCACCCGCACCACCGCCGTGCGGGACGGCGACGCGTGGGTGATCAACGGGACCAAGTGCTTCATCACCAACTCCGGGACCGACATCACCGCGTTGATCACCGTGACCGCGGTCACCGGCCGCAACCCCGACGGCTCGCCGCGCATCTCCACCATCGTCGTGCCGTCCGGCACCGCGGGGCTGACCGTCGCCGCCCCCTACTCCAAGGTCGGGTGGAACGCCTCCGACACCCGTGAGCTGTCGTTCGCCGACGTCCGCGTCCCCGTCGGCAACCTGCTGGGGGAGGAGGGCCGGGGCTTCGCGCAGTTCCTCCGCATCCTCGACGAGGGCCGCATCGCCATCTCGGCCCTCGCCACCGGTCTGGCGCAGGGGTGCGTGGACGAGTCCGTCCGCTACGCGCACGACCGCCACGCCTTCGGCCGCCCCATCGGGGCCAACCAGGCGATCCAGTTCACGATCGCCGACATGGAGATGCGCGCCCACACCGCCCGCACCGCCTGGCGCGACGCCGCCTCCCGCCTGGTGGCGGGGGAGCCGTTCAAGAAGGAGGCGGCGATGGCCAAGCTGTACAGCTCCGAGGTGGCCGTCACCAACGCGCGCGAGGCCACCCAGATCCACGGCGGGTACGGCTTCATGAACGAGTACCCGGTGGCGCGGATGTGGCGCGACTCCAAGATCCTGGAGATCGGCGAGGGCACCAGCGAGGTGCAGCGGATGCTGATCTCCCGCCACCTCGGACTGCCCGGCGCCTGACCGCCGCGCCCACCCCATTGACACAATCACCGCATGGCGGAGATCACCCAGAAGGACGGTCGCTGGAGTTTCGACGGCACGGCGGTGCGGATCGTCCCCGGCCACGGCCGCGGGGTCCACGGCGTACGCACCCGGCTGGGCGAGCTCGTCGTGCCCCTGGCGGCGATCGCCGGGGTCTCCCACGAGGCCGGCCGCAAACGCGGCCGGCTGCGGCTGCGCCTGCGCGCCGGGGCCGACCCGTTCACGCAGGCCACCTCCGGGCAGCTGCCGGACCGGGCGGACCCCTACAGCCTGGAGGTGGAGGCGGAGCGCGCAGCGCTCGCCGAGTACCTGGTCGACGACGTGCGCAACGCCCTGCTGCTCGACGAGGTCCCGGTGGACACCCCCACCGACCGCTACCTGATGCCCGGCCCGGCGGTGCCGCTGGTCCTCAACGGCTACGACGGCAAGATCCACTTCGACGGGGAGCAGCTGCGGATCGAGTGGGGGTGGGGGGCCGAGGAGACGAAGAAGACGGCGGGCACCCGCACCATCCCGCTCTCCGACATCGAGCGCGTGGAGTGGTGCCGCCCCAACTTCGAGGACGGCGGGCTGCGGCTGGTCCCCAAGGGGTCGCACGTGCCG
This sequence comes from Streptomyces bohaiensis, assembly GCF_012033785.1. Classification (GTDB taxonomy): domain Bacteria; phylum Actinomycetota; class Actinomycetes; order Streptomycetales; family Streptomycetaceae; genus Streptomyces; species Streptomyces bohaiensis. The sequence continues at coordinate 18,626 of NZ_JAAVJC010000060.1, forward strand.
GTGAAGCCCTCCCACGATCCGTTCTGCGTGGTCACCTGGGGGCTGCGGGAGGGGCGGGAGACGGCCGAGCTGTCGATGATGGCGGCGGCGATCACTGCCCGGCTGCCGCACCCCCGCGCCGCCGCGCCGCCCGTGGAGCAGCACCCCTCGCTGATCAAGGGCGAAGCGGGCGGCGAGCGCCGGGAGCAGCCGGCGGGGGAGCCGGCCGACCAGGACGCGCTGCTGCGGCGGCTGCGGGAGCTGGGCGAGCTGCGCCAGGCGGGTGTGCTGACCGAGGAGGAGTTCACCCGCGCCAAGCAGGCGCTGCTCGACCGCTTCTGACCCGCGGCCGCCGCGTGTTCCCGACGGGCGGGCGGTGCGGATGGGGCGGGTCGGGGCAGGCCGGGCATTCGGCCGAGGGGTGCGACACGTCCGTGCCCGATTCCGGGCAGGATTCTTGCGATCACCGGTGGCTGTCCGCAGTATTCAGGAGTGCTCGGACGCCGTACGCCCTATGACGACCTCGTCGACCACCTGGTGCGCAGTACACCGCTGGGTCCCGGCGAGGCTGCCCGGGTGGTCCTCGACGTGCTGGCGTACTTCGACGAGACGGCGGAGGAGTTCGTCCGCCGGCGCCACCGCGAACTGCAGGGCAGGGGGCTGACCAACCCGGTCATCTTCGAGCGGATCGCCGAGGAGCTGCCCCGGCGTGCGGTCGCGCCGCCCGCGCTGTCCCTCAGACAGTTGCGCCGCATCGTCTACGGCTGACCAGCCCCGGCGGGGGTAGTCGACCCCCGCGGCCACGTCATCGCCGCCCGGCGCCACCGGGCGGGACGATACGGATACATCACGACAGAAGCTTGCCCCCAAGGAGTGGATATGTGCGGAATCGTCGGATACATCGGCCCGCGTGACGTGGCGCCGCTGTTGCTGGAAGGGCTGCAGCGCCTGGAGTACCGCGGGTACGACTCGGCGGGGATCGCCATCCACAGCAGCGGCAAGGGCGGCGGCCTGAAGACCGTGAAGAACAAGGGGCGGGTCCGCGAGCTGGAGGCCAAGGTCCCGGCCCGCTTCGCCGGCAGCACCGGTATCGCCCACACCCGGTGGGCCACCCACGGCGCCCCCAACGACGTCAACGCCCACCCCCACCAGGACGCCGCGGAACAGGTCGCCGTCGTCCACAACGGCATCGTCGACAACTCCTCGGAGCTGCGCGCCAAGCTCGCCGCCGACGGCGTCGAGCTCGTCTCCGACACCGACACCGAGGTCTTCGCCCACCTCATCGCCCGCTCCGAGGCGCAGACGCTGGAGGAGAAGGTCCGCGAGGCGCTGCGCCACATCGAGGGCACCTACGGCATCGCGGTGCTGCACGCGGAGTTCCCCGACCGGATCGTCGTCGCCCGCAACGGCTCGCCCGTGGTGCTCGGCATCGGTGAGAAGGAGATGTTCGTCGCCTCCGACGTCGCCGCCCTCGTCAGCCACACCCGCCAGGTGATCACGCTGGACGACGGCGAGATGGCCACCATCAAGGCCGACGACTACCGGACGTACACCACCGACGGCAGCCGCACCTCGTCCTCGCCGACCACCGTCGAGTGGGAGGCCGAGAGCTACGACATGGGCGGCCACGACACCTACATGCACAAGGAGATCGTCGAGCAGGTCGACGCGGTCGACCGCGTGCTGCGCGGCCGCATCGACGACCGCTTCGCCACGGTGCGCCTCGGCGGTCTCAACCTCGACGCACGCGAGGCCCGCACCATGCGCCGGGTCAAGATCCTGGGCTGCGGGTCCGCCTATCACGCGGGCCAGATCGGCGCCCAGATGATCGAGGAGCTCGCGCGCATCCCCGCCGACGCCGAGCCCGCCAGCGAGTTCCGCTACCGCAACCCGGTGGTCGAACCCGACACCCTCTACATCGCGGTCAGCCAGTCCGGCGAGACCTACGACACCCTCGCCGCCGTGCAGGAGCTGAAGCGCAAGGGCGCCCGGGTGCTCGGCGTGGTCAACGTCGTCGGCAGCGCCATCGCCCGCGAGACCGACGGCGGCGTCTACGTCCACGCCGGCCCCGAGGTCTGCGTCGTCTCCACCAAGTGCTTCACCAACACCGCGGTGGCCTTCGCGCTGCTCGCCCTGCACCTCGGCCGCATCCGCGACCTCTCGGTCGCCGACGGCAAGCGGATCATCGAGGGGCTGCGCAAGCTGCCCGGCCAGATCGCCGAGATCATGGAGCAGGAGGACCACATCGCGACGCTGGCGAAGGAGTTCGCCGACGCCAAGTCCATGATGTTCGTCGGCCGGGTGCGCGGCTACCCCGTCGCCCGCGAGGCGTCGCTGAAGCTGAAGGAGATCTCCTACATCCACGCCGAGGCCTACCCGGCCTCGGAGCTGAAGCACGGCCCGCTCGCGCTCATCGAGCCGGCGACGCCGACCGTGGCGATCGTCCCCCGCGACGACCTGCTGGAGAAGAACCGCGCGACGCTGGAGGAGATCAAGGCCCGCAGCGGCCGCATCCTCGCGGTCGCCCACGAGCCGCAGGAGAAGGCCGACGACACCATCGTCGTGCCGCGGAACGAGCCGGAGCTCGACCCGGTGCTGATGGGCATCCCGCTCCAGCTGCTCGCCTACCACACGGCGCTGGCGCTGGGCCGGGACATCGACAAGCCCCGGAACCTGGCGAAGTCCGTCACCGTCGAGTGAGCCCCGGGCCGACCGCGGTCGGCCCACCCGCACCGCACTCCGGGCACGGGACGGCCCCCGGGGTGCGGTGCCACCATACGCACGCCCCGGGGGCCGCCACCTCGGGCCGGCGTCGCCCAACGCCGGCCGGGAAGCCACCGGCGGGGCCGTCACCTCCCGCCGTGTGGCACGTTCATATACCTTTTATGCCCAGCACCGTGCCGATACGCACGTGTTCGGGCGGTAAATCTGACGACGTGTCGGGTGACGGCCCCGCCGGCGGCCGCCGGCGCACCACGGCGCCCGTCGTCGTCGTGCGGACGCCGTAGCCGCGTTCCCGGTGCCCGAGCGGTGCCCGCCGGTGACCGAGGGGTGACCGGGACCCGCCGGCCCGTGCCCGCGCCTCCGGACGCCGTGCCGCGCTCGCTCCGATCAGGGGGCCGGTCGCGGGGCACCGGGCCCCGGTGCGGCCGCAGCGTGATGAATTCTTTACCTGTGCGTATTCCCCGGCGCGCGGCCCGGGAGCGGCCGTGTCCGGATTCCGGGAATTCCGGCGTGCATTCGCATGCGCGTTGCACGCGGGACGGAGTGAATCCGGAGCCCTGCGCCGTGTCCTGCGGAAATGCGCCTGCCATGGGAAATGCCGGAGGGCGGCGACCGTGTGGTCGCCCCCCTCCGGCAATCCTGGAACGGTGTTCCTCGGCACGGCCTCCCTGCGGCCGTCGCCCATCCGGGTCAGAGCCCGGTCATGGCTGGACGGAAGCCGTCCCTACCACTTGTACCAGCGGCCTCGACCACCGCCCGCCGTGGCGCTCCGCATGAAGAAGCCGACCAGCCAGATGACCAGGACGGCGACCGCGAACCACCACAGGATGTCGAGCGCGAAACCGGCACCGAAGAGAACGAGGGCCAGAAGAAGAACCAGAAGAAGCGGGACCATATTTATCAACCTCCGATTCATCTGGTGCCCCTACCCCCTCGTTCCATGCACGAGTGATTCAGAGTTTTTTCGCCGGGTTTCCGGGTACTCGCGTCGCCTTCGCCGTCCCTCGCGGGAGCGCGCGGGGTCCCACGGGAGGAAGCGGCTGGTCGTGCCGGGCCCGGGCGCCGCCCGCCGCCGCCCGCGCGGTGCCCGGCGGGAGGCGTGCGGTCCGCGGGGCACCGG
>NZ_JAAVJC010000061.1 GCF_012033785.1 Streptomyces bohaiensis
GGGGGCGGACCGTGGCGGTCCGCCCCCGGCACGTCGCCGCGGGACGCGGCTCCGGCGGCCGCTCAGGGCCGGGGGCCGTCCTCGGGCCGGGCGTGGCGTCGCGGCGGCAGCGGGAAGAAGCCGCTGGTCCGCGCCGCGTACCGGTCGAACCCGTCCCGCTGGGACATGGTCTTCTCGGTGAGCCGCTTGCCGCTGCCGAAGATGAGCAGGAAGCTCATCACCAGCGGGGAGACGACGGTGATGGCGGCGACCTGCCAGGTCCCGGCCGCCACGAGGAACAGCCCCCACCACACCATGAAGTCGCCGAAGTAGTTGGGGTGGCGCGTCAGCGACCACAGGCCGCGGTCCATGATCTTCCCGCGGTTGGCGGGGTCGGACTTGAACCGGTGCATCTGCCAGTCGCCGACGCCCTCGAAGAACAGCCCGATCGCCCAGCAGGCGACGCCCAGCACCACGACCCAGCCGAGCGGGCCCGGCAGGTAGGCGCCGAACTGGAGCGGCAGCGAGATCAGCCACACCAGGGCGGCCTGCAGCAGGTAGACCATGCGCAGGGCGTAGAGCTGCGGGTGGCCCGGCGCCTTGGCGAGCATCCGCTCGTACCGCGGGTCCTCGCCCTTGCCCCAGCTGCGCCAGGTGACGTGGCCGGCGAGCCGGACGCCCCAGACCACGGTCAGTACCGCGATCAGGGTCCGGCGCGCCGTGTCGCCCTCCCCCGCCGAGGCCGCGAAGGTCGTCAGCGCGACCGCACCGAAGCCCAGGCCCCACGCGATGTCGACGGTGCGGTGCCGACCGCCCCGCACCACGGCGACCGCGAAGGTCACCAGCAGCACGAACAGCGCGGCGGCGGCGCTCAGCGCCAGGTTGAGCCCGAGGGCCCCCCAGGGGTAGTCGGTCATGAGCCAGCACACTCCGGGTACCAGTCGCGCAGCGTGCCGGTCAGGCCGCTGCCTCCGTCGTTGTCGGGCCGGACCGCGAGGACCTGGTCGACGCCCATGCGGCGTTCCTGGAAGGCCAGCCCGGAACCGGCGAGGTAGAGACGCCAGATCCGGGCGGTCTCCGGTCCGGCGAGCGAGACGACCTCGTCCCAGTTCTCCTCCAGCGCCTCGGCCCACGCCGCGATGGTGTGGACGTAGTGCTCGCGCATGGAGTCCACCGAGCGGACCTCCAGACCGGCGCCCTCCAGGAGTCCGACGGTCTCACCCACGGGTCGCATGTGCATGTCGGCGGCGATGTAGGCCTCGATGAAGGCGCCGCCCCCGGGAGCGTTGGCGCCGCGGGACATCTGCTGGATCAGCACCCGGCCCCGGGGGCGCAGCATGCGGTGCATCATCGCGGCGAAGCCGGGGTACTCGGCGTCGCCCACGTGCTCCCCCATCTCCAGCGAGGCGGCGGCCTCGTACCAGCCACCGGGGATGTCGCGGTAGTCGCAGAGCTGGACGTCGACGAGATCCTCCAGCTTCCGCTCGCGGACCTGCTCCCGCACGTACTCCGCCTGCTCGCGGGCGAGGGTGACCGAGGTGACCTTGGCCCCGTGCCGTTCGGCGGCGTAGAGCGACAGCGACCCCCAGCCGCAGCCGACGTCGAGCAGCCTCGCCCCGGGACGCAGCCCGAGCTTGCGGCAGACCAGCTCCAGCTTGTCGCGCTGCGCCTGCGGCAGCCCGTAGCCCTGCTCGCCCGGCGGCCGGGTCCAGTAGCCGCAGGAGTACGCCATCGCCGGGTCCAGCAGCAGCGCGTAGAACTCCGGGGGCAGGTCGTAGTGGTGGCTGATGGCCTTCCGGTCCCGGCCACGGCTGTGCAGCGCGCCGCTGAGACGCACCTCTCCGGCCGGTACCGGCGGCTTCGGACCGACGGCACCGAGCCGGGCGAGGACGCGGAGCGCCGCCGCCTTGTCCGAGAGGGTGGGGGCGGGGGCGGTGCCCGACTCGCGGACCGTGCGCAGCGCCGCGGAAAGCCCCTCGCGGAGGTCGCCGGGGACGTCGAGCTCCCCGGTGACGTAGGCGCGGGCCAGACCGAGCTCACCGGGCTGCCACAGCAGGTGGCGCAGCGCCCGCCGCGAGCGGAGCGCCACCAGCGGCGCTCCGGCGGGGCCCGCCTCGGTACCGTCCCAGGCCCGCACCCGGACCGGTGAGGGCCCCTGGAGGTACTGCTGCAGCAGCTGGACCAGCTGGGGGGCGGCACCGCGTGCGGTGGTGGTCGTCGGCGTGGCTGGGGTCACTGGGGGCCGTCCTTCGGGCGGGTTCCCACCGGCGCGGAGCCGGCGGGGTCGGGGCGGGGGGCGAGCAGGAACTGCTGCACGTCGAGGTAGCCGGAGCGGAACCCGGCCTCGGAGTAGGCGAGGTAGAGGATCCACATGCGGCGGAAGGTCTCGTCGAACCCGAGGGCGTCGACCTCGGCGGCGCGCTCGGTGAACCGCTCGCGCCACAGGCGCAGCGTCTCGGCGTAGTGCGGCCCGTAGCGGTCGGCGCGGGCGACGTCGAGCCGGGTGCGCTCGGCGGTGAGGCGGCGCACGACCTCGGTGGAGGGCAGCAGGCCGCCGGGGAAGATGTACTTCTGGATCCAGGTGTAGGTGCGGCGGCTGGCGAGGAGGCGGTCGTGGGGCATGGTGATGGCCTGCAGCGCGACCCGGCCGCCCGGGGCGGTGAGCCGGTCCAGGGTCGCGAAGTAGGTGCCCCAGAACTCGGCGCCGACCGCCTCGATCATCTCGACGCTGACGACGGCGTCGTAGGTCCCGGTGACGGAGCGGTAGTCCTCTACGCGGATCTCGACGCGGTCCGCGAACCCCGCCTCCCGGACGCGTTCGCGGGCCAACTGGGCCTGCTCGACCGAGAGGGTGACGCTGACGACGTGCGCACCGCGTGCTGCCGCGCGCAGCGAGAGTTCGCCCCAGCCCGTGCCGATCTCCAGCACCCGGGTGCCCTCGGTGACCTTGGCGAGGTCCAGCACGCGGTCGATCTTGCGGTGCTGGGCGGCGGTCAGCCGCGACCACTCGGCCGGGAAGCCCCGGAAGACGGCGGAGGAGTAGCTGAGCGTCTCGTCGAGGAAGAGCCCGAACAGGTCGTTGGAGAGGTCGTAGTGACGGCCGATGTTCTCACGGGAGGCGGAGGGGGTGTTGCGCCCGCTGACCGGCTGACCGGGTGCCCAGAGCCGGCGCAGTCGCTGGAGCGGTCCCGGCACCAGGGTCGCCGCGTGGTCGGCGATCACCGTGAGGACGGCGACGAGGTCGGGGGCGTCCCACTCGCCCGCCATGTAGGACTCGCCGAAGCCGATGGTTCCGGAGGTGCCGACGCGTCGCAGGAAGGCGTCCGGGTCGCGGATCTCCAGCACCGGTCCGCCGGTCCCCAGCCTTCGGCCGTCGGGGAAGCGGGTGTGCAGCGGCAGCCGGCGGAGGGCAGCCTCCAGGATGCGCCGGGCGACGGCGCGGTGGACGCGGGAGCACGGGGGCACCTGCGCGACCCCGGGCCAGCGGGTGGCGTCGACGGCCGCCCGGATCTGCGCCGGGGTGCGGGGCTCGCCCGCGGTGCCGGCCGGTCGCAGCGGGTGCGCCGGTTCGGCGGCCGCGGTGTGCGGCGTCCGCTCGGGCTCGGCGGGCGCGGCGGAGGTTCGGGGCGTGGTCACTGCATACCTTCCTGCTGGTGGTGCCGGGGCCGGCGCTGAACCGGCAGGCCCTTGAGGTAGAGACGGATCCCGTGGAAGCGGATGGCGGCCGACGCCGCCAGCGGCGCCCACGGGTGGCGTGCTGCGGCGCGCAGGAGGCCGGCCGGCCCCCCGGGGCCGGGCCTGCCCCGCAGGGTGGCGACGAAGGGTTTGCCCTCGGGGCGGTCCAGCCGGACGGTGACGTCGAGTCGCTCGCCCGGTTCGGGGAGCCGCATCAGGTAGTCGCCGTCGACCGGGTTGAAGGGCGAGACGTAGAACTCCTTGGGCGTCGTGGCCCGGTGGCGGTCGTCGGGGTGCAGCAGGTAGGCGTGCCGCTGGCCGTAGGTGTTGTGCACCTCGGCGACGACGCAGGCGGTGGTGCCGTCCGCTCGGTGGCACCAGTAGAGGGTGAGCGGGTTGAAGACGTGACCCAGCACCCGCGCGTGGGTGAGCATCAGGACGGGCCCGTCCGGTGCTTCCTCGCCCTGTGCGGTGAGGAAGCGCTCCAGGCCGGCCCGCAGCGTGGGGGCGTGCCCCCCGAAATGGTCGCGCGGGTCGAAGCGGGCGAGCGGCCGCAGCACGAGCGGCAGGCGGGGCAGGTGGTCGAGGTCGACCAGCCACATGTAGGTACGGTGCCGGAGCCCGTACCGCAGGGGCCCGGTACGGGCGTGCCGCACCTCGCACCGGTAGAGCCGGGGGACGGTGCCGGAGGGGGCACGGCGCGCGTCGCGGGCGGCCGCGGGGGCCGGGTTCACCAGGTCACCCCCAGGGCCTCGGCGGCCGCGACGCCGGAGGCGCAGCCGTCCTCGTGGAACCCCCAGCCGTGGTGCGCGCCGGCGTAGGCGGTGACCCGGCCGCTGAGGGAGGGCAGTTCCCGCTGGGCGGCCACGGACTCGGGGGTGTAGACGGGGTGGTGATACACCATGCGGGCCAGGACGCGCTCCGGGTCGACCTGGTCCTCCCCGTTGAGCGTGACCACGTGGGTACCGGACCCGGGGAGTCGCTGCAGCCGGGTCATGTCGTAGCTGATGCGGACCTCCCCGGCGGGGCTGTCGCACCCGGGCAGCTGGTAGTTCCAGGAGGCGCGGGCGCCGCTGTGGCGGGGCAGCAGCGTGGTGTCGGTGTGCAGCAGCGTCGGGTTGCGCGAGTACCGGAACGCGCCCAGGACGCGGCGCTCGTCCTCGGTGGGGTCGGTGAGCAGCGCCAGCGCCTGGTCGGCGTGGCAGGCGAGGACCACGGAGTCGAAGTGCTCCGTCCGTCCGGAGGCGTCGGTGATCTCGACGCCGGCCCCCTCGGCGAGGCGCCGGATGCCGCGCACGGGGGTGCCGGTGCGGATCTCCGGGATGTGTTTGGCGACCCGGTCGACGTAGGAACGCGAGCCCCCGGTGACGGTGCGCCAGGTCGGCGAGCCGGAGACGGAGAGCATCCCGTGGTGGTCCAGGAAGCGGAAGAGGTAGCGGGCGGGGTAGCTCAGCGCGGTGACCGGGTCGCACGACCAGACCGCGGAGACCACCGGCGCCATGAAATGGCTGGTGAAGTACGCGGAGTAGCGCCCGGCGGCCAGGAACTCGCCGAGGGTGGTGTCCCGCGGTCCGGCCCCGGCGTCGTCCTGGGCGAGCAGCTTCCGCGCCTGCCGGTGGAAGCGCGGGACCTGCGCCAGCATCCGCAGGTAGCGGGGGTCGGCCGCGGAGGCGGGGCGGGCGAACAGGCCGCGCGCGCCGCGCGCGCCCGCGTACTCCAGACCGCAGCCCTCGCAGCGGACCGACATGCTCATCTCCGATTCCTGCGTCTCGACCCCGAGTTCGTCGAAGAGCCGCAGGAGACGGGGGTAGGTGCGCTCGTTGTGGACGATGAATCCCGAGTCGATCCGCTCGAACCCCGCGCCGGTGTCGACGTCGTGGGTGTGGGCGTGACCGCCGAGCCGGTCGTCGGCCTCGTACAGGGTCACCCGGTGGTCCTGGCGCAGCACGTAGGCGGCCGTCAACCCCGAGACCCCGCTGCCCACCACTGCTGAACTGGGCTTTTCCCGTGTCATTCGACTGCCTCCGCCACTCGCCGAGAGCCCCTGGCGGGGCCTGGTGTCACCACTGTCGAGAGGTATTCGGTGCTGTGGGCCGAACGGATGGGTCGTGGCGCCAAAGTAATTCGATCGAGTGATGGACCCATCCGGAGCAGTCCCGCCGCCGAATACCGGTCGTGAGTGAGACCGAGCAGACAGACGTGGCGCCCGCCGCCGGCCGTGGCGCCGGGCGGTGGCAGCGACGGCTGTTCGCTGCCGGAAGCGGCGTGCTCGCCGCTGCGGCGGCGCTCGCCGTCGCGGAACTCTTCGCCGGACTCGTCCGGCCCGAGGCGCGGCCGGTCACCGCGGTCGGAGGCGCGGTCATCGACCGCACACCGATCGCGGTGAAGGACTGGGCGATCCGCACCTTCGGCACGGCCGACAAGCTCGTGCTGCAGATCGGCATCCTGACGCTGCTCGCCCTGTTCGCGGTGGCGGTCGGTCTGCTCGCGCTGCGCAGCCTGCGGGCCGGCGCGGCGGGAGCGGCGCTGTTCGGGGTGTTCGGAGCGGTCACCGCGGCCGGGCGTCCGGGCGGCAGCGCACCGGACGCGGTGCCCTCGCTGGTCGGGGGCGTGGCCGCGGTGGTGGTGATCGTCCTGCTGGTCCGCACCCTGCGGCCGGGGGGTCCCCCGGCCGGGAGCGAGGGCCCCGAGGATGCTCCGGCGGCAGCCGCGGCGACCGACCGCGGGGTGCTCTCGGCACTGGACCGCCGCCGGTTCCTGCGGGCGGCGTCGGTGGCGGCAGCCGCCTCGGCCGGCTCCGGCCTGCTGGGCAACCGGCTGCTGAGCACCGGTGACGCCGAGGCGGAGGCGGCACGTGACTCGCTCACCATCCCCCGGCCCGGGGATCCGGCGCCCGCGTTGCCACCGGGGGCGGATCTGGAGATCGACGGACTCGCGCCGTTCACCACGCCCAACAAGGACTTCTACCGGGTGGACACGGCGCTACGGGTGCCGCGACTGGACGCCACCGCCTGGCGCATGAGGATCTTCGGCCGTGGTGTCGAGTGCGAGCTGGAGCTGAGCTACCGGGACTTGCTGGACCGGGAGCTGATCGAGCGCGACATCACCCTGACCTGTGTCTCCAACCAGGTCGGCGGACCGTACGTCGGCAACGCCCGCTGGATCGGCGTGCCGTTGGCCCCGCTGCTCCGCGAGGCGGGGGTGCGCCCGCCGTCGGAGGGCGGCCCGGCGGACCAGTTGGTCGCCCGCTCGGTGGAGGGGATGACCCTCGGCAGCCCGGTCGACACGGTCATGGACGGCCGCGACGCCATGCTCGCCGTCGGCATGAACGGGGAGCCGCTGCCCTTCCGCAATGGATTTCCGGTGAGAATGGTTGTACCTGGTTTGTACGGGTATGTGTCGGCTTGCAAGTGGCTGTCCGAGCTCGAACTCACCACCTTCGACGACTTCGACGTCTACTGGGTGGAGCGCGACTGGGCGGTCCGAGCCCCCGTCAAGACCATGTCGCGGATCGACACCCCTCGTGGGTTCGCGACGATCCCCGCCGGCACGGTGCCGGTCGCCGGGGTGGCCTGGGCACAGCACACCGGTATCGACGGCGTCGAGGTTCGGGTGGACGGCGGCGAGTGGCGCGAAGCGCGACTCGCTCCGGCCCCCAGCGACGACACCTGGCGCCAGTGGGTCTGGGAATGGGAGGCCGAGCCCGGCTCCCACCGGCTGGAGGTCCGCGCCACGGACAGCTCCGGCGAGACCCAGACCGAGGAACGCGTCGGCACGGTGCCCGACGGCGCCACCGGCTGGCACTCGGTGGTGGTCACCGTGGACTGACCCACCACCGCCCCACGACAGACCCGAACTTCGCCCGAATCAAGGGCGCGCGAAGTGCGCGCCCGTCCCTCAAGGAGACATCACATGAACACCCGTATCCGCCGTACCGCTGTCGCCGTCGCCACCGCCGCCATCCTGCCGTTCTCGCTGGCCGCCTGCTCCTCGGACAGCGACGACGACAACGGGTCGGGCACCTCGGAGACCGGCCAGGACAACGGCGGCACCACCGACCAGGACGACATGGACGACATGGACGGCACGGACGGGATGGAGGGCGACGACGACGCCGAGGCCGACGCCGCCTCCGCGCCGTTCGGCCCGGCGTGCTCCGGCGTTCCGACCGACGGCCCGGGCAGCTTCGAGGGTATGGCGCAGGACCCGGTCGCCACCGCCGCGTCCAACAACCCCGACCTGTCCACCCTGGTGGCCGCGGTGACCGCCGCCGGCCTGGTCGACACCCTGAACGACGCGCCCGAGCTGACCGTCTTCGCGCCGGCCGACTCCGCGTTCGCCGAGGTGCCGGAGGAGGACCTCAACGCGCTGCTGGAGGACCAGGACGCGCTCACCGACGTCCTGACCTACCACGTGGTGGGCGAGCGCCTGGCTCCGGAGGACCTGGACGGCGAGCACACCACCCTCCAGGGCGACACCGTCACCGTCGCCGGCTCGGACGAGGACTTCACCGTCAACGAGGACGCGACGGTCGTCTGCGGCAACGTCCAGACCGCCAACGCCACCGTCTACATCATCGACGGCGTGCTGATGCCCTGAACCACCACCGGACCGGGCGCCCCGCGCGCCTGACGCCCCGGGACCGCCCGGTCCCGGGGCCACCCCGGACCCGGGCCGGCCCCCGCTCACCCAACCTCCGAGCGAGGGCCGGCCCGCCCGTGTGCGGCGACGACGCGAACCGGCGTCCCGCAGCCGGCCGGTCCGTGCGGACCGCAGGACCGGGGAGAGACCGAGGGCGTGAACGGCGGTCACACGCGCCCGAGCGGCCGCCACCCCCCGGTGAACTGCACCTTCACCCCGTATGGCGTGCACACGCCACGAACAGATCACCCCGCACGCGGACTTGGCGCCCCGGTGCTCCGACGCCCTCCACGACCGCGCCGACCGACGCTTGTCACCCGCGATACTGGGCCGTAGCTTCCGGTTATGGACCTGGAGCTACGCCACCTCAAGATCATCCGTGCGATAGACGAGGCCGGCAGCCTCACCCGGGCAGCCACGTCCCTCGGGCTGGCGCAGTCGGCACTCAGCGCCCAGCTCAAACGCATCGAGCGGGCGCTGGGCGGCGCGCTCTTCGAGCGCGGCAGGCACGGCGCCCAGCCGACACCGCTCGGCGAACTGGTCCTGGACCGGGCCCGGGTCCTGCTCCCGGCGATGCGCGAGCTCCAGGAGGAGGCCGTCCGGTTCGCCAACACCCTGGAGGACCTGCCGCGGTTCCGGCTGGCGGGCACCCCCGGGCCGATGCTCGGCGGACTGGTGGACCAACTCTCCCTGCTCCACCCCCAGGCGGCGATCTCCACGTTGACCAGCTGGTCCATCGAGGAGTTGAGCGAGCTGGTGGTCTCCGGCCGCCTCGACTTCGCCCTCGCCGGTGCGTGCGGGGAGGCCACTCCCCCGGCCCCCGACCAGCTGACCTGGCAGACCGTGGGCCACGACCCGATCTTCGTGATGCTCTCCGAGCAGCACCCCCTCGCCGACCGCCACGAGCTCGACCTGGCCTCCCTGTCGGGCGAGCAGTGGGTCGACGCCCCCGGTGACGGCTGCTTCGGGGACTGCTTCTCCACCGCCTGCGCTCGCGCCGGGTTCACCCCGACCTCGGTGTACGAGCTGGACACCACGGCCTGTGTGCATCTGGTGCAGGCGGGGCGGGCGGTCGCGCCGTGCAAGGCGACCTTCCCGCCGACGCCCGGCATCGTCACCCTGCCGCTCGCCGGCAACCCGCTCTCCTGGCACCACCTCCTCGCCTGGCACCCGGCCTCCGCCGCGGCCGGCGCGGCCCCCGCCGTCCTGATCCGCGCACGTCAGGCGCACCGGGAAGCGGCACGGCGCAACCCCAGGTACACCCAGTGGCTGGCGGCGAACGCCCATTTCGGCACCACGCCGGACCGACCCACCCCGTAGAGACCCGTGGCGTGTTCACGCAATCCATCGCATGACAAGAGGTATCGGTTGACAGGTACACACCCGATCACGCGGCGTCTACATTCTGGTCACCCTCACAACACAAGGAGAACAGAATGCGCCTCAAGGGACGTACTGTTGCCATCGGTTCGGCGCTGGCGGCCTCCGCCCTCGCCCTGAGCCTGGTGCCGGCCAACGCCTCCTCCGAGCTCCCCTCCGCCGAGACCGCCAAGGCGGACGCCCTCGTCGAGCAGCTGCCCGCCGGCATGGTCGACGCCATGGAGCGCGACCTGGGCGTGCCCGCCGCCGAGGTCGGCAACCAGCTCGTCGCCGAGCACGAGGCCGCCGTCCTGGAGGAGTCCCTCAGCGAGGACCTCTCCGGCTACGCGGGCTCCTGGATCGTGGAAGGCACCTCCGAGCACGTGGTCGCCACGACCGACCGCGCCGAGGCGGCGGAGATCACCGCGGCGGGCGCCACCGCCACGGTGGTCGAGCACAGCCTCGCCGAGCTGGAGGCCGTGAAGGACATCCTCGACGAGGCCGCCACCGCCAACCCGGAGGACGCCGCGCCGGTCTGGTACGTGGACGTCACCACCAACGAGGTCGTCGTCCTCGCCTCCGACGTGCCCGCCGCCGAGGCGTTCGTCGCGGCCAGCGGCGCCGACGCCTCCACGGTGCGCGTCGAGCGTTCCGACGAGTCCCCCCAGCCCTTCTACGACCTGGTCGGCGGCGACGCCTACTACATCGGCAACGGCCGCTGCTCGATCGGCTTCTCCGTCCGCCAGGGTTCCACCCCCGGCTTCGTGACCGCCGGCCACTGCGGCAGCGTCGGCAACGCCACCACCGGCTTCAACCGCGTCAGCCAGGGCACCTTCCGCGGCTCCTGGTTCCCGGGCCGCGACATGGCGTGGGTCGCGGTGAACAGCAACTGGACGCCCACCTCCCTGGTCCGCAACTCCGGCTCGGGCGTGCGCGTGACCGGTTCGACCCAGGCGACCGTCGGCTCCTCCATCTGCCGCTCCGGCTCCACCACGGGCTGGCGCTGCGGCACCATCCAGCAGCACAACACCTCCGTCACCTACCCGCAGGGCACCATCACCGGCGTGACCCGCACCTCCGCCTGCGCCCAGCCCGGTGACTCCGGCGGCTCCTTCATCTCCGGCACCCAGGCCCAGGGTGTGACCTCCGGCGGCTCCGGCAACTGCTCCATCGGTGGCACCACCTTCCACCAGCCGGTCAACCCGATCCTGTCCCAGTACGGCCTGACCCTCGTCCGGAGCTGACCCGAGGCGGCAGCGCCGCCCCGCCCGCTCCGCACCGACGGCCCGTCCCGCGCACCGCGCGGGGCGGGCCGTCCCGCGTGTCCGGCTCCGCGGGGACCGACCGGTACAGCCGTGACGAATCCGGCCACGCGAGGGGCGCGAACCATCTCCGTGCACGAGGGATGAGCGACCAGCGCACCGAGGGGCGCACCCGGAAGTTGTGTACGTCACACAGCACCCGACCCCCGCCCCGACCACCCGCGACAGGTAACGGAACGACAACGGCGGCGCACCACGGTCACGTTGTGCATGCACCGTGCAGCTCGTGAAACAACCCTCACAACACCGCGGACCCTTGCGGAAACACCCCTGGCGGTGCGTCAGCGCACGCCGCTGACCTGCAACGTCCATCCCTCGCTGGCACGTTCGGGCAATCCATCGCATCGCAAGAGGTATTGCGTGGCAGGTACACACCCCCTCACCCGGCGGCTACGTTCTGTCTACCCCCACAGGCAAGTGCAAGGAGAACTGCATGCGTCACACAGGCCGTAACGCCATCGGCGCCGCGATAGCCGCCTCCGCGCTCGCGTTCGCTCTGGTCCCCAGCCAGGCCGCTGCGAACGACACCCTGACCGAACGGGCCGAGGCCGCAGTCGCCGACCTTCCCGCCGGCGTGCTGGACGCCATGGAGCGTGACCTGGGTCTGAGCGAGCAGGAAGCGGGCCTCAAGCTGGTGGCCGAGCACGACGCCGCCCTGCTCGGCGAGACCCTCTCCGCCGACCTCGACGCCTTCGCGGGCAGCTGGCTCGCGGAGGGCACGGAACTGGTGGTGGCCACCACCAGCGAGGCCGAGGCCGCGGAGATCACCGAGGCCGGCGCCACCGCCGAGGTCGTCGACCACACGCTGGCCGAGCTGGACAGCGTCAAGGACGCCCTCGACACGGCGGCCGAGTCCTACGACACCACCGACGCGCCGGTCTGGTACGTCGACGTCACGACCAACGGCGTCGTCCTGCTGACCTCCGACGTCACCGAGGCCGAGGGCTTCGTCGAGGCCGCCGGGGTGAACGCCGCCGCGGTCGACATCCAGACCTCCGACGAGCAGCCCCAGGCCTTCTACGACCTCGTCGGCGGCGACGCGTACTACATGGGCGGCGGACGCTGCTCGGTCGGCTTCTCCGTGACCCAGGGCTCGACCCCGGGCTTCGCGACCGCCGGGCACTGCGGCACCGTCGGCACCAGCACCACGGGCTACAACCAGGCCGCGCAGGGCACCTTCGAGGAGTCCTCGTTCCCCGGCGACGACATGGCCTGGGTGTCGGTCAACAGCGACTGGAACACCACCCCGACCGTGAACGAGGGCGAGGTGACCGTCTCCGGCTCCACCGAGGCGGCCGTCGGTGCCTCCATCTGCCGCTCGGGCTCCACGACCGGCTGGCACTGCGGCACCATCCAGCAGCACAACACCTCGGTGACCTACCCGGAGGGCACCATCACCGGTGTCACCCGCACCTCGGTCTGCGCCGAGCCCGGTGACTCCGGCGGCTCCTACATCTCCGGCAGCCAGGCCCAGGGTGTGACCTCCGGCGGCTCCGGCAACTGCACCTCCGGCGGCACCACCTACCACCAGCCCATCAACCCGCTGCTCTCGGCCTACGGCCTGGACCTGGTGACCGGCTGACGGTGAGCATCACCCCCGCGTGACGCGCAGCACTCCCCCACACCGCGCGTGACGCACTCGACGGGAGGGCCCGCACGATCCACGGATCGTGCGGGCCCTCCCCCGTGCCGGCTCCGGCCCGCCGCCCCGACAGCGACGGTCCGGGGCTTCCGCGCCGCCTGCCACCTCTCGCATGGCGGACCCCCGTTGCCGCCGCGGCAGCCGCCGTCGCACGCTGGGGCGGTCCTGCCCGAGAGGAGACGCCATGCCCGACGCCGTCTACACCCACGGTCACCAGGAGCCCGTGCTGCGCTCGCACCGCCGGCGCACGGCCGAGGACTCCGCCGGCTACCTCCTCCCCCGGCTCAGGCCCGGACTCTCGCTGCTGGACGTGGGGTGCGGGCCCGGCACGATCACGGCGGGGCTCGCCCGCGCGGTGGCGCCCGGCCCGGTCACCGCGCTGGACAGCGCCCCCGGCGTCCTGGACGACGCCCGCGCCGCCTGCCGGGCCGCCGGCGTCGACACGGTCGCCTTCTCCGTCGGGGACGTCACCGCCCTCGACCTGCCCGACGGGGGCGCGGAGGACGGTGCGTCCGGCTTCGACGTGGTCCACGCCCATCAGGTGCTCCAACACCTCGGCGATCCCGTCGGCGCGCTGCGCGAGATGCGGCGGGTCTGCCGCCCGGGCGGAACGGTGGCGGCGCGCGACGCGGACTACTCCGCGATGACGTGGTGGCCGCGGCCGCCGGGACTGGACGTCTGGCTACGTGTTTACCGTGCCGTGGCGCGCGCCAACGGCGGCGAGCCCGACGCCGGACGACGACTGCTCCGCTGGGCCCGGTCGGCGGGGTTCGCAGAGGTGGAGCCGTCGGCGTCGACCTGGTGTTTCGCCACCCCGGCCGACCGCGCCTGGTGGGGTGGTCTCTGGGCGGACCGCACGCTCGCCCCGGAGTACGGGGCGATGGCGGTCGCGGGCGGTCATGCCCGCCGCGAGGAGCTGGCCGAGGCCGCGGAGGGCTGGCGGCAGTGGGCGGCAGCGGAGGACGGCTGGTTCGCCGTGCTCCACGGGGAGGTGCTCTGCCGGCGCTGACCCCGCTCGGGTGACGCGGCCACCGGGAGCAGCGGGCTCACCGCGCTCGCCGGCGCGCCCGGTGCGGCCGCCGCCGCCCCAGGTAGAACCCGCCCGCGACCCCCAGCACGAGGGCGGTCAGCAGCGCGGCCCACAGCGGCATGGTCACCTCCGGGATCAGGAGCCGGATGCGGGTCTGCCGGGTGTTCTCGAAGACGAAGACGAGCGTCAATACAGCGGCGATCGCGAAGACGACACGGCCGGGGGTCAGGAACTCCCGCAGCCGTCCGCCCCGTCCACCGGGTTCGACATCCATGGCTCCAGCATGGCGCCGGGGCGGACGCTCCGCACGTGCAGCCGCCCCACGCGCAGGCGTGGGGCGGCCGGCGGGACGGCGGGGGTCGGTGCTACCGGGAGGAGCCCGCGTAGACGTGCTCGACGAACCCGGCGATCTGCTCCTCGCTGAGGTGGCGGGCGAGATCGGCCTCACTGATCATGCCGACCAGCCGCTTGTCGCCGTCCACCACCGGCAGCCGGCGGATCCGGTGTCCCTCCATCTCGTCCAGCACGTCGGAGACGTCGGCGTCGGTGGCTATCCAGCGCGGGGTGCCCTCGCACAGTTCCCCGGCGGTGACGCGGGACGGGTCGTGCCCGGCCGCGACGCACTTCAGCACGATGTCGCGGTCGGTGAGAATGCCGCACATGCGGTCGTTGCTGTCGCTGACGGGGAGGGCCCCGACGTCCAGCTCACGCATCAGCTGCGCCGCGCGGTCCAGGGTCTCGGTGGCGGGCAGCCACTGGGCGCCCGGGTGCATGATGTCGGCGGCGGTGGTCATCACTGGCCTCCTGGGGGGTGGGTGCCTCCACGGGGACGGGCGCCAGACCGGCGCACAGGTCCCCGCAGGTACGCCTCGGTGCGTACCCCTTCCAGGGGAACGCGCCCCGCCGGTCCCCGCCACCGCACAGCGTGCCGGCGCACGCGCCCGCCCCGCGGGGCCTAGTCGAGCACGGCGGCGGTGTAGCGGAGGGTGGCGGCGTCCGCGTCGAGCACCGCCGGGCGGCCGAGCGCCAGGGTCAGCGGGTCGGGGCAGTGCCCGAAGCCGAGTTCCTCCACCATCGGCACCCCCAGCGGTCCGAGGCGGTCGAGCAGGACGGTGCGGATCCGGTCGTAGGGCTCGCTGTCCTGCCACGACCCCAGGACGATGCCGGCGACGCCGTCCAGCCAGCCGGCGTTGAGCAGCTGGCTGAGGCAGCGGTCGAGTCGGTAGGCGCGCTCGCCGACGTCCTCCAGCAGCAGGATGCCGCCGGCGGCGGAGTGCCGGGATGTGGGGCTGCCGAGGTTGTCGGCCAGCAGGCTGGCGCACCCGCCGAGGGTGACGCCCTGGGCCCGGCCCGGCACCAGCGTCGCGGCGCGCGGACCCGTCAGGGTGGTCACGGACTCCGGCTCGAAGAGGGTCCGGCGCAGGTGCTCCTGGGCGACCACGTCCCGGGCGAACCCCTCGGTCGCGGGCATCGGCCCGTGGACCGTCGCCAGGTGCAGCCGGGAGGCGAACGCCTCGTGGAGCACCGTGATGTCGCTGTACCCGACCAGGACCTTCGGCCCGGCCGCCCGCATCGCCGACCAGTCGAGCAGACCGGTGAGCCGGTGGGCGCCGTAGCCGCCGCGTGCGCAGACCACGGCGGCGACGTCCGGGTCGCACCAGGCGGCCTGGAGGTCCGCGGCCCGGTCCTCGTCCCGGCCGGCGAGGTAGTCGAGATCGGGGTGGACGTCGAGGACATGGTCGCCCACGACGACCTCCAGCTCCCACCCGCGCAGCACGTCGAGGCCCGCTTCCAGCATCTCCCGCTCCACCGGCGAACTGGTGGCCACCACGGCCACCTTGTCGCCGGGCCGCAGACGGGAGGGGCGGTTGAGCGCCGGCACGGGCGCCACCGAGGCGTGCGAGGTCCCGTAGGCCGCGCCGGGGGTGGGGAAATGGCGGTTCATCGCGTCTCCGTCTCCAATGTGTCGCTCCGGTCGGCGACGATGCCGAACGTCTCCCGGTAGAGCGCCAGCTCCGCCTCCACCGCGCGGACGATGGTCTCCGCCCGGCGGAAGCCGTGCTCCTCGCCGGGGAAGGACAGGTACCGGTGCGGCACCGCGCTCCCGGCCAGCGCGGCAAGGAACCGCTCGCTCTGCACGGGCGGGCAGACCGCGTCGTCCGTCCCCTGCAGCAGCAGGAACGGCGCGGTGACCCGCTCCGCGTGGTGCAGCGGCGAGCGCTCACGGTACTGCGCCTCGTCGAACGGGCCGATGAGCGAGTCCAGATAGCGCGACTCGAAGTCGTGCGTGCCGCCCTCGGCCCAGCCGACCGGGTCCAGCACCGGGTAGCGGATCGCCCCGCAGGCGTAGACGCCCGCCGTGCGGTCGGGATCGGCCAGCGACGCGGCCGCCGTCCAGCCTCCCGCGCTGCCGCCGCGGATCGCCAGGCGGCCCGGGTCGGCGGTGCCCTCGGCGGCGAGCGCCGCGGCCACCGTCGCGCAGTCCTCGACGTCGACGCGGCCCCAACTGCCGCGCAGCCGGTCGCGGTAGGCGCGGCCGTAGCCGGTGGAGCCGCCGTAGTTGACGTCGGCGACGCCGATGCCGCGTGAGGTGAAGTACGCGATCTCCAGATCGAGGACCATCGAGGCGCGTCCGGTCGGCCCGCCATGGGCCCAGACGACGTAGGGCGGCAGCTCGTCGCCGGCCGGGCGGTGGTCGGGCGAGGCGGGCGGGTAGATGTGGGCGTGGACCTCGCGGCCGTCCGGACCGGTGAAGGTGCGGAGCAGGGGCGTCGGGAGGTACGCGGGCGGGACGGCGTCGCGGTGGCGGGCGGCGACGACCCGGCTGTGGCCGGTGGCGGTGTCCAACTGCACCAGCTCGTACCCGCGCACGGGCGAGGCGGCGATGCCGGTGACACGGCTGCCCTGCACCGCCAGCGCCGGGGCCCACTCCGTCCAGGGCCCGGCCGCGTCGGTCAGCACGCCCCGGTCCGGGTCGAGCAGTCCCAGCCGCTTGTCCCCGCGGCCGTGCACGACCGCGACCAGACCGTCCGCCATGGGGGCGAACCAGCGCGCGCCGATCTTCCACAGGGCGTCGGCGAACTCCTCCGCCGCGGGGCGGAGCGCCTCGGCGGGGCCGGGGGTCGGCGGGCCCGCCCCACCGCCGTCCGCGAGGACGGCCCGGTAGAGGTTCCACCAGCCGGTGCGGTCGGAGGAGAACAGCAGCTCGCCCCGTGCCCCCCACTCCACCTGGGCGATCGACTCCTCCGGGCCGCCGGCGACGGTCACCGGCGGGCCGGTCGTCCCGTCGTCGTCGAGCCGGGCCACCTTCAGCTCCGTGCCGTCCCACGGCATCCGGGGGTGGTCCCAAGCGATCCAGGCCAGCAGGCGGCCGTCGGGCGAGGGCCTGGGGCCGGTGAGGAACCGGTGGGTGTCGTCGGTGAGTTCGTGCAACGCGGCGCGGTCCTCGGCGGCGGCACCGGAGAGCGGCACCGCCACCAGCACACGCCGCAGGTCGGTGGGGGCGGGACCGGTGAACTCCTCCAGCACGCACCAGACCTCGCCCCGCCCCGGCCGCACCACCGGGTCGGCGAACCGCAGGCCCGCCCCCGGGTCGGACACGGGTGTCAGCGGTCGGGGAGCGGCGTCGGGGGCGTCCGGCTCCAGCAGGTACAACCGCTGGTCACCGCAGTGGGTGAAGACGATCAACGGCCCGCCGGCCGAGCGGGGCGCCCCCGCCCACGGCGTGCCCCCGTACTCCATCAACCGGTTCCTGGCGTCCCACGGCGCCGGCAGCGCGACCTCCGCCGGGCCGCCGTCACCGCGCAACCGCATCAGCGCACGGCGACCGCCCTCTTCGGGCCGTGCCGCCGTCCACCACAACTCCTCGCCCACCGAACCGAGATGGTCGACACGGCCGTCGTGCGCGGCCACCGTCGCCGCGTCGAGGGGCGAGCGCCACGCGCCGCAGGGGGTGGGGCGGGACTGGTGGGTCATCTGTGGGTGTCTCCTTCCGCGTCCGCCGCCGCGCCCACCGGTCACAGGGCGCGCAACGCCCGGTCCAGTACCCGGGTTCCGAAGTGCAGCGCCTCCACCGGTACCCGCTCGTCGACGCCGTGGAACATGGCGTTGTAGTCGAACCCCTCGGGGAGCTTCAGCGGGGTGAACCCGTAGCCGACGATGCCCAGCCGCGAGAACTGCTTGGCATCGGTGCCGCCCGACATGCAGTAGGGCACCACGTGGGCGTCCGGGTCGAAGTGCTCGAGCGCCGAGCGGAGGACCCCGTAGGTGGACGAGTCGACCGGCGCCTGCAACGGGATCTCGCGGTGCTGGAACTCCCAGTCGACGTCCGGTCCGGTCAGCTCGTCCATCGTGCGGGAGAACTCCTCCTCCGCGCCGGGGACCATGCGGCCGTCGATGTGGCCGGTCGCGCTGCCGGGGATGACGTTGACCTTGTAGCCGGCGTCCAGCATCGTCGGGTTGGAGCTGTTGCGCACCACGGGGCGCACCAGGGTCGCGGCCCTGCCGAACGCGGCCAGCAGCTGCTCCACCTCGGCGGTCAGCGCCTCCGGGTCGGAGTCGTCGAGGACCGGGCGGGCGAGGCCGTACAGCGCCGCCATCTCCGTCAGCGCGGCGCGAACGGTGGGAGCCAGCCGGATCGGCCAGCGGTGGTCACCGATCCGGGTGACCGCGGCGGCGAGCCGGCTGACGGCGTTCTCCTCGTTGACCTTGGAACCGTGGCCGGCGCGGCCGTTGGCGGTCAGCCGGAGCCAGGCGGTGCCCCGTTCACCGGCGGCGAGCGGGTAGATCCTGCGCCCGCCCCCGGCGTGGAAGGTGTAGGCGCCGGACTCGCTGATGCCCTCGGTGCAGCCCTCGAACAGTTCGGCGTGCTGGTCGGCGAGGAATCCGGAGCCGTACTGGGCGCTGTCCTCCTCGTCGGCGGTGAAGGCGAGGACGATGTCGCGGCGGGGCCGGACGCCGTGCCGCGCCCAGGCTCGGACGACGGCGAGGACCATGGCGTCGGCGTTCTTCATGTCGACCGCGCCCCGGCCCCACACGATGCCGTCGCGGACCTCACCGGAGAACGGGTGGACGGTCCACTCGTCCGCGTGGGCGGGGACCACGTCGAGATGGCCGTGGACGAGCAGCGCCCCCGCGCTCGGATCGGTACCCGGCACGCGGGCCACCACGTTGGTGCGGTCGGGCGCCTTCTCCAGCAGCAGCGGCTCGATGCCCGCCTCGGCGAGGCGTTCCGCCACGTACTCGGCGGCGGCGCGTTCCACACCGTCGCCCTGGCCGCGGTTGGTGGTGTCGATCCGGATCAGGTCGGAGGTGAAGGCGACGGCCTCGGCGAGGGCCTGGTCGTCCACGGGCGGCGCGCCGGGTCCGACGGGCCCGGCCGCGGTGGTGCCCCCGGTCATACCGGCCCCGGGGCCGGCGTGCTGCGGTAGATCTTCATGCCGGGCCACGTTACGCGGAGTGTGCTCCGTCGGGAAGCATTGCGGCCGTCAGCACTGGTCCGACCAGTGGCGACACCGCGGCGCCGGTGTCCGCATCGCCGTTTCGGTGACGTCGCGTCACCATTGCGGTGTTCCTGCGCCGGGTCGGCGCTGGTAGGTCGGTGGGGGCGTGGCCGGCGCGCGGCGGGTCAGCCGTACCACTCCTCCACGGCGGCGGAGACCAGCGTGGTGACCGCCTTGAAGCAGCGGATGCCCTCGTACATGTCGGGCGCGGTCCAGGCCACGCGCCGTTCTCCCGTCTGTTCCACCCCGGGGACGACGGTGGCCGCCCCGGCGAGGTGCTCGGCGTCGAACTCCACCTCCATCCGTCGCTCGCGTGGGCCGGCGGGCGCGTGCCGGACGGCCAGCGTCACGGAACCGGCCGCGGCGGCGCGGATCGCCGCGGCGGTGGCGGCCGGCGGGCGGCACACCGCGGCGTACCGGGAGACGTAGTCCTTCACGGCGACGGTCCGTGCCTGCGGTGCGTAGCCGCTCGCGTCCTCGCAGGCGCGGTCGTCGCCGGTGACCAGGACGACGGGGGTGCCGTACTCGGCGACGACGAGCGCGTTCAGGAGCCCCTCACTGGCCCGCACACCGTCCACGAAGACCCCGGTGAGGGAGTTGCCCAGATAGGTGTGGGCCAGGACGCCCTCGTCCCCGGCCCCGGTGTGGTAGCCGACGAACGCGATACCGTCCACATCGCCGTGCTGGACGCCCTCGACCATCGAGAGCGCCTTGTGCCGGCCGGTGAGCATCGCCACCCGGTCGTCCATCTCCTCCAGCAGGAGGTTGCGCATCGTCATGTGCGCCTCGTTGACCAGCACCTCGTCCGCGCCGCCGTCGAAGAAGCCGAGGACCGCGGCGTTGACGTCCGAGGTGAAGAGACGGCGGCAGCGCTCCCACTGCGGTGTGCCCGGCAGGCAGTCGGCGGGCCAGGTGACGCCGGTGGCCCCCTCCATGTCCGCGCTGATCAGGATCTTCATGGCGCGCAGGCTACGCCCTGGCGCCCGCCTGCGGGAAGACGACACCGGGGGTGCGCGGCAGGACCGGCACCCGTTCGCCGGTGGCCGACTCCAGCACGGGGTGACCACCGTGCAGCACCTGGGCCGTGAGGTCGGCGGCGTCCACGCCGTCGAGTCCGCCGAGCGCTGCGGCGAGGGCCGCCGCCCGGCCCGCCGGGTCCGGCAGGGCGCCGTGGGCCGCGAAGCAGGCGGAGACCTGGACACCGCCGGAGGCCTGGTGGAGCCGGGCGCCGTCCGTCGCCAGCACGAGGAGGCGCAGGAGACCGGGCCCGGCCAGCGGCCAGGCCCACCACAGGATGTCCTCGCTGCCACGGCCCTCGCAACCGCCCCAGAACCGGCCGGAGGTGGGCTCCTCCTCACCGGGCGGCGCGGCCGGATCCGCGTAGGCGGAGCCGAGGGAGTCGCCGTCGCCGACCACGTCGATGACGCCGGACACCGGGAGCAGCGCCGCCGCGGGACGGCCGAGCGCCTCCTCCCGGCGGAGGCCGAAGAGCCGGTGTGCGCCGCCGCCCCAGGAGGCCACCGCGCCCAGCCCGTCGACCGTCACGACGGCGAGAGGTATGCGCCCGGGCTCGGCGGGTCCACGCTGGGGGAACAGGGGCTGGGGAACCACGGGTTGCTCCTTCTCCTGCCGGTTCGCTCCACCGTACGCCTTCGGGTACGGGTGGCGAACCGGTACGCGAAGAACCGCGCCCGGCGCATTCGTGCGCCCCCGTCCGACGTTCGGACACCGTCCGGTCGGCGGCCGCGGTCGTGCGGTGGCAGGCCGGCAGGGGGCACCGGACCGCGGGCGACGTCCCCGCTGCTCGGCGCGGTGACGCGGCGTCGGGCCCCGGGGACGATCCGGAGGCCGTCCGGAGGCGGCGGCGGGCGGAACGGGCACCGGCACCGCCGGCGTCCGGGCGGGCTCGGGGCCGCGCGGGGCGAGCGCGGGGGCGCGCCGGGGTCAACGGGCGCGGGTGAGCGCGCCACCGTGCGCCCGGGGCCGGGACCCGGCGCCGCGCCCGCCACGCGCGGTGGGCGAGAGCCGCTCGGGTCGCACGCCAGGCTCAGCCGGCCCCGGCCCCGGCCCCGGCCCCGGCCCCGGCCCCGGGCTCGTGGCTCAGCCGCAGGTCGCGCTCTCCCTGCTCGCCCCCCGCGAGCCGCAGGCCGGTGGCAGCGGGCGGGTAGCCGGCCGCCACCACCGTGTACTCCCCCGGCGCCAGGTCGGCGAAGACGAAGCAGCCGTCGCTTCCGGTGACCGTGGTGGCCGCCACGTCGCCCAGGGAGTCGGTGAGGGTGACGCGGGCGTCCGGCACCGGCCGGCCGGCGTCGTTGCTGACCGCCCCGCGCAGCACCGCGCCGCCGGTGAGTTCGATGTCGTGGTCCGCCTGCTCCCCGCCGGCCACGGTGACCGGCGCCGCGCCCGGACGCCGCCCGGGCGCTCCCGCCGCCAGGGTGTAGTCACCGGTGACCAGCCCGTCGAGGCGGTACCCGCCGTCGAGCGCGGAGCGGGTGGTGGCGACCACGTCACCGCGGGCGTCGGTGAGGGTGACGACCGCGTCCGCGACGGGCTCGCCGTCGGGGGTGCGGACCCGGCCGGCCAGCCGGCCCGGGCCGCCCAGCAGCAGGTCGAGCTCGGGGGTGCGGTCGGCGAGGGTGAGGCCCACCGCGCGCGGCTGGAGGCCGGTCGCGGCGGCGATGAGCATGTAGCCGCCGGGGCCGGGGCCGGTGAGCGAGAAACGTCCGTCGTCACCCGAGTCGGCCCGGCCGCACTGGCGGCCCGCGGCGTCGACCAGGGTGAGAACGGCATGCGGCACCGCTGCACCGCCGGGAGTGCGCACCGAACCCAGCAGCGCCGGTCCGGTGGTGTAGGTGGCCTCGCCGTTGCGGGCCGGGGGCACGGGGGTCGGGTCGGACACCGGGGACTCCTTGAGCAGGGCGGCGATGAGCAGTCCCAGCAGCGCGACGGCCGCCGGGGGCGCGAGCGCCGGGAGGAAGACCGTCACGACGTCGCGCCAGGGCAGGGTCACGGCCGCACGGTGGCCGAGGGGCAGGACGGGGGCGTCCGCGGCGAGCGGGAGGACGGCGGCGGCGGCCGCGAGCGCACCCGCCGCACGCCACCACGCGGACGCGCCGCTGCCTCGGCGGTGCCGCACGGGGCTCCGG
>NZ_JAAVJC010000062.1 GCF_012033785.1 Streptomyces bohaiensis
GGGGCACCGGCTGTGGCCGGTGCCCCCACCCGCGTGTCCGGCAGCCGCCGGGGGTCAGTCCTCACCGGCGGTGGCCCGCCCCACCGCCATGCAGACGAAGCCCTGGGAGGCCAGTTCCTCCCGGTCGAGGGTGTTGCGCCCGTCGAAGAGGACCCGCCCCCGCATGCGGTGCGCCACGTCCGACCAGTCCACGTCGCGCAGTTCGGCCCACTCGGTGACGACGACGAGGGCGTCGCAGTCCTCGGCGGCCTCGGCGACGGTCTTGGTGCGGCGCACCCGGGTGGTCCAGGGTTCCCGGTCGGGCAGCCGGGCCATGGGGTCCCAGCCGGTGACCTCGCAGCCCTCGGCGAGCAGCCGGGCGGCGAGGACCTCGGAGGGGGCCTCGCGCATGTCGTCGGTGTCGGGCTTGAAGGTGAGTCCGAGGAGCGCCACGCGTCGCCCGCGCAGTCCGCCGAGTCGGTCCTTGAGCCGCTGCACGGCGCGGCGGGGCTGGAGGTCGTTGACCTCGATGACGGCGGAGAGCAGCTGGAAGGGGTGTCCGCTGTTGGAGGCCATGGCGCGCAGGGCGCGGGAGTCCTTGGGGAAGCAGGAGCCGCCGTACCCGAGTCCCGCGTTGAGGAAGTGGGGGCCCAGCCGGTGGTCGAGTCCGACCGCCCGGGCCACTTCGAGGACGTCCGCGCCGGTCCGCTCGCAGACGGCGGCGATCTCGTTGATGAAGGTGATCTTCGTGGCGAGGAGTGCGTTGGCCGCCAGCTTCACCATCTCGGCGGAGGCGACGCCCATCACCTCGACCGGTGCGTCGATGCCCTCGTGGAGCGCGGTGACGAGCCGGGCGGTCTCCGTCTCCTCGGCGCCGATCACCACCCGGTCGGGGCGCAGGAAGTCGCGGACCGCGCGGCCCTCCGCGGTGAACTCCGGGTTGGAGGCGTAGCCGAGGTGTCCGAGACCGGAGGTCTCGAGAACGCCGCGGATCTGCTCGCCGGTGCCGACGGGGACGGTCGACTTGACCACCAGGGCCTTCAGTTCCGGTGCCGACCCGAGCTCGGCGACGACCGACCACACCCGTGACAGGTCGGCGTCTCCCGAGGCGGAGGGCGGGGTGTCCACGCACACGAACGCGACCTCCGTGCCCTCCAGGGCCTCCGCGGCGTCCAGGGTGAAGGTCAGCCGGTCGCGGTTCTGCCGGAGCAGGTCCTCGAGCCCCGGTTCGTAGAGCGGGACCTGGCCGGCGCGGAGCATCTCCACCCGGGCGGGGACGATGTCGCGGACCACGACCCGGTGTCCCAGTGAGGCGAGGCAGGCACCGGTCACCAGACCGATGTAGCCCGCGCCGAACACACCCACACGCATGCGCAGGCTTCCTTTCGCGAGGTTCAGCAGAGAGGGGCACAGGTCTCCGGGCGGCGGCCTGTGCACGGCGGAGCTCCGGGGCGTGCGGCGTCCGCAGCGGCCCACGGGTGCTCGCGGTCACTGCGGGCGGGTCGGGGGGCGCAGCCCTTGTTCCTCCAGCATCGCGAGCAGGCTGTCGACGCTGACATCGTCCGGTGGTGCGTCGGGGCCGCCCCACCGGGTGTCGTCGGTGCGCAGAACACCGGAGACGTCGGCCACGACCGCGTCCAGCTCCTCGCCGGGCGCCGCCAGCAGCAGCGCCCGGCGCACGGCGGACGTCCGCTCCAACCTGGCCCCGAACTCGTCCGCCGGTCCGGTGATCTCGACGAGGCCGAGCCCGTCGGTGTCCGCCTCCCGCACCAGTGCGGCCAGGCCGTCGGGGGCGGGCCGCCAGCCGGGGGCGCACCGCAGCCGGAACGGCGCGGGGAAGGAGGTCCGCGGCACCTCCGCGGCGAAGGCGACCCGGCCCTCGTGGGCGTACTCGTCGCGGACGAGCCGCAGTTCGACCAGCGGGTCGCCGAACACGCTGCGGCGTTCGCCGGTGAGCCGCTCCCACGGGCCGACGAGCGTCACCCGCACGTCGGGGAGGGTGCCGTCGAGCACGGGGTCCACGGTCGCCCGCACGTCCTCGGCGGTGGCGTCCGCGACCTCCACCACGACGTCGACGTACGGCACGAGCCACTGGCGGCGCCGGCGTCGCGCGAGCCGCATCGTGGGAACGCGGTGGGTCAGGTGGGGGCGGATGAGTCGCAGCAGGCCGCCCTGTTCGCGTTCGATGGTGGGGGCGCCCAGGTGCCAGGAGCGGGCCTCGGGCTCGGGCACGAACACGGCGCCCGCCTGGGAGAGGCGGTAGCCGAGTTCGGTGTCCTCGCCGAGGATCATCCCCGGATCGGAGTCACCCGCCGACCGCAGCAGGTCGCGGCGGACGGAGGCGGTGGAGCCGACCAGCGTGGTGCCGACGCTCGGGCCTGCGGCCCGCAGGTCGTCGGTGGCCTCGCGGACGGCGTCGATCCAGCCGTTGGGGCGGCTGGTCTCCTCGTCGTAGAGGGTGTCGGCCGCGCCTCGGGCCACCGCCTCGTGGACGGCGGCCGGGGTGAGGTCGCCCGGCTTGTGGTCGACGACGCGGCGGCTGCCGAGGACGACGAGGTAGTCCGCGAGGTGGTGCCATCGCAGCTGCGCCTCCAGGTGCTCCCGGTGGGCGAGGGTGTCGTTGTCGATCCAGACGACGACCTCTCCCCCGGCCTCGGCGGCTCCCGTGCGGACGGCGTGGCTGCGGCCCCACCCGCCGTCGGCGGAGGGGACGAGCCGGGTGTTCTCGGGGGCGATCCCGGGGATCCGGATGGGCGGGGAGCTGCCGTCGTCGACGACCACGACCTCGGTCAGGTGCGCGGGGTAGGACTGCGCGGCGAGTGCGGCGAGGGTGAGGTCGAGGGCGTCCTGGCCGTTGTAGGCGGGCACGACGACGGTGGCCGTCAGGTGCGGCTCCCACTTCCCGAGGGCGGGTGGCTCCAGGACCCCGTGGTCGTTGCCCCGGATGCGGGGCTGCGCGCCCCGCACGGTGGGAGCCGGATCTCGGGGACCGGCCGGGTCGGACAGGTCGGACGGGTCGGACGGCTGTGCGGTCGGGGTCATCCCACGAGTCCTTCCAGGTGGTCCACTGCGGCCTCGACCGGGGGGAGGGTCATCATCCGGCGCTGCGCGGCGCGGGCCCCGGCCGTGGCGGCGGCGTCCCCCACCAGCCGGTCGCAGGTCTTGGTGACGTTCTCCGCGTCGGCGTCCATCACCCGCAGGCCCACGCCGAGTTCGGCGGTGCGGTTGGCGTTGTGCTCCTGGTCGCCGAAGAGCGGGAGGACGGCCATCGGCACGCCTGCCCGCAGCGACTCGCGGATGCTGTTGTACCCGCCGTGGGTGAGGAACAGCTGGGCGCACTGGAGCAGTTCCGGTTGGGGGAAGTGGTCGACGACGTGCACGTTGTCGCCGGCGAGCGTGGGGTCGACGGGGATGCCCGCGGTGGCGACGATCGCCGTGCAGTCGATCTCCGAGAGGCCCGCTATGTACGCCTCGGGGACGTGCGAGAGCGGGTTGTCCGTGGCGGCCTCCGGCAGGGTCCCCTCCTCCGGGGTGAAGTCGGTGAGCAGGGTGCCGGTGGCGGCGATCACCAGCGGCCGGTCGGCGGGGAGCTCCGCCATCCACTCCGGGAGGCGCTGGGCGCGGGTGACGACGGGCGACTGCTGGTAGGCGAAGGCGTCGGGCAGTCCGGGGCGCGCGTAGGACAGGGAGGCGGGCACGCAGTCGAGGCGGCCGTGCCGGTAGATGGCCAGGGGGTCGTCGTCGGCCGGGAGACCGAGTTCGTCGCGGCGCTCGGCGAGCGCTCCGGTGACCAGTTCGGGGTCGAGGTACTGGCCGGTGCCGGAGGGTGCGGGCACCTGGACGACTCCGAGTGTCTCGGCGACCAGGAACCCGGCGAAGTCGGTGCCGTCGCGCAGCAGGAGGTGCGGCGCGAACTCGCGGGCGATGGGCAGCAGGAGACGGTAGTTGTCGCTGAGGTGGGGGCCGCAGGCGGGCAGCATCCACAGCCGCTGGTCGTGCAGGTCGAGGTCGGGCGGCAGGGTGGCCCGGCCGTCCATGAGGGCGCCCATCACCTGGTCGGAGAGTTCGGCGAACTCGACCCGCACGGTGGCCTTCTCGTGAGCGAAGACCCGTGCGGGCCCGGGCGGTGCGACCACCAGGACCTCGTGTCCGGCCCCGGACAGTGCCCGGACCAGGGGGAGCATGGCGCGGGCGTGGGAGGGGGTACCCGTCACGGTGCACAGAACGCGCATGGGGAACCTTTCGGGCTGGTGGTCGGCTCGGGCCGGCGGGTCGGGCGAGAGCGGTGGGCGACGGCGGGGGGCTCATGCGTCCCCCGGCCCGTCGTGGGGAGCGCCCGTCCGCCGGGCCGGAGGAGGGCTCCCGGTGCGTGGTCAGGGGCGCAGGGAGGCGGTCATCTCGGCGACCAGCGATCCGGCGTGCGGGTTGACGAAGAAGTGGCCGCCCTCGTAGAGGCGCACGTCGTGGCGAGCCCGTGTCAGCGCCCCCCAGGCGCGGAGTTCGTCGGCGTCGGCGCGCGGGTCACGGGTGCCGCCGAAGACGGTGAGCGGCGTGGTGAGAGGGTCCGCGGGGGCGTGCCGGTAGTTCTCGTTGACCTCGAAGTCGGCGCGCAGGGTGGGGAGGAAGACGTCGAGCAGCTCGGGAGCGCCGAGCACCTCCTCGGGCGTGCCGCCGATCGCCCGTAGGTGCGGCACGAGTCGGGGGGTCGGCAGGTCGTACAGCCGGGCCCGCGTCTCGGGAAGATGCGGCGCGGCGCGCCCCGAGACGTAGAGGTGGACCGGGGCGGGCAGCCCCTCGTCGCGCAGCCGGCGGGTGAGCTCGTAGACCACCAGCGCGCCGAGGCTGTGCCCGTAGAGGGCGTAGACCCCGTCGAACTGTCCGTCGAGACAGGTCATCAGGTCGTCGAGGAGGGAGTCCAGCCGCCGGTGCGGCTGCTCCTGGTAGCGCTCGGCGCGGCCGGGGGGCTGGAGCGGGCAGAGCTGCACCCCGTCGGGGGCGAGGGCACGCCAGGAGGCGAACGCGCCCGCGCCCGCGCCCGCGTTGGGGTAGCAGAACAGCCGGGGCCCGGAGACATCGGGCTCGCCCAGGGGCAGCCAGGCGCGGGTGTCGCGGCGTGAGGAAGCCGTGGTCACGAGAGCTCCACCGTCAGGTAGGGGGGCGCGGGCTGGATGCGGCCGAGGTCCGCCTCCAGGACGACGTGGTCGCCCTCGCGCTCCGCCTCGGTGAAGCCGGCGAAGGCGTAGGTGACGTACATCATCCGGTTGCGGCCGGTCTCCACGAACTCGGCGCGGAGCGAGGCCCCGGCCTCCGCGGCGAGGGTCATGATGTGGTTGAGCAGGACGGTGCCCACGCCGCGGGACATCACCCGGCAGGACATCAGCATCATGCGCAGGTGCCAGACGGGGCCGGCGCGTTCGACGAGGGCGAGGCCGATCTTGCCGTAGGAGCCGAAGCGGTCCGTGAGGGAGGCCACCAGCAGGAGGTGGTCCGGGGAGCGGCGCAGTGCGTCGAGCTCCTCGTAGGAGTACGTCCTTCCGGTGGAGTTGAGCTGGTTGGTGCGCACCGTCAGCTCCTCGGCGCGCTGGAGGTCCTCGGTGCCGGCCTCGCCGATGGTGAACTGCATGTCGAGGGTGGCGAGGAACTCCTCGCCGGTGCCGACGTGCTCCTGCTCAGCGCGGTCGCGGACGACCGCGCTGCGGTACATGGAGCGGCGCGTGCGGGACTCGTCGGTGACGAACTTCGGCCGGAAGCCGGGTTCCCGCAGGACGGCCAGGTCGAGGGCGTCGACGACGGTGATCTCGGGCAGGCTGTGGGCGACCTCGGCGCGTTCGAAGGGCTGGTCGTCGACGAAGGCGAGGGCGTCGAGCCCGATGTTGAGCGCGGAGGCGATCTCCTTGAGGGACCCGGACTTGGGGTTCCAGTTGATCCGGGGGTAGAGGAAGTACTCCTCCAGTCCCTCGGCGCGCAGCCGTTCCATGGCGTGGTCGTGGTCGTTGCGGCTGGCGACGGAGTGCAGGACGCCCAACTCGTCGAGCCGGCGGATCTCGGCGACGACCTCCGGGCGGACGGTGACGGTCTCGTCCTCCAGGAGGATGCCGTCCCACAGGGTGTTGTCGAGGTCCCAGACGACGCACTTGATCTGTCCCGGGCGGGGTGCGGTCACGTCCGCGGCGGCGGTGGGGTCGCTCACCGGGTCACCTCCTGGTGGGCCTGTTCGGCGATGGTGATCTGCTGGAGTTCGGTGGAGCCCTCGATGATCTCCATGACGCGGGCGTCCCGGTAGAGCCGGGCGACCGGGTGCTGCGGGGAGCACCCGGCGGCACCGTGCAGCTGCAGGGCGCTGTCCGCGCAGGAGGCGGCGGCGGTGGACGCGTGGTACTTGGCGACCATGTTCGCCATGATCATCGCGGGATCCTCGGCGTCCTTGAGGCGGGCGGCGTCGCGGCACAGCAGCCGCGCGGTACGCAGCGCGGTGACCATGTCGCTGATCCTGCGGCGGACGAGCTGCCGGTCGAAGAGCGGGCCGTCGGCCGTCATCCGGGTGCGGGTGTGCGCGACGGAGGCGTCCAGACAGGCCTGGATGATGCCGACGCAGCCGCTGGCGACGCTGAGCCGGCCGAGGTCGAGGGCGGAGGTCATGACGGTGCCGGCGGCCCAGCCGAGCGGGCCGAGGACGGCGTCGGCGGGCAGCCGCACCTGCTCGAAGCGGATCTCGGCCAGGTGACTGGCGCGGGTACCGAGGACCCCGGTCAACGGGGTCACGCTGACACCGGGGGCGTCGCGGGGCACCAGGAAGGCCGTCATCCCACCGCCGCCTTGCGCGAACACCAGGTAGAGCCCGGCGAGTTGTCCGCCGGTGATCCACTTCTTCCGGCCGGTCAGCAGCCAGTCGTCGCCGTCCGGGGTGGCAGTGGTGCCGGAGACGTCGGCGCCGGTGCCGCTCTCCTCGCCGGTGAGGCCGAACGAGCCGAGGAGCGAACCGTCGGCGAGGCGGGGCAGCCAGCGAGCCCGCTGCTCGTCGGTGCCCCAGTGGTGGACCGACCACGCGACCATGCCGTGCACGGTGAGGAGACTGCGCACGGAGGAGCAACCGCGGCCGACCTCCTCGTGGAGCCGGGTCAGGCCGCTCATCGGCAGTGCGCGGCCGCCGTGCTCCGGAGGCAGGAAGGGTGCCCACAGGCCGAGTTCGCCGACCCGCCCCAGGATCTCGGGGGGTAGGCGCTCCTCGCGGTCCCACGCGTCGGCGTGCGGCACGAGCTCCCGGTCGACGAACTCCCGTACCGGGGCCGGCAGTGCGTCCTCGGCGAGGCCGGCGGCCGCCTCTTCGGTGATTGCCACGTCTCTCCCGCTCTCGTCGGTCAGGCCGTGGTGGAGGCGGCGGTGACCCGCTCGACGACCCCGGTGATCGAGGTGACCGAGCGGAAGTTCTCGCGGCGCAGTTCGTTGTTGGGGACCCGCACGGCGAAGGTGCGCTCGACGAAGACGACCAGCTCCATCGCGAAGAGGGAGTTGACGAAGCCCATCTCGAAGATGTCCTGGTCGTCGTCGAAGGTGACCTGCGGGAACCGCCCGCTGATGAACTCACGTACCTGCGTGCGGATCTCGGTGCTGCTCATGGGGGTGTCTCCTTGCTGAACGGAGAGGAACGGGGGGTGAGGCGTCAGGGGCGCGGGGCCGGCAGGGGTCAGCGGGCGGCGGGGAGGGCGTCCCGGCTGCCGGTGACGGCGGCGCCCGAGCCGTCGTAGCGGTAGAAGCCCTGGCCGCTCTTGCGGCCGTGCAGACCGGCGTCGGTCATCTTCTTCAGCAGCGGGCAGGGCCGGTACTTGCTGTCGGCGTAGTGCTCGTGCAGCACCTCGACGCTGTAGAGGATCGTGTCGACGCCGATCAGGTCCGCGGTCTCCAGCGGCCCCATGGGGTGCCCGAAGCAGCTGCGGAAGACCTCGTCGACGGTCTCCGCGTCGGCGACGCCCTCGTGGACCAGGAAGGCGGCCTCGTTGACGGTGAGCATCAGGACCCGGTTGGAGACGAAGCCGCAGGCGTCGTTGACGTCGATGGCCTTCTTCCCCATGGAGTCCAGCAGGTTCCGCACCCGCTCCAGCGCCTCGGGCGTGGTGTGGTGGCCGGGGATCAGCTCCACGGCGGGCTTCATCGGCACGGGGTTCATGAAGTGCACGCCGACCACCCGCTCGGGGCGGGAGGTGAGGGAGGCGATGCGGGTGATGGGGATCGCCGAGGTGTTGGCGACGAACACCGCGTCGGGGTGGGCGGCGGCGTCGAGCCCCGGGTAGAGCTCGCTCTTCAGCTCCCAGTTCTCGGTGATGTTCTCGATCACCACCTCGCTGTCGGCCAGGAGGGCGAGGTCGGTTCCGCCGGTGATCCGGGAGAGGACCTCCTCGGAGTCGGTCTCGGGGCCGCCGAACATGTGGCTGAGGCGGCAGTTGAGCCCGATGCGGGCCAAAGCCCGCTCGACGGTCTGCGCGTCCCGGTCGATCAGGACGACGGTGTGGCCGCGCTGGGCCAGGTTCTGTGCGACGCCGGTGCCCATGACACCCGCGCCGACCACTGCGACGTTCGTCACCGCTGTGCTCCTTCCGCCGCCGCCCTCGCGGCGGTCAGTTCCTTGCCGAAGGCCCGGACCGTGGGATGGGCCAGCAGCGTGTCGGCGGGCATCCCGCCGAAGGCCGTTCGGACTCGGGCCATGAGCCGCACCGCGGCCAGCGAGTGGCCGCCGAGGTCGAAGAAGCTGTCGTGGGCGCCGACGCCGTCGATCCCCAGGATGTCGCCCCACATGCCCGCGAGCGCCGTCTCGGTCTCGCCGACGGGCTCCTCGTACGGCACGGACAGCGGGGGCCGCGGGTGCCGCTCCTCGGGAGCGGCGTCCTCCCCGTCGTCCAGGGAGCCGGTCCACTGGGCGAGGCGCTGGTCCAGCGGGCCGATCGACACCACGAGGTGGCCGGTGCGTCCGTGCAGCGCCAGGGTGCGCTCGAAGATGTCCACGCCCTCCTCCCCCGACATGCCCAGCCCCTTGACGGTGGCGCCCAGGGTGTCGTCGGTCCGCTCCCCCACCAGCCAGGAGTCCCAGTCGACGGTGAGCCAGCCGGCCGTGCCGGAGCCGGGCTCCGCGACACAGGCGAGCGCCTGGGTCAGCGCGTCCAGGCCGGCGTTGGCCGCCGCGTAGGGGCCGTGGGCGAGCCCGCCGAGGAGGGAGGAGATCGAGGAGACCGCGATCCGCACCGGGGCCTCGTCGGGCCGCAGCAGGTCCTCCAGGACCCGCAGTCCGCCCGTCTTGGCGCCGAAGTGCGCCTCGCAGGCGCGGCGCGGCAGGTCGACGACCGGCCCGAAGCAGTCCGAGGACTGCACCCCCGCCGCGTGGACGACGGCGTCGATCGTGCCGAACTCCCGCCGGGCGGCGTCCAGGACGCGGGCCATCCCCTCCCGGTCCGCGATGTCGGCCCCGGCGGCCAGGACCCGCGCGCCCGCCTCGCGCAGCCGCAGCACGGTGCGCACATGGCGCGCGGCGCGGTCGTCCGCGGTGGCGGCCGCCAGCAGGGCCGGCCACTCGGCCTCGGGGGGCAGGGGGGTGCGTGCGGTCAGGACCAGGTTGCAGGAGCGGGTGGCGGCCAGGTGGGCGGCGAGGACCGCGCCGACGTCGCCGAGGCCGCCGGTGACGACGACGGTCGCGCCCTCCCGGAGGGGGCCGTCGGCGGCGCGGGTGTCGGGGTCGACGGCGGGCAGGCGCAGCGGCTCGAAGCCGCGCACCCAGCGGCCGCGCGGGCGCAGCGCGACCGGCTCCGCGGCGGGGTCGGGGTCGACACTCTCGGCGAGGACCCGGGCGGCGAGGATGTCCGCCGCGGTGCCGGTGCCCCCGTCGTGGCCGCCGATGTCGACCAGCCGGCAGGCGATGTCCCCGACCTCCTGGGAGATCACGCGTGCCAGTCCCAGCAGGGTGGCCTGTTCGGGCGCGGTGAGGTCGCCGCCGACGGCCTCGACGGCGCCGGTGGTGCAGCTGACCAGGGTGACCCGTCCGGTCGCCCGGTCGGTGGCGAGGGCGCCCGCCAGGGCCTGCACGGTGTAGTAGCCGCGCTCCTGGGCGGCGGCGAACCGGTCGGCCGCGCCGAACCCGCCGTCGCCGCCGACCGTGTTCCACAGGTGGAGGACGGTGCGGGGGCGCCCCGCGGTGGTCAGCAGGTCGGCGAAGCCGTCGCGGCAGGCGGGGTCGACGGCGTGGCCCTCCTGCGCGCCGTGGACCGTGGCACCGGCGGGGGTGAGCACCGTGACCTCGGCGCCGGCCTCGCGGAGCAGCCGTGCGGCGGCCACGCCGACCTCGCCGTCGGCCAGCACCCACCACGGGCCGGCGTCCCGCAGGTCCCGGGGGCCGGCGGCCTGCGGGGCGGGGAGGCGGTGCCAGACGGGGTGGGCGAACCAGTCGGCGCGGTCCTCCAGGCGTCCCTGCGGCACGGCGGGGCCCGCTCCGGCCGTGGGATGGGCGACGCGGTCGAGGAAGTAGCGGCGCCGTTCGAACGGATAGGTCGGAAGCGGTACCCGGCGGCCGCCGGAGGGCTGCACTGCGGTCCAGTCCGGGTCGGCGCCCGCCAGCCAGACCCGGGCGGCCTCCGCCGGGTCCGCCGGCGCGGTGGTGGGGGCGCCGCCCGCGGCCGGGCCGTGGGCGCGGGAGCGTTCGGCGTCGGCGAGGGCCGCGACGGCGTCCGCGACGGTGTCGCAGGTGACGGCGAGCCGGTAGGGGAACCCGGTGCGGCTGATCTGGAGGGTGTACGCGATGTCGGCGAGGTCGTCGTCCTGGGCTCCGCTGTCGGCCAGGTGGTCGCGGAGCCGGTCCGCCGCGGCGGCGAGCGCGGCCGGGGTCCGCGCCGACAGGGTCAGCACGTGGGGTCCGGCGGCCCCCGGGGCGTTCCGTTCGGCGGCGGGGGCCTCCTCCAGGACGACGTGGGCGTTGGTGCCGCCCGCGCCGAAGGAGCTCACGCCCGCGCGGCGGGGGTGGTCACCCCGGTCCCAGGGGAGGTTGGCGGGCAGCACCCGGAGCCGGTCGGAGGCCGCGGCCAGCGCGGGGTT
Source organism: Streptomyces bohaiensis (assembly GCF_012033785.1). Lineage (GTDB taxonomy): Bacteria > Actinomycetota > Actinomycetes > Streptomycetales > Streptomycetaceae > Streptomyces > Streptomyces bohaiensis. The sequence continues at coordinate 11,050 of NZ_JAAVJC010000062.1, forward strand.
GGGGGTGCGGAAGCCGGGAGTGCCGGGCAGTTCCCGGTGTTCGAGCGCGGAGACGGCGCGGATCAGGCCGGTCACCCCGGAGGCGCGGTCGAGGTGGCCGATGCACGGCTTGACGGAGGCGAGCACGAGCGGGCTCTCGCGCGGCGCGCTGAACGCCTTGTCCATCGCGGCGAGTTCGATGGCGTCGCCGAGGCGGGTGCCGGTGGCGTGGCATTCGACGTAGTCGACCGTGCCGGAGTCGATCCCGGCGACGGAGAGGGCGCCGTCGATGACGGCGCGCTGCCCGGCCGCGGAGGGAGCGACATAGGCACCGCGGTCGGCACCGTCGTTGTTCACGGCGGAGCCGAGGATGACGGCGTGGACGTGGTCGCCGTCCCGGAGCGCGTCGCCGAGCCGCTTGAGCGCGACCACCCCGACGCCCTTGCCCCACACGCTGCCGTCGGCGTCCGCGTCGAGGCTGCGGGCGCGTCCGTCGGGCGAGAGGATCGAGCCCTCCTCGTAGGTGTAGCCGGCGGGCATCGGGTCCTCGACCGACACGCCACCGGCCAGGACGGTGTCGCACTCGTACGTCAGCAGGCTCTGCACGGCGACGTGCACGGCGACCAGGGAGGTGGAGCAGGCGGTCTGCACGCTGAGGACGGGGCCGGTCAGGCCCAGCTTGTAGGCGACCATCGTGCACAGCGAGTCCGACATGGTGCTGATGCCGTACTGGCCGCTGGTGATGGTCGCCATCACGTCGGGCCGGGCCAGGACGTGCCGCAGCCCGTAGTGGCTGAAGCCGACGCCGCCGACGACGCCGACGGTGCCCGGCATGTTCTGCGGCGGGTAGCCGGCGCTCTCCAGCGCCTCCCAGCAGCATTCGAGGAACAGGCGGTGCTGGGGGTCGGTGATCTCGGCCTCGCGGGGGTTGAACCCGAAGAAGGAGGCGTCGAAGTCGCCCACGTCGTCCAGGGGCGCGCCGCGCCGCACGTAGCGCGGGTCGGCGAGGACGGCGGGGGGCACGTGTGCGGCGGCCAGTTCCTCGTCGGTGATCTCCCGGATGCCGCTGAAGCCGTCCGAGAGTCCGCGCCACAGGGCGGCGACGCCGGCGGCGCCGGGGAACCGGCCGGACATGCCGATGACGGCCACACGGGTGTCGAGGTGGTCGTCGGAGAAGTCGTCGGAGGGGTGGTCGCCGGAGGCGCCGGTCTGGGTCGTGTCGCTGCTCATTCGCCCGCCGTCTTCCTGTTCTTCCGGGCCCGCCGCAGTCCGGCGCGGCGCTGGTCCCCGCGCGCGCGTTCCCCGGCGGGGGGTTCCTGGTGGGTGGCGTCCCCGCCCTCGACGTACCGGGCCATCGCGCTGACGGTCGGTGCCTCGTAGAGGACGTGGGGTGGGAGGTCGTCGACATCGAGGCGGCGGCGGATGCGCGCCATCACCTCCATGCCGGTCAGCGAGTTGCCGCCGAGCGCGAAGAAGCTGTCGGCGGTGCCGACCCTCTCCAGGCCGAGCATCTGGGCCCAGACCTCCGCGATGGCGGTCTCCGTCTCGCCCGCCGGCGCCACGTACGGCGTCAGCAGGTCGGGGCGGGGGTGGTGGGCGCCGTCGAGCCAGGTGTCGCGCGCCTTCCCGATGGTCTCGACGTTGAACAGCGTGCTGTCCCTCGCCATGGCCGCGAAGTCCTGGGTGCTGACGACGACATGGGGTTGGCCCAGTTCCAGGGAGCGCAGCAGGGCGCGCCATCCGGCGTCGAAGCCGATGCCGAACGTCGCGCGGTTCTCCCGGAAGTAGTCGCGCATCTCCGGGTCGTAGCCGGCCATGCCCGCCTCCCAGGCGTTCCACTGCCACTCGCCCCAGCCGATGGAGACGGTGCGGAGCGCCCCGGGGCGCCGGGCGGCGGCGTGGGCGTGGATGTCGAGGTAGGCGTTGGCGGCGCAGTAGTCGAGCTGTCCGGGGCCGCCGCCGGTGGCGGAGGTGACGGAGGAGAACAGCACGAGGAAGTCCGCTCCCGCCCCTGCCAGCGCGTCCTCCAGGGCCCGGGTGCCGGCGATCTTGGGCGCCATGACCTTGGCCATCTCGCTCTCGGTCTTGAACTGCATCAGCCCGATGCCGGGCAGTCCGGCCGCGTGGAGCACGCCGTGGAGGGCGCCGAAGCGCTCCCGGGCGGTGGCGACCGCGGCGCGGGCGGTGGCGGGGTCGGCGATGTCGCCGGTGACGACGGCGACCTCCGCGCCCCGTTCCTCCAGCCCGCGCACGCCGGTCACCCGGCGCCGCACCTCGTCGGTGACGGTGGGGTCGGCGAGGATCGCGTCCCAGGTGTCGCGGGAGGGCAGCCCGGTGCGGCCGACGAGGACGAGCCGCGCCCGGCAGTCGCGGGCGAGCCGCTCGGCCATGGCGAGGCCGATGCCGCCGAGGCCGCCGGTGACGAGGTAGACGCCCCGCTCACGCAGGGGCGGCGGCGCGGTGCCGGAGTCGGGCGCCGTCGCTCCGGTGCCGACCGCGGCGGTGCCGGCCGGGTCGGGCTCCCGGGCGTCGGCGGGGACGGGGACGGACTCGTAGTCGGGCAGCCAGCGCCGGCCGCCGCGCAGGGCGACGACGGGTTCCCGTCCTCCGTCGCCCAGTTCCCCGGCGACCAGGCGGGCGACGGCCCCGGCGCCGGCGCTGTCCCCGGCGTCGAGGTCGACGAGACGGCAGGAGACGCCCGGGTACTCGAGGGGGATCACGCGGACCGCTGCCAGGAGGGTGCTCAGCGCGGGGTGGAGGCGTTCCGTGCCGGTGACGGCCGCGGTGCCGGAGGCGACGACGTCCAGGCCCCACTTGGCGAGTCCGGAGTCGCCCATCGCGCGGGCGAGGGCGGCGAGGGTGTGCAGGCCGTGGGGCAGCGCGTCCTCGGGGGCCGCCGCCCCGTCCGGGGCGGTGCCGGGGACGCGGGACCACAGGTGCACGACGCGGTCGGGTACTCCCCCGTCGTCCTTGAGTTCGCGCAGCAGCGCCCGGAAGGCGGCGGCGTCGCCGGGCCGGACCAGGTGGTCCCCCTCGGGGGTGCGGGGCAGCCTGCCGCCGCGCGGGGGCGGGTCCTGGTCGCCGGGGCGCACGACGACCACGCTGCCGCCGGCCGCTCCCAGCCGTGCTGTCAGCTCGTCCGCGACCGCTGCGCCGTCGGGGTCGTCGTCGCGGGCGCCGGCGAGCACGAGCCAGCGGGCGGCGGGGAGCCGGCCGCTGCGCGGCGCCGTCTGCCGCCACACCTGGACGTGCAGCCACTCGTCCTCGGGCAGCAGCGGCAGCGGCTGGGGCACGAGGGTGCCGTCGGGGCGGCGCACGGCGCCGGACGGCCGGGCGGCGGCGTCGGGCGCGGGGCGGGCCGGTGCGTCGGCGCCGGTGCGCAGCCAGTACTCGGTGCGTTCGAAAGGGTACGAGGGCAGCGGGACGCGGCGGGGGCGGCGCTCCCCGTGGTGGGCGTGCCAGTCGACAGGGACCCCGGTGAGCCACAGGCCGGCGAGCCCGTCGGCGAGGGTCCGGTCGTCCGGGGCGGGGTCGGCTGCCGCGGGCAGGGTCGCGAGGACCAGCGGACCGCGCTCGGGCGGGCAGTCGGGGTGGCTGCGTGCCATGGCGCCCAGGGACCGGCCGGCGCCGATCTCCAGGAACGCCGGGTCGGGATCGGCGAGCAACCGGGTCAGGCCGTCGGCGAAGCGCACCGGCGAGACCATGTGGCGGGCCCAGTAGCCGGGGTCGGTGACCAGGTCGGCGGTGACGGGCCGGCCGGTGAGGCAGGAGATGTAGGGGACGGTGGGCGGCTGGGGCGTGAGGTGGTCCCGGACCCAGTCGGTGAGGGCTTCGCGGGCGGGCTCCAGCATCCGGGTGTGGAACGCGTGGGTGGTGGCGAGGCGCCGGTGGGCGATCCCGGCGTCGGTCAGTCGCGCGGCGAACGCCTCGACGGCCGCCGGCTCGCCGCCGACGACGCTGAGGTCGGGCCCGTTGACGGCGGCGAGGTCGATTCCCTCCGCCTCCCACTGGCGGATCCGGTCCGTGACCGCCCGCTGCGGCAGTGCGACCGCGAGGAGGGCTCCCGCGGGCAGCCCGCCGATCAGCCGGGCCCGGAACGCGACGAGGCGCAGCGCGTCGGTGAGGGTCAGGACGCCGGACAGGCAGGCGGCGACGTACTCGCCGAGGCTGTAGCCGAGCATCGTGGTGGGCCGGACGCCCCAGCTCTCCAGCAGCCGCGCCAGGGCGTACTCGGCGACGAACACCGCCGGCTGGGCGATCTCGGTGCTGTTGAGCGGGGACTCCTCGCCGTCGTCCTCCGCCGCGCCGCGATCGCGGCCGAGGGCCGCGAGCAGCGGATCGGCGGAAGCGGGCCGGGGACCGGTCAGCAGGGGGACGACGTCGGCGTCCAGGAGGGGGCGCAGGATCTCGGCACACTCGTCGACCGCTGCGGTGAACTCCGGTTCACGCCGGTACAGTTCGCCGACCATCCCGGGGTACTGCTCGCCGACGCCGGCGATGAGGAAGGCGACGGGCCGGTCGACGACGGCCTCGTGGCGGGCGAGGGCGAGCGCGGGGTCGGCACCGTCGGCACCGGTCAGCCCGGCGGTCGAGGCGGCGACCATCGCCCGGCGGTGCTCGAAGACGGCGCGGCCGGTCTGGGCGGTGAACGCCACCTCCGCCAACGGCGGGGCGTCGCCCCCCGGTGGGTCGGCGAGATGGGCCCGCAGCCGCCGCACGGACTCGTCCGCGGCGGTGGGGGTGCGTCCCGAGACGGGGACGACGTGGTGGCGGCGCCGGGTGGCGTCGTCACCGGTCTCCCGTGCAGGGGCGTCGGGGGCCTCCTCGAGGACGACGTGGACGTTGGTGCCTCCCATTCCCAGGGAGTTGACGCCGGCCAGGCGCCGGCGGCCCTCCGCCACGGTCCACTCCGCGAGGGTGGTGTTGACGTGGAAGGGACCGGCGGCGAAGTCGATGTCCGGGTTGGGGCGGGTGAAGTGCAGGCTCGGCGGGATGCGCCGGTTGCGCAGCGACAGCACGGTCTTGATGAGTCCGCTGGCGCCGGCCGCGGCCGCCAGGTGGCCGATGTTGGTCTTCACCGAGCCGATGGGGACCCGGCCGCGCGGCCCGTCGTCCCCGAAGGCCTTCGTCAGGGCGGTGACCTCGATCGGATCGCCGAGTTCGGTGGCGGTGCCGTGGCACTCGACGTAGCCGATCTCCCCGGGCTCGACCCCGGCGTTCGCGAGCGCGTCGGACACCACCCGCGCCTGGCCGACGACGCTGGGCGCGGTGTAACCGACTTTCAAGGAACCGTCGTTGTTGACGGCGGAGCCGCGGATGACGGCGTGGACGTGGTCGCCGTCGGCGATCGCGTCGGAGAGGCGCTTGAGCAGCACCGCGCCCGCGCCGTCGCCGAAGAGGGTGCCGGAGGCGTCGGCGTCGAAGGTGCGGACGTGGCCGTCGCGGGTCTCCATGCCGCCGGGCAGGTAGAGGTGGCCGGTGCGGTCGGGGACGTGGACGGCCACGCCGCCGGCGAGGGCGAGTTCGCACTCCCCGGAGCGCAGGCTCTGGCAGGCGAGGTGGGTGGCGACCAGCGCGGTGGAGCAGAACGTCTGGACGCTCATGCTGGGACCGGTCAGCCCCAGCTTGTAGGAGATGCCGGTGGCCAGCGAGTCCTTGTCGTTGCCGATGAGCGAGGCGTAGATGTCGGCCTCCCCCTCGATCGCGCCGCCCCCGGAGAGGTGGGAGCCGAGGTAGGTGCTGACGTTGGAGCCGGCGAACACGCCGACGCGTCCCCGGCCGTGCTCCGCGCCGTAGCCCCCGTCGTCCAGCGCCTCCCAGCAGATCTCCAGCATGAGCCGGTGCTGCGGGTCGGTGATCACCGCGTCGCGGGCGCTGTAGCCGAAGAACGCGGCGTCGAACCCCTTGATGTCGTCGAGCACCGGCTTGACCGGCACGTAGTCCGGGGAGCGGAACTCGGTCTCGGGCACGCCCGAGGCGCGCAGTTCGTCCTCGGTGAAGCGCGTGACGGACTCCACGCCGTCCGCGAGGTTGCGCCAGAACTCCTCCGGGCCGGGCGCGCCGGGGAAGCGGCAGGCGAGCCCGACGACTGCGATCGGCTCGACGCCCCCGTGCTCGCCCTCCGGGGCGTCCCGGCGGGGCCGGGTGCGGGCGGTGGGGGCGGTCCGGGTCTGCGGCGCGGCCTCGGGCTCGGTGGTGCCCGCGGTGCGGTCCAGGAGGGCGGCCATGGTCTGCACCGTGGGCGCCTCGAACAGCGACACCGGTGAGACCGCGATACCGAAGGTCTTCTGGATGCGCTTGACCAGCTGGAGCGCCATCAGGGAGGTGCCGCCGAGGTCGGCGAAGTTGTCGCGGGAGCCGACGCCCTCGATACCGAGGACGTCCTCCCACACCTCGGCGAGCCGCCGCTCGCGCTGACCGCTCGGTGGCACGTACGCCTGGGCGAGGGCGGGGCGCGGGAAGCGGTCCCCGGCCGGACGCACGAGGGTGTCGGGGTCGTCGGGGCCGCCCGGCGCGGTCGCGTCCGTCCCGCCGCCGAGCCACTGGGCGGCGCGCGCCTCCAGGTCACCGGCGCTGACCACGGTGCGGGGCGCGGGGGCGGCCAGCACCCGGTCGAGGGCGGCCAGGGCCTGTTCCTCGGTCAGCGAGTGCTGGACCTGGGTGGCGCCGACATCCTGCCCGTCGAGGGCGGCGGCGGTGGCCGCCCAGGTGTCCCAGTTGACGGTGAACCAGTGGGTGGCGGAGCCGGCGTGCCGGTAGGGGACGGCGTCCAGGCAGGCGTTGGCGGCGGCGTACCCCGCGAAGCCGAGCCCGCCGAGCACGGTGGAGACGGAGGAGAAGAGCAGGCAGTGTCCGACGGGTTGCCCCGCCAGGACGCGTTCCAGCACGGCGGTGCCGTGCAGCTTCGCGGTGAAGTGGATGTCCCGGACGTCCGCGTCGAGGAGGGCGAGCGGCCCGAAGTGGTCGGGTGAGGTGACGGCGGCCAGGTGCACCACGGCGTCGATCCGGCCGAAGCGGTCGACCAGCCCGTCGACCACCGGCCGCAGCGCCGCCTCGTCGGTGACGTCGGCGACCGCGTACTCGACGCCCACGCCGCTCTCGGCGAGGCGGCGCAGCCCGCGGAGGCGGGCGGCGAGCGCGGGGTCGGTTCCGTCGTCGGCGAGGAGGCCGTCCCAGCTGTCCTCGGCCGGCAGCGGGCGCCGCCCGGTGAGGACGACGGTGGCGCCGTCCCGGCCGAGATGGCCGGCCAGCAGGAGCCCGACCTCGCCGAGGCCGCCGGTGACGAGAACGACGCCGTCCGGCCCGACCGTCAGGGCGGGCGCGGCGTCGGCGGCGTCGGCGTCGGCGTCGGCGGCCGGTACGAGGTCGAGGGCCGAGCGCCGGGCTCCGCGGACGGCCAGCGCGTGGCGGCGGTCGCCAGCGCCGAGTTCGGCGAGGGCCGCGTCGGCGGCGGCGTCGATGCCGTCGGCGGCGAGGGCGACGTCAAGGGTGCGGACGTCGAGCGAGGGGTACTCCTGCGGCACGACGAGGCTGGTGCCGTGGACGGCGGCGCGGGCCGGTACCGGCCGTTCGCCGGGCAGGACGGCGCGTGCGGAGTCGGTGACGACGACCACGCGGGCCGGGGCCGTGCCCAGCACCGGCGCCAGCGCGCACAGTGCGGTGTGCCCGAGGAGCAGGGCGCGTTCGGGATCGTGCTCGGTGGAGGCGTCGGCACCCCAGAGGTGGAGCACGGCCGAGGGCGCGCCGGCGTCGGCCAGCAGGGCCTGCCAGTCGGCCGGTTCACCGGGGCGGACGACCGGTCGGTCCCCGGCGGCGTAGGCGTCGCCGGGGCGGACGAGCAGGCACGCGCGCCCCTGCGCCGCGGCCGACGCGGCGACTGCGGCGGCCAGCCCGCTGTCGTCGGCGAGCACCCACAGGGGGCCGTCGGGAGCGGTGGCCGCGCCCGCTGCGTCCAGGGGCGCGGGCGTCCACCGCGGAACGAGGATCTCCGCGCCGGTGCCCGCGGCCGGTGCGGCCGGGCGGCCGTCCGGTGCGGTGAGCGATGGCTCCGCAGGGGCGCCCCGGTCCGCGGCGGGGGCGTCCGGCGGGTCGATCCAGTACCGGTCGCGGGCGAACGGATACCCCGGCAGGGACACCTTCCGCGGCTCACGCCCCTCGTGGTAGGCGTCCCAGTCCACGTCGGCTCCGGCGAGCCAGAGCTGGGCGACGGCCCGGGCCAGGGTCTGCTCGTCGGAGGCGGGGTCCGCCTCCGAGGGCAGGGTGGGGATCAGCAGCGGCCAGCTCTCGGGCGGGCAGTCCGGGTGGTTGCGGGCCATGGCGCCGAGGGACTGCCCCGGGCCGATCTCCAGCAGGGCGTCCCGGCTGCCCGCCAGGAGGTGCCGCAGCATGTCGGAGAACTTCACGGCCGAGCACATGTGGCGTGCCCAGTAGCCGGGGTCGGCGAGCTGCTGCTCCGTCACGGGGCGGCCCGAGACGTTCGACAGGTAGGGGACGCGGGGCGCCGTCGGGCGCAGGTTCTCGCGGGCCCAGTCGGTGAGCTCCGCGGCGACCGGTCGCATCATCTGCGAGTGGAACGCGTGCGAGGTGCGCAGCGGTCGGAACGGCAGCCCGTCGGAGGTGAGCCGGTCGGTGAGGGCGCGCACCGCGTCGACCGGCCCGGAGATGACGCTCATGGCGGGGCCGTTGTGCGCGGCGATGTCGACGCCGTAGCTGGTGCGCGGTGAGTAGGTCGCGGTGACGCTGGCCGCCGACAGCGGGACGGCCGCCATGGCACCGGGCGGCAGCCCGGCGATCAGCGTGGCGCGGACCGCCACCAGGCCGGCGGCCTCCGGCAGGGTCAGGGCCCCGGCGAGGCAGGCGGCGGCGAACTCGCCGACGCTGTAACCGGCGAGGACCGTCGGCCGGATGCCCCAGGACATCAACAGGGTGCCCAGGGCGTAGTCGACGGCGAAGACGGCCGGCTGCACGATCTCGGGCCGGGCCAGTGCCGCGGAGTCCTCGCTGTCGTCGGCGCGCCCGAGCAGCCGTGCGAGGTCGTCGCCGCCTCCGGTGCGCTCGGCGACGAGGGCGGCGACGGGGTCGGTGCCGAGGTGGGGGCGGAGTTCGGCGACGCAGGCGTCGAGCGCTGCGGCGAACACCGGCTCGGTGCGGTGGAGGCCGGCGACCATGCCGCGGTACTGCTCGCCGACGCCCGCGAGCAGGAAGCCGACGGGGCGTCCGGAGGTGGCGTCGCGGCGGGAGAGCACGTGGTGCGCTGCCTCCTGCCCGCCGAGGGCGTCCACGGCGTCGGCGGCGGAGCCGGTGACCAGGCACCGCCGGTGCTCGAAGACGGCGCGTCCGGTCTGGAGGGTGTACGCCACGTCGCCGAGGTCGCCCTCGGCAGCCAGGTCGTCCCCGCTCAGCGCGGCGGCGAGCCGCTCACCGGTGCGGGCGGCGGCGTCCTCACTGCGCGCCGACCAGACGAGCAGCTGCTGAGCGCGCGGGGGGAGCCGTTCCTCGCGGTCGTCCGCGGGCGCCGCCTCCTCCAGGACGACATGGGCGTTGGTGCCGCCCATGCCGAAGGCGCTCACCCCCGCCCGCCGGATGCGCTCGGGGCGGCGCGGCCAGGGGGTGAGCGAGGTGACGACGCCCAGCTTCTCCCCGGAGCGTTCCAGTTGGGGGCTGGGCCGCTCGAAGTGGAGGGTCGGCGGGATCTCCTCGCGGTGCAGGCTGAGCACGGTCTTGATGAGACCGGTGACGCCGGCAGCGCGGTCGAGGTGGCCGAGGTTGCTCTTGGCGGAGCCGATGAGGCAGCGGTCCACGGCGGGCACGTCGAAGACGCGTTGGAGGGAGGAGATCTCGGCCGCGTCACCGAGGGGCGTGGCGGTGCCGTGCGTCTCCACGTAGTCGATGTCGGCGGGCCCCAGTCCGGCGCTGGCCAGTGCCTCGGAGACGACGGCGGCCTGGCCCCGGACCCCGGGGGCGGTGAAGCCGACCTTGTCGGCGCCGTCGTTGTTGACGGCCCAGCCCCGGATCACGGCGTAGATCCGGTCGCCGTCCGCCTCGGCGTCCTCCAGCCGCTTGAGCGCGACGACGCCGACGCCGCTGCCGACGGGGGTGCCCTGGGCCGAGGCGTCGAACGGCCGGCACAGGCCGTCGGGCGACGTCATGCCGGCCTCCTGGTGGAGGTAGCCGACGCGGTGGGGCACCGAGACGGTCACCCCGCCGGCGAGCATCATGTCCGCCTCGCCGCTGACCAGGGTGGAGCAGGCCGCGGAGACGGCGACGAGCGAGGTCGAGCAGTAGCTCTGGACGCTGTAGCAGGGACCGGTGAGGTCCAGGACGTGGGCGGTGCGGGTGGCGAGGGAGTCCTTGTCGTTGGCGATGGCGATGGCGACCTCGCCGGCCGTCTCCAGGACGGCGGGGTGGACCGCCAGGTTGTGGAGGAGGTAGGAGCTCAGCGCCGAGCCGGCCACGACACCGATCGATCCGTCGAACCGCGCGGGGTCGGCGGCCGCGTCCTCCAGTGCGTGCCAGCAGGTCTCCAGGAAGAGCCGCTGCTGCGGGTCGAGGAGCTGCGCCTCGCGCGGGGTGTAGCCGAAGAAGCCCGCGTCGAACAGGTCGATGCCCTCCAGGACCGAACCGGCCCGGACGTAGGCGGGGTCGGCGAGCAGGCTGTCGGGGACGCCGTTGGCCCGCAGTTCCGCCTCGTCGAAGCGGCTGATGCCGAGGCCGCCCGCGCGCAGGGAGCGCCACAGGTCGCGCACCTCGGCGGAGCCGGGGAACCGGCCGGCCATGCCGACCACCGCGACCGCCGGCCCGTTGTCGGTCTCGGGGGTCGCCTGCGTGAGCTGACGTTCCGTCATGGATGACTCACCTGGCCTGTCCTCCTGCGTTCGGGGCGGTGGCGCGGACGATGTCGCGCTCGGGGCGGCGAGCGGGGGCGAGGGGCAGCGAACGGGGCGGTGCACCGTGATGCGCGCCTCACCCTAGGCGGGGCGACCCGGGCCCCCAATGACACCGGTCCACTGCCTGCCCATCTCGAAGTAATCGCTGTGACCAGGCACGACGCGGTTCGTCGGCGGGGCCGGCGGGGCTCCCGGCGCCCGGGGCCCGGAGCCCCGGGCGGTGCGTCGGCCGGCGCCCGGAGCGGCCTCGCGGGACTCCCCCTCAGCTGCCGCGGCCTCGGCATCAGCCGCTTCGACGAGGCGGAACTGCGGGCCAACGGCGTCCCCGACAGCCTGCTCGCCGACCCCGCCTA
>NZ_JAAVJC010000063.1 GCF_012033785.1 Streptomyces bohaiensis
CGGCGCTTCTCGCTCACCCACTGTGCGTCGGTTGCCCGGCCCGCCGCTGGTGAACAGCCCGGACGCCGTGAGCCCGCCGGCGGCACCGCTGCCCGTCGGCGCGCCCCCGCTCCTGCCGCCGGCGACGCTCGCACCGCCGGTGGTCCCACCGCCGGCGACGCTCGCCCCGCCGGTGGTGTCGCCCGTGGTCACGACGCCGGTGGCCACACCACCGGTCGGCACGCCGCCTGCCGTCACCCCGCCGGTCATCTCCACCCCGGTGACCACCCCGCCGGTCGTCACCCCGCCGGTCATCTCCACCCCGGTGACCACCCCGCCGGTCGTCACCACCCCACCCGGCGTCGCCCCGGTGACCACCCCGCCCCCGGCCACGACGGACCCGGTCGCCGACGCCCCGCCGGTCACCACGACGCCGCCCGTTGCCGACCGCGGCCCGGTGACCGTGCCCGACGGCGGCCCGGTCACGCCCTCGCCCGCTCCCGCCGACACCACCGGCGAAACGCCCCGCCGCCCGATCACCGAGTCGGCCGGTCCCGCGACGCCGCCGCCTCCGACGGCACGCCCGGACAGCCCGGACCAGGCGCCCGCCTCCGGCACGCAGCCCCGGGGCGACCAGCAGACCCCGAACCGACCGGACGACGACCGGCCGGCGGACCACACGCCGGACCACACGCCGGACTCCCAGCCCGACACCCGGCCCGACCCGCTGCCGGACGACCGCGCGGACCGCGGCCCGGACGCGACGGCGAACCCGCCCGCGCAGACCCCCGTCCCGGTGGCGGAGGACGGCACCGCCCTCCCCGTGGCCGACCCCGTCCGCCCCGAGCAGTGGCAGCCGCACCGCGCCGACGCCCCCGCGCCGACGGTCGTGGTCGTGCCCGCCCCGGCCGACGCCACCCCGGCGCAGCAGCCCGGCCAGCGCCCGGACCCGCTCGCCCGCACCACCGTGCAGCGCGTCCAGGCCGACGACGGCCGCTGGGTGCGCACCCTCACCGTCGAGATACCGGTGCACGCCGGTGAGGGCGTCACCCCCGGCCAGGTGCCCGATGTCGAGCAGCGGCTGCGCGACCTCGCCGACCAGCACGTCAACCACGGCCTGCTGCTGCCCGACTCCGGCGACCAACTCCACGTGGACCTGCGGCTGGTGCCGGTACCGGAGACCACCACCGACGCGGTGGTGCTCACCGCGAGCCCGGTCCCGACCGCCTCCGACAGCACCACCTTCCACACCTACCTGCCGACGCCCGGCACGCCGCCGGCCGAGGTCGCCCGCCTCCGGCTGGGCGCCGACCACGCTGCGCTCACCCAGGCGCTGCGCCACGCCGGGCTCGACACCGCCGGCCCGTCCGCCACGCAGAGCGGCCCGGCGACCCCGCCGCCGGCGGTCCGCCCCGAGCACCTGCGAACCGTCGACGCCCTGACCACGCCGCCGTCGTCGAAGGCCGCGACACCGCCCGCCCCGCTCGGGGCGCCCGTGCAGGGCGTCACCGACAGCGGCCCGGCGCCCCGCCCCACGCCCGCCACCGGCGACACGGTCCCGAACCGCGGCGACGCCCCGCTCACCCCCGAGCAGCGTGCCGCCGAGGTACGGGCGCAGCGCGCCCGCCGTCACGCGGCGGACCGTCCGGACCCGCTGCGTCCCGTCAGCACCCACCCCGCCATCGCCGCGATCGAGCGGATGTCGCCCCAGGAGCGGGCGGACCGGGCAACCGACGCACAGTGGGTGAGCGAGAAGCGCCGCGAGCTCGAGCCCCGACACTTCGCCCACGTCGCCGCCGCGCTCATGGTCACCACGCCGCCCGGTGTGCACCAGCCCGCCGCCGCGGCCCGGCAGGCCCGCCGGGTCGTCGCCGACATGCTGCGCAGTACCGAGATGGCGCAGCGCCTGCTGCTGTCCGGGACCCGCATCGTGATCATCCCCGCCGACCAGTCCCTCACGCAGCTGCCGGAGTTCGCCTCGCTGGCCGGTAACCGGACCAAGGCTCAGGTCGACTGGGACGGTGTCCGCGGCGTCTCCAGAGCCGACCGGACGATCGGCGTCGGCGAGGAGAACCTGCTCGGCACGCCGTCGCGCTTCGCGGCCAACGCCGACGGCTACAGCATCCTGACGCACGAGATGGCGCACGCGCTGCACCGCGTCCTCGCCGACCGCCCCAACGGCCGCCCCCTGGGCGACAACCCGCTGGACCGTGCGGCCGCCGTGATCACCGCCGCGCACCGCGCCGGGGTGCGTCTCGACGACTCCCCCAACGGCCCCGCGCGTCGCCGCCGAAAGAACGGCAGCTGGACCCAGCCCAACTACGCGATCCGTGACCAGGAGGAGTTCTTCGCGCAGCTGACCAACGCCTGGCTCGGCAGCAACAGCGGCAAGGACCCCTTCACCCGCCTGCCCATGCGCAACGACCAGCAGTGGGTGACGCAGTTCGTCGACCGCGTCGTCCGGACCGACCCGGACACCGCCACGAGGGCGCCGGGCGAGGCGCTGTCGGCGGCCGAGCAGGAGGCCCGGGACGCCGTGGCGTGGGAGCGGCAGTTGGCCCAACGGTTGGTGCCGCTGCTGCTGGAGCTGTACGGGCCCCGGCGCACCGCCGGGATCGGTCCGTACAACCCGTCGGAGGCGGTCCGGGAGGAGAACGAGGTCTGGAACGCGTTCCGTTCCCTCTGGGACGGCCCCGACGGGCCGGACCCCGCCCTCGGCCAGGGCACGCTGCCGTTCGTGCCGCGCCCGGAGAGCGACGCCCCGGACTCCCGGCGCGACGGGACGGCCGAACGGCCCGTCTCCCCCGAGACGGGGGCGCTCGCCGCGCCCGGGACCTCCCGCCGCGAGGTGCTGGAGACGATCCTGACCGGCGCGCTCGGCAACGACGCCCGGAACCGGAACGACTTCGCCCCGATGATCGACGTGCTGAACGCGCTGGACCGGCCGTTCCGCCCGCTCAACTACGACCTGCCCGCGATCTCCCGCGAGATCCTCCAGCTCTCACCCGACGCCGACGTGCCACCGGGCCGGATACGGGAGGCGCTCGGCGTCGCCAACAGCGCCCGCCGGGACGGCTTCGCCGACAGCGTCACCACCATGGCGCTGTACCGGCTCCAGCGGCTGGGCGTGCTGACGGACTCCTCGCTGCTGGGCCCGGCGGACACCCCGCGGGGACGCGACCTCAGCGGCGGGTCGATCCCCGCAGGGGCCACACTGGCCCGGATGGGCACGGACCTGGCCGCGGGGCGCGCCGACGGCACCGTCCCCGCCGCGGTGGACTCCGCCCCGCCGTGGCCCGGCGACGCGTTCGTCTACGCCCCGGAGCGCACCGAGCCCGGCAGGGTGCGGCTCCACGGCGAGCGCGGCCCCGTCGAGATCAGTGACGCGCTCTTCGCCCGCCTGGTCGCCCTGGACCCGAACCGCCCGGCGGGCCGGGATCTCGTCCTGGCGCTGCCGCAGGACGGTTCCGCGCTGGCGCGGCAGGTGGCCGACGCGGCGAACGTCCGGGTGTGGTCCAACGACGGGGCGTTCCGCTGGGCGCCGACGGCCGAAAGCGGCGGCGCCCCGGTTCCGGTGCAGTACCGCACCGCCGAGAACATGCCGTACGGCGAGTGGAGCGCCAACGTCCCCGGACTGGTGCCCGACAACGCCGACGCCGCGTGGCGCGACGCGGGCAACCAGCGCCACCTCGACCGCGACACCCGGTTCTGGACTGTCAGCACCGAGGACGGGCGCGCCGGAGCCGGCGCCGTGTTCCTCACCCCGGACGAGATGGCGCGGGTCGAGGACGACGTCCGGGAGCTGTCGGCGGTCGCCCACTTCAGCCACCGGCGGGACACCGACCCGCTCGGCATCCGGCAGGGGGACGAGTACGGGCTGACGCGGCTGGCGCAGCCGCTGACCAGCTCCTACACGGCCTTCCTCCACGGCCGCACCGACCTGGCGCAACTACCCGACGGTAAGCGGGGCTTCAATCTGCGGGGGCCGGAGATCGGCGGGTTCCTGGCCCGCCGGAAGAGCATCCAGAACCTGCCGGCCCACCACGACATCTTCCTCATCTCCTGCCAGTCGGCGACGATGCACCCGACGCGGGACCCGCTCCACGACGTGCCCGTCCCGCAGCACATCGCCAACCGCACCGACCGCACCGTCTGGGCGTCCGACCGGCCCATGGAGCTGCACGGCGCGGAGGACGGCCTGCCGCCGCGGCTGGTGCTCAAGGAGGAGAGCGGCCAGCCCGACGGCACGGTCCACGCCTTCCATCCGGAGCCGGACGACGCCACCCGGGCCGAGATCGTGACGCACACCCGGCTCTCGCCGCAGGCCTCCGACCCCGGAACACGGGTGGTGACCTGGGTACGGGCGCTGCGGACCCTCGGGGACCGGGACATCGACGTGGACCCGGACCGCAACCGGGAGTACAGCCTGCGCCTGTACGGCTTCGCCGCGCTGGAGAACGAGCGGTTGGCGGCCAACCCGGAGGCCGGGCCGCTGACCTGGGCCGAGCTGCGGTCGCTGGTCGAGACGGAGTCCGCGCGCCACGGCTACCCGAACGTCCCCTTCGACCTGGCGTCGCTGACCTTCACGCTCCAGCAGGCCCACGACCGCGCTCGCGGCGGGGACGGCGGGTTCCGCGGTGCCCCGCTGCACGGCAGCGACGTGGACATGCGGGACGCGGACTCCAGCTCCGAGCTCTCCGACCTCTCCGACACCCCGAGTCTCCCGGACCCGCTCGTCCCCGACTCCCCGACCGCGGACGCGCCCGGTGCCGACGGGCGACGGTCCCCGGTGGTCACGGAGAGCGAGGGGGCGGCGGAGAGCCGGGCCGCCGTGCACGACCCGGGGCGCGCGGAGTCCACCGAGCACATCGCCGAGATCGCACGGCGGACGCCGGCGGAACGCGACGCGCTGATGGGCGACCCGGCCTGGGTGGCACAGCAGCGCCAGACCCTGCCGCAGGCGCAGTTCGCCGAGCTCGCTGCCGTCCTCATGGTGCGCCAAGCGCCGGGCGTGGAGCAGCCGGTGAGCGCACGCCAGGCGATGCGCCGCCACGTCGCCGACATGCTGGTCGACCCCGAGGTGACGGAGCTGCTGCTGCGTCTGCAGACGCAGATCACCATCCTGCCGCGCGACACCTCCCTCGTCGACGTGGCACCCGTGCACCGGTCGCCGGGCATGCGCGCCAGCGAACGGTGGACCTATACCCGCGGGATGGCCAAGGACCTCGTCGGCCTGGCGTTCGTCGGCGAGGAGACGCTCGTCGGCGCATCCGGGCGCTACGGCCGGTACTTCGAGGGCGGCTCGGTCATCACCCACGAGACGGGCCACGTCATCCACGAGGCGCTCGTCGAGTACCGAGGTACCAACCCGGTGCTCCTGAACGCCCGGGAGACCATCCAGCGCACCTTCGAGCGCGCCCGCGCCACCGAGGTGGAGCGACGGCGGACGATCGACCGGGAGATCGCCGCCGTCACGGGACAGCCGAACGAGGCGGCGGAGATCCAGCGCATCCTCAACGACCCCCGGCACCGCGGCTTCCCCTGGCCGAACGGCGAGTTCGCCCACCGCAGGCCCGACGGCACCTGGACCGGCCCCAACTACTCGGCCTCGAACTCGCACGAGTTCTTCGCGGAGTTGACCAACGCCTACCTGGACCTCAACCGCGAGGTCGCCATCGTCGGCGAGCGCAGGAGCGGCGCCGCGTGGGTGCGGGCCAACGCCGACCCGGGGGTGAGTGTCACGCCGCCACCGGACCGGCCCGACGCGCCGCTCCACCACATCCCCCGCGAGCTGATGCAGCTGCTGGTCCAGCTCTACGGCGACCGGACGACCGTCCCCGGCACGGAACGCAACGAGACCGCGCTGCCGCCGGCCAACCCCCTGCGGGAGACCGCCCGGATGGACGGCGTCCTGAACGCCGCCCGGGAGTTCACCGACCACCAGGAGGCGACGGCCGCCCGGGAGCGCCAGCTCCTCGACGTCCTGGGACCGGCAGCCCGCGAGCACCCCTCCTTCCGTGGTGTCGTGGACCAGCTGCGGCTCGCGGACGATCTGCGGACGGTGGACCCCGTCCACGGGGAGGGGCCGCTGGACCTGCGGCAGTTGACCCGCGACCTCCTCCAGATGCCGCACGGGGACGTCACTCCCCTGCACGTGCGCCAGGCGCTGGAGGCGGCGGTGGCGGCGTACGGCGCCGGCGCGCGGACCCTGACCCAGGCGGCCGCGCACCGCCTGCTGGTCGGCGGCGCGCTCGGCGACCGGAGCAGGCTGGAGGGCGCCGGTGACGCCTTCCAGGGCCGGGTCCTCAGTGACGACGACCCCGGGATCGACCTGTCGACCGTCGCCCTGCGCAACGGTGCGGGCGCCGTCGCGCACCGTCCGGCGCCCTGGCGGGCCGACACCTACGCGCTGCTCGTCCACCGCACCCCGGACGGCCACTACCGGGTCCGACTCGACGACGGCACCGCCGAGGTCACCGCCCCCGTCCTGGCCGAACTCCTCCGCCTCGACCCCGACGGACGCGGCCGGGGTCAGATCGCCCTCCTCTCGGCCGATCCCGGCCATCACCTCGCCGCGCTGGTCGCCAACGCCACCGGAGCCCGGGTCTGGTCCACCACCCAGCGGCTGACCCCGCTGCCCTCTCCCAACGATCCCGACCAGTACACGGTGGTCGCCGACGCCGTCGGCATGCAGGGGACGGACCTCTGGGTCCCCACCGACTCCGGCAACCGCCCGGGGGACCCCACCACATCCGTCACGCTGCACGACGGCACCGCCCTGGCCTCGGGCGACATCGCCTCCCGCTCGATGCTCGACGGGCCGCAGGACGCGCGGCAGGTCACGCGGGTCTCGTTCGTCCACATCGACCAGAACGTCCTGCCCGCCGTGCAGATGATGGCCACCGCGATCGACAGCCATGTGCGGTCCACCTACGGCGACCGGGCCGCAGGCTCGATCAATCTGGCCCTCATCGGACGCGGCGACGGCCAGTCGCCCCAGATCCACCTCACCAGTGCTCCCACGCAGCCCCGGCACCTCTCCGGGCAGGAGGCCGTCCGCTTCCTCACCCGCGGGCGCAACCTCCGCGCCCTGCCGCCCGGCGCCGCCATCTCCCTGATGTGGCCCGGCTTCACCACGCCGACCACCACCGACCCGCTCACCGACACACCGCCCGCCCAGCAGCTCGCCAACCACGCCGAGCGCACGGTCTACGCCGTCGACGCCGCGCCCGCCCCCGGCAGGCCGCCCGGGGTCCGCGCCTTCCACCCGGACCCCACGCCGCAGCAGATCCGGGAGCACCTGCACACCACGGCGCTCGGGCCGGTGCCGCGCGCCGAGGAGCGGGTCACGCGCTGGGTGCGCGCGCTCCGGTCGCTCTACGGCCCCGACATCGACCGCACTCCTAACCGGGCGGACGAGTTCCGGAACCTGCTGCACGGCATGGCGGTCCTCGAACGACGCCAGTTCCGCAACGCCACCGACCCCGAGCCCCTCACCTCGGACGCCCTGCGGCAGCACACCGCGGACTTCCACCGGGACACTCCTGGCATGCGGGTCGACGCCGACACCATCCGCCTGATGCTGCTGCGGCTCGCCATGAGCGAGAGCCTCGGTATCGGCGGCGGCGGACTGCGTGGCGTGGACCGGCCCGACACCGGCGCCGACAGCGACACCGAGATGCGGGACGCGTCGGACGACAACTCCGCCTCCGACCTGTCCGACCTGTCCGACGCGCCGAGCCTCTCCGAGAGCGCCACACTGGACCTGTTCGGCCGGGACCCGGTCGACTACGGCCTGTACCAGCCGGAGAGCCACGAGACGATCGCCGAGATCGGGCGGATGAGCAGCGACGAGCGTGCGCGCCTCGCGAACGACCCCGCGTACATCGCGGACCTCAAGACGAAGCTGATGCCCCCGCAGTACATCGAGGCGGCTGCCGCGCTGATGCTCCACCTGGCTCCGGGGGTGGAGCGGCCGGCAGCTGCCCGCCACGCGGCTCGTCGTCGCCTCGCGGACATCTTCCGCAGCAACACCGCCGTGGTGGACATGCTTCTGGCTGCCGGCACCCGGTTCCTGGTCCTGGCGCGGGCGGTGCCCGTCACCGACACCGCTCCGCTGCACCTGCGGCTACGAGAGCAGCAGGTGGCCGACGGAGTGCCATGGAACCGCGTCAGAGGCGTCACCACGGCAACAGGCAGCCCCGTGGTGGCGTTCGGCGAGGAGAACCTCACCGGGGCACTCCCCCTCTTCTCGCAGGCGGCTCCGGGGCAGTCGGTACTCTCGCACGAGACCGCCCACGCGGTTCACCGCATGCTCAGCGAGTACCGCGGCAGTGACAAGCGGTTCGCGACGGCGGCGGACGTCATCCAGCGAGCGTTCGACACGGCCAAGGCCAAGGAGGACGCCCGTACAGCCAAGATCGACAAGAAGATCGCACCGTTCCGCGGTGCCCCGGACGAGATCGCACGTACACGCGCCGCCATCGCAGCTCACCCGGACAAGAGCAGCTGGCCCAACGGCGAGTACCGCACCTACCGCGACGACGGCACCTGGTCGGAGGTGAACTACTCCGCGACCAACGTGCACGAGTTCTTCGCCGAGCTGAGCTCATCCTGGTTGGGCACCAACGCCGGAAGGGACTCTTTCACCGGCCGGCCCCGCAACAACGGCCCGGACTGGGTCCGTGCCCACTACGGGGCTCCCATGGTGCGGCTGCTGACCTTTCTCTACGGCGACCGGACCGCCCCTCCTCGCGACGAGGACGGCAGAGTTCTGCCGAGCCCTTATCACATCCCCGACGAGAACCCGCTCACGGAGACGTACACATCCGACCAGTGGCTGGCGCGCGCGGGAGACTTCCTGCCCCACCGGGATGCCGACCTGGCGAGGGTCGAGCAACTGCTGCGCGTCTTCGGCCCGCCGTTGCGCGCCAACGCCAAGATGCTCGACATCTACTCCGCGTTGTTCCTCGCGGGCGAGGACCTGCGCGCCGCCGACCCCGCGCACGGCCCGCGGCCGGCCGACCTGGTCTCGCTCGTCGCGGAGGTCCTCCAGCGCCCGCCACGTCACGTCAGGTACGACGACGTCGGGCCAGCGTTGAAGGCGATCGAGTACGGGCAGAGGAACGACGCCAAGACCCTGACGCAGGTCGCCGTCATACGGCTGCAGGAGCTCGGCGTCCTCGACGGCACTGAGTTGCTCGCCAATGGCGCCGAGCTGGGTTGGGCCCTCAGCGGCCCCGTCCCTGCGCCCCGGCTGGACGAGACGGCTGTTCTCCGGCCGGACGGCAGCGTGGAACGGCGGCCTGCTCCGTGGCCGCAGCCGGCCATGGTGCTCGACGTGGTGGCCACCGAGGACGGCCGGTACGTCGCCCGCGTCGACGGAGAGATCGTCACGCTCACCCTGCCCGTGCTTGCCGATCTGATAGCAGGAGCGCTCGAACATCTGGACTCACGGCCCGCAGCCCTGGTGCTGAGCCGTCCCGACCCCGACAGGCACCTGGCGACCGCGCTCGCCGCAGCGACGGACATCGTCAGCTACTCGACCGCGGATGTGGAAGCCCGCCCTTCGGCCGACGCTTCGGGCCGCTCCGTACTCGTCCGGCGCTCCGGGGCGCTCTGGGTCGCCACCACGCCGTCCACCTCCCCCGTCCCGGCTCCGGGGACGGTGACACTCGCCGGCAACATCCTCCACGACGGGCAGATCCTCTCCCGGTCGGTGGTGTCGGAGGACGGGCAGCGGGAAGCTGGCCGCACCTACGGCTCGACGACGCGCGTCTCCGCGGCGTACCTCCGCAACGCGCTCACTGCGGTGAGCCAGATCCTCGCGGCCCGGGACGGCCTCCCGGGCGCGCTGCCTCCCCTGTTCGTCACCGGCGACGGAAACAACTCCCAGCCGCTGCTGTACACCCGCTCCCCGCGGCAACCCGTACCGGCCACCCCGGAACAGGTGATGCAGCTGCTCGGGCGGGCCCACAGTCTGCGTCAGACCTCCGACCACTCAGGGCTCCTCCTGATATGGCCCGAGCTCGACACCGCACCGGCCACGCCGAGAGATCCGCTGGTGACCCCGGAGCCACTCCAGGCCCTGGCCGACGCCCGCGGGGGGAGCCTCTTCATCCCGCAGCCCGGGGGCGGGTTCAGAGAGATCGCCCCCCAGCCGAACGCCGAGCGACTCGCCGAGATCAGCTCGCTGACCGGGCTCGGACCGGTCGACCGCGCAGAGGAGAGGGTCCGACGCTGGGTGCGGGCAGCCCGCCTCATGACCGGCATGCCCATCGACACCATGCCGGCGCAAACGGCCCGGTTCGAACAGCTCATGCACGGCTTCGCCGCCCTGGAGCGGACCCGACTGCGTGTCAGCCCCACCGCCGACCCGTGGTCCACGGCGTCGCTCACGGCATACCTCCAGGACCACCGGAGCGCGCTGCCGCCCGGGACGAACGCCTGGGGCGTGCTGGAGCACCTCCTCGACCAGTCCGCCGCACAGGAGCGCCCCCGTGTGGCAACCGTGCACGCCATACGCACGGGCGAAGCGGCGACGACGGACACACCGTCGGCCCCTGCTCTCCCTCCCCCGCCGGTCGACCCGAACCTGTACCAGGCGGAGAGCCACCAGGCGACCGCCGACATCTCCCTGATGAGCGAGGCGGAGCGCGACCGCTTCGCCCGGGACCCGCAGCGTGTCGCCGCGCTCCGAGACCGGTTGACACCGCCGCAGTTCGCCGAGGCCGCAGCGGCGCTGATGCTGAACCTGCTGCCCGGGGTGGAGCGCCCGGTCGCCGCCCGCCACGCCGCCCGCCGCCGTCTCGCCGACCTGCTGCGCGACAACCACGACACGATCGGTCTGCTGCTCGGCAGGGGCACCCGCTTCCTGCTGATGGGCCGGACGACGGCGATCACCAACACCGGCCCGGGGTACCGGGCGCGCCGCGCCATCACCGGCTTCGCCACCCCGACCGCCACCATCCGCGGCATCACGCGGGACGCGACGGTGATCCTCGGTGAGGAGAACCTGCTGGGAGAGGCGTCGTTCCAGCAGTTCGGGGAGGGTCTGTCGGTCCTGGCCCACGAGGCCGGCCACGCCGTGCACAACGCGTTGCTGCACTACCGGGGGGCCGACCCGCAGTTCCGCTCGGCGGCGTCCGTGATCCAGGGCGTCTACGACGCCTTCACCGCGATCGACACGGCTCGGGCGGAACGCATCGAGCAGCGGATCGAGAAGGCGAAGGGCAAGCCGGGCTGGATCGGGCGGATCGACCGGATCGTCGAGGAGGAGGCGAACACCGGAGCGCCCTGGCCCAACGGCCCCCACCGCCGCTTCCAGACCGACGGCACCTGGGGCGAGCCCAACTACTCCTCCACGAACGTGCACGAGTTCTTCGCCGAGCTGACGGCGGCCTGGCTCGGGACCAACCACGGGACGGACGGCTTCTCCAGCCTGCCCCGCAACAACGGCGCCCAGTGGGTGATCGACGCCTATACGACGGCGCCCGCCACCGAGGGCGGGGCCGACGCGGGAAGCGACAGCAGCTCCGGCGGACGGAGCGACAGCACGTCGGAGAACGGCAGCGACTCCGCGGAGAGCACCGGCACCCCGGACACGTCCGTCCGCGCTCCGCGGCCGGACGTCTCGCAGCGCGCCAAGCCGCTGGTCGCCCTGCTGCAGCGGCTCTACGGCGACCGCGTCCCGCCCGACCCCGATGCGATGCAGATCGACACGGAGTCGTTCGTGACGCCGCCCGCCGACAATCCGGTCGCCTGGGCCAGGCGGGAGAACGACACCCACGACGCGCTCGGCGCCTTCTGGAACCGTGTGGAGGGCGACAGGTACCTGAACGACCAGCTCGTCGCCGTCTACGGCCCCGAGGTCTCGCGGGACCAGGCACGGTTCCGGGAACTGGCGGACGGCTTCGCCCGGGGCGAGACGATGCGCTCCATGGACCCGGCGCGCGCACCCCGACCGTGGGACCTGGTCTCGCTCGCACGCGAGGTCCTCCAGCTGCCGCGCGGGGAGCTGACCCCGTCCCACGTCGACTCCGCGCTCGACACACTGCGCGACGCGCAGTCCCGGGGATTCAGCACGCTCACCGCCGCGGCGGCCTTCCGGCTGCGGAGCCTGGGCGCCAACGACGGTGCGCTCAGCCTGCTGACCGCGGCCGACGGGAGGGTCCAGGGCCGCTCCTACAGTGGCGACGGACCCGCGCTGCGGCTGGACGAGATCGCCGTGACGACACCCGAGGGCGTCACCCGCCGGCCGGCCCCGTGGCCGGGCCAGGTCTTCGCCGTCGACGTCGAGCGGACCGGGGACGGCCGGTACCTCGTCCGGACCCGCCACAACTCCTTCGACGTCGACGCAACCACCCTGGCGCACGTCATCGGCCACGGCGACATGACGGCCCCGACCCCCTACGGGCAGCCCGGCTCCCCGCTGGGCGCGAACCGGCCCGCCGGGCCGATCGTGCTGACCCGGCCCGACCCGGGCCAGCTCCTGTCCGCGCTGCTCGCCAACCTGCTTCAGACGCGGGTGTGGTCCACGGACGGCTCGCCGGAGGGCCCGGCCCTGCTCAGCCCGGCCGCGGGGCCGGGGCCCGGCGTCCTCCTCCGGGACGCCGACCAGCCCTGGATCCCCACCGACCCCGGTACGCTGCCCGGGCCGCGCCCGGCCCAGGTGCTCGCGGCCGACGGGGCCGTGTTCGCCGACGGCTCCCTCCTCGCGTCCCCGCTGCTGGACGCGGACGGGCAGCGGGTCGCGGGCCGGTCGTTCACCCCGCCCGACCGGATCGACCGTGCGGCGATGGCGCAGTTCACGGACGCGGTGAGCCGGCACGTGAGGAACCGCCTGGGCGCGGGCGCCACCCGCCCGTTCTTCACCGTCGTCGGGCAGGGCGACGCGAGCGGGCCGGTGGTGTGGGCCGCGGACACGCCGGGCACGCCCCGACCGCTCTCCGAGCGCGAAACGGTGTCCCTGCTGACGCGCGCGCAGAGTCTGCGCAACCTCGGGCGGACCGAGGGCCTCATGCTGGTGTGGCCCGGGCTGTCCTCCCAGCGGTTGCCCGACCCGCTGAGCGAGATCACGGCCGCCCAGCGACTGGCGAACGGCCTCCGCGCCACCG
The DNA here is from genome assembly GCF_012033785.1 of Streptomyces bohaiensis. GTDB lineage: Bacteria > Actinomycetota > Actinomycetes > Streptomycetales > Streptomycetaceae > Streptomyces > Streptomyces bohaiensis. The sequence goes on from NZ_JAAVJC010000063.1 coordinate 13,095, forward strand.
TTTACGTCCCCGTGCCCCGCCCCGGTCGCCCCACGGAGGTCCGGAGCTTCGCGCCCGAGCCGGACGGAGCGGGGATCGCCCGCATCGCGACGCTGACCGCGTTGGGCCCGGTGCCGCACGCCGCCGAGCGGGTGACCCGCTGGGTGCGCGCCCTGCGTGCGATCTACGGCTCCGACATCGACGTCAACCCGACGCGGACGGAGGAGTTCGAGCAGCGGCTGTACGGCATCGCCGCCCTGGAGCGGCTGGCGCTGCGCAGCGACGCGGGCGCTCCGCCGCTCAGCTGGGACGACATCGGCCGAACCATGAACGCCGAGTGGAAGAAGCTCCCCGCCGGCACCTCTCGCGTGGAAGCGATGACAGTGGCGTTGGACCGCTTCGCGGCCCAGGAGGAGGGCGCCCGTCCCGGCCCGGCAGCCCCTGCGACGCACGCGATGGATTCCGGGCCGTCCGCCGCCCCGCCCACGGCTGCCCGCGACGACTCCCCCGCGCCGCCTGCGCGGACTCCGCAGGAGCGACTCGAGGAGGCCCGGGAGGGCGCCGGGCTCCTCCGCTGGGAGAGCACCCAGGAAGCCGCCGAGATCGGGCGACTCTCCTCGGCGGAGCGCGCGGCGTACGCCGCCGACGCGGCGCGGGTCGACGCGCTCCGCAACCGCCTGACGCCGCCACAGTTCGCCGAAGCGGCCGCCGCGCTGATGCTGCACGCCGCTCCCGGGGTCGAGCAGCCGGTCGCCGCCCGCCACGCCGCGCGGCGCGTGATGGCGGACATGCTGCGGGCGCCGGAGGTGACCGGGCTCCTCCTGGAAGGGCAGAGCCGCGTCGTCCTGATGAGCCGTTACAACAACCTGCTCTACACAGCTCCGGTCCACCGTGCCACCCGGGACGACGTGAGCCGGAACCCCGCCGTGCCCTACATTCGCGGAGTGGCCAACGCGGCCGGCACCGTCGTGTTCGGCGAGGAGACGGTGCTCGGCGAGGACACCCCGTACAGCCTGTTGGATGAGGGCGCCTCCGTCCTCACGCACGAGCTGGCGCACGCCATCCATACCGTGCTGGACAGCTACGACGGCCCCACGGCCCTTCTCCGGTCGGCGTCGGACGACATCCAGGACCTGTACGAGGCTGCCCTGCAGCGGGAGGACGACTACCTGGCGGGAAAGGTCGACTCCGGCTTCCCCTGGCCGAACGGGACGTACCGGGTGGACGGCGACCAGGGGCCGGCGTTCAACTACTCCGCCTCCGACGCGCGTGAGTTCTTCGCTGAACTCACCGCGGCGTGGTTGGGCACCAACATCGGGCCGGACGGCTTCACCGGCCTGCCCAGGAACAACGGTGCGGCCTGGGTCACGGCGGAGAAGCAGCTCGCCGGCATGGTGGCGCTGCTGACGCATCTGTACGGCGACCGGACGACGCTGGCCCCGATCGTCGACAACCCACGCTCGGAGGCCCAGCAGGACTCGGCGCTCTACCAGAGCTTCACCGACTTCTGGCAGCAGCAGGTGTACGAGACACAGCTGATCGAGGCCCGCGGCGCTCAGGTCCGCGACGACAACGAGCGCTTCAGCACGCTCATTGAGGCCATCGGCCAAGCGAACCAGCTGTACCCCGACACCACCGCCATGTCCGCGCCCTACGACCTGCGGGCGTTCAGCCGCGAGATACTCCAGCAGCCCCACGGGGAGCTCACCGACGCTGATGTCGGAGCAGCGCTCATCGCTGCAGCGGACGCGCGTGACAACGGGCTGCTGACGTTCTCCCAGGCTTCGGCGCTGCATCTGCTCGACATCGGCGCCCACCACGACGCACGGAGTCTGCTGACCGACGCCGACGGCAACCGGCAGGGTCGCAGCTACAGTCGCGACAGCCGCGTTCTGGAGACGGGGACCGTCGTCGTCGAGAGCGCGGACGGCCGCGCCGTCGCCCACCGCGCCCCGTGGCCGCCGGGGGCCCACGTGGTCGACCTGCTCCGCACCGACGACGGCCGTCTCTCCGTGCGGACCGACCGGGGGACGGCGGAGGTGCGCGACCTCGTCCTCGCCGCGCTGATCGGGCGGGACAGCGAGCGCACCCCTCGGGCCGACATCCTGCTCGTCGTGCACGATCCCGGGCAGCACCTCGCCGCGCTGGTGGCCCGCACCACCGGGTCCCGGGTCTGGTCCTCCCAGACCCCGGTGTTCGTCCGGTCGCCCGAAGGGCACCCCGGCCCGGCCGACCTCGTCGCGCGACCGCGGGCCGGCCACGACCCCCGCCCGTGGATACCCACCGACCCCGGCCCCGCGCCCGTGGTGCCGCAGGGCCCCCTGGTCCTCGCCGACGGCGCCGTCTTCACTGCCGACACCATGACCGACCGGGTCGAGTTGTCCGAGGACGGCCACGGGCTACGGGGTCTCAATCTGCTGCCCGGGGACACCCGCATACCACCGCTGACCCCGGACCAGCGGTCGGCCCTGGATCAGCACCTGACAGGGACGTACGGCCCCCACGCCACCGCCTGGTCGAGGTTCACGGTGGTCGGGGAGAGCACGGACGGAACGCCCCTCCTGCCCGATGCGGACGGCCGTCCCCGCCCGCTCTCCGGCGGGGACGCCGCCCGCCTCCTCGGCCGTGCCCAGGCGCTGCGGAGCCAGCCCGACCAAGGGTCGGTGCTGCTGCTCTGGCCGGGGCTGGCGACGCACCCGGGGGGCGACCTCCTGGCCGACATCGCTCCGGCACAGCAGGTGGCCAACGACAGCCGGCAGCCGGTCCTCGCCATCGAGGACTCCGGTGCGCCAGGGGCACGGCCCACCGTGACGGAGTTCCTCCCCGAACCCGACGCCTGGCAGATCCAGAACTTCGGCCTGCAGGCGGCGCTGGGTCCCGTCCCTCGGGCGGAGGAGCGGGTCGTACGCTGGGTGCGCACGATTCGTGCGCTGCGCGGCAACGACATCAACATCGATCCGGCGCGTGAGCAGGATTTCCAGGAGCTGCTGCACGGCACGGCGGCTCTCGAACGCCTGCGGCTGTCGGCCGAGAGCGACCCCGAACCCCTCACGTGGGCCGACCTGGTGCGGCACACCCGGCAGTGGCTCACCGACCGGAGCTCCTCGGCGGCAGTCGGCCCGGGACCCATGGTCGCGATGCTCCGCGAACTGGCGGCGTTCGAGGACGGGACGTTCCGCACGCTGTACGGTGCGCCCCCGAGATGGACGCCGGGCACCGGGCCCGGCGGGAACCCGGCACCGGCACCCGTCGGCCCCGCCACCGCGCGGCCCGTCACCTGGAGCGGCGACGGACCGGCGCCCTCCCACCCGTACCGGCCGGAGGGCACGCCGGAGATCGCGGCGCTCAGCGCGCTGTCCCCGGCCGAGCGGCGGGAGTTCGCCACCTCGCGCACCCGGATCGCCGAACTGCGCGCCCGCCTGGGCGACTCCGGGTTCCGGGAGGCGGCGTGGGCGCTGATGCTGCACTCGGCCCCGGGCGTCGAGCGGCCCGTCACGGCCCGCCACGCCGCACGTGCGCGCCTCACGGACATGGTGCGCGACCCGCAGGTCCTCACCGAGCTGCTCGCCGCCGACAGCCGGGTGGTGATGACGCCGCGCGTCATCTCGCTGCTGGACACCGCTCCGCTGCACCGGGGGACCCGGCAGGCGCTGGGGACGATGCCGGAGGCCCACACCGTGCGGGGTCTGGTGGACCCGGACAGCCGCACGGCGCTCATCGGTGAGGAGACGGTCACTGGCGAGTCCTCCCCGGCGGCGGACCGTGTCGGTCAGGCCGACCTCCGACAGGCGGGGCTGCCCACCGACGACACCTCCGGGCCCTATCGGATGGCCGAAGGTCCCGACTTCACCGACGGCTACTCGGTCCTCACCCACGAAACCGCCCACCTGGTGCACCACGCCCTCCTGAACTACCGGGGCGATGACACCGAGTTGCGGGCGGCGGCCGATCTCATCCAGCGCACCTACGACGGAGCGCTGCAGCAGGAGACCGACCGGCAGCAGCGCATCGACGAGACCGTTCAGCGGTCGCAGGGGCGGCCGGACGCCGCCGACACGCTCGCGCGACTCGCCGAGGCCGAGCAGGACACCGGCTTCCCCTGGCCCGACGGTCGGTTCACCGCGCGCGCGGACGACGGCACGGAGAGCGGACCCAACTACTCCGCGAGCAACGTGTACGAGTTCTTCGCACAGTTGACCGCCGCCTGGCTCGGCACCAACCACGGCACCGACACCACCACCGATCTGCCGCGCAACAACGGCGCGGCATGGGTCAGGGACCACTACCGCAGCCCCGACCCGGCGGACGGCGTGCAGGACCGCGACCGCCCCGACCCGGCGGAGATCGTCGCCCTGCTCACCCGGCTCTACGGCGATCGCGCTCCGGTCGAGGGTGGCGGCCCCACCGACCGCCGCGACGGCGCCGACCTGCCCCGCGACTACCCGGTCGAGTCGGTGGGCGCGGAGACCGCCGCGCTCCGCGACGCCGCTCTGCTGTTCCGTGACGCGGAGCAGGAGGCCGCCCGCCGGGACCAGTTGCTGAGCGTCTTCGGAGCAGAGCTCGCGCAGTCCCCGGACCGGTACCGCCGGCTGCACTCCCAGTTCCGGACCGCGGAGGGGCTGTGGCGGGCCGACACGGACGCGAGGGACGGCGACGCCGACCTGCGGGCGCTGGCCCGCGTCGTTCTCCAGCGGCCGCACGGTGAGCTGACCGCCGCGGACGTGGAGTCGGCGCTGCGGTTCACCGCCGAGGCCGACCTCCAGCTGCGCCCGACGACCCTCACCGAGGTGGCGGCGCTGCGGCTCGACCGTGCCGGCGCGCACGCGGACTCCCTGCGCATCAGCCACGACGACACCGAACGCGGCATCGCCTACAGCGGTCCCGTCGATCTGGCCCCCGACCGGGTGGCCGAGCGCGACGCCGGTGGCGCCGTGACCTTCCGCGACGCCCCGTGGCCCGCGGGATCCTGGCTGGTCGGGGCGAGCCGCGGGGACGACGGCATGCTGCTGGTGAGGACCGGCGAGCAGACTGTTCCGGTCAGCGACGCCGTCTTCGTCGAACTGGTCGACCGCGACTTCGCCCGCGACGAGGACGCGGATGTCGTGCTGCTCGCGGACGACCCCGACCAGCGGCTGGCGACGGCGCTGGCGGCGGCGCTCGGCACCCGCGTCTGGTCCGCCGACAGTGCGTTGTCGACGACGCCGTCGCCGCGGCCGGAGGACGGCGGCCGGTCGGTCGTCGTCACCGACCGCGCCAGCGATGCGCCCGCCTCCCGGTGGATTCCCACCGATCGCGGCCCGCTGCCGGGCCGCGCCGAGGGAGCGGTCACCTTCACCGACGGCGCCGTGTTCGCCGACACGACGGTCCGCTCCCGCACGCTGCTCTCCCCCGACGGGCAGCAGCAGGCCGGGCAGTCGTTCCGGCCGGAGGACCCGCGCAGCGAGCGGGTCGCGACCCTCGTCTCCAACGCCGTGACACGCTGGATGGAGCAGCAGGGCCCGAACGCGCCGCACACGGAAGGTCTGTTCACGGTCGTCGGCCCCGGAGGCGACGGCATGCGGCTGCGCGGCGCCGACGGGCCCGAAACCCGGGCCGTCTCCCCCGCGGAGGCCGCAGCTCACCTCGCCCGCTCCCACCGGCTGCGCACGCTGGGCCCGGACGTGGGACTGGCGCTGCTGTGGCCCGGGTTCGACACCGCGCCCACCGGCGACCCGCTGGCCGCGGTGACACCCGCCCAGCGGCTCGCCAACGACACCGACCGTGTCGTCTACACGCTGCGGAACGCGCCCGGCGGGCCCCCGCAGGTCACCGCCGTCCGGCCCGAGCCCGCGCCGGAGACGGTGGACCGGCTGCTGCAGCTGACCGCGCTCGGCCCGGTCGACCAGGCCCCCGAGCGGGTGGCGCGCTGGGTGCGGCTGCTGCGCGACCTGCACGGCCCCACCATCGACACCGACCCCTCCCGGATCGACACCTTCCACGACGCGCTGCACGGGCTCGCGGCGCTGGAACGCGTCCGACTGGCGTCCGAACCGGGCGCGCCGCCGCTCACCTACGCGGCGCTGCACCAGGACACCCGGGTCTGGGCCGAAGCGCACGGTGTCCCCCACGACACCACCGGCCCGGCCCTGCTGGCCGTCCTGGCGGAACTGGCCCGCTCCGAGCACCCCACCTACGGCGACGGCGCCTCCGATGCCGGTTCGGAGCGGCACGGCGCGCCCCACGACCGAGCCCCGCGCCCCGGGCCGCTGACCCTCGGCCCGTCCACCGCGACCGACGGCACCGCGCCGAGCCGCCGCACCTCGACCGACGGCGACACCGCCCGCCGGCCCGCCTCTCCGCCCGGGGGGCAGCTCTCGCGCTTCGCGCGGCTGATCGGTTCCCCGGAGAACAGTCACGCCGGTCTGGTGACGCTGTCCCCGCCGCCGCTGAGCGTCGTGCGCCAGCTGCACGACGCCGTGATCGACTCGGTGGCGGCGCGCGGCGCGGTCATCGACGACGCCCGGCGCAGCGACTTCCGCGAACAGCTGATGCGCCAGCTGGGCCGCCGCGAGATCGTGCAGCACCGCGCTGCGCTGCTCACCCGACAGGGCCACCCCGTCACCCTGTCCATCAACGGCTCGGAGCGGACGATTCATGTGCGGCTGGGCTACACCGGCATCCGCCCGTCGGCCCAGTTCGCGGACCCGGCGTCCCGCCCCGACTTCGCGCAGGCGGGGAGCACCGAGGGCAAGCAGACCGACACCCGGACCACCCAGCGCACCGCCAACCTGCGGACGCTGCCGCTGGGGTACGTCCACACGCTGCCCATGGACGGCGCCGTGTGGCTGGCCGACCTGGCGTTCACGCTCAACCTGACCCACCACGAGCTGACGGTGGACACCACTGTCACCGACCATCTCTCGGTCCACAGCGAGTTGTCCTCGCCCCACGGCCAGTACCCGCTGGACGCCCGGGCCACCTGGGTGATCACCCACGAGGACGGGCACGACGGCGGCGCCGGCACCAGCACCGACCCGCTGACCCTCTGGCTGCCGCGCTCCCGGGCACTCACCGAGGGCACGGAGCCGGGGTCGCAGACCGCGGACCTCACCGGCCTCCCCGTCTGGGCCGTGGAGAGCACCGGCGACGCGGTCAGCCTCCTCCCCGACCTGCAGGAGCGGATCGCCAGGCTCGACGAGGACGAGCTGTCCCCGGAGTCCGCCGCCGAGCTACGGACCTTCCTGGCCGACGAGGGGCTGCGTGCCACCGCCCATCTCCAGACGGGCCTGACGCCGGCGGGCGAGGGCGACGGGAGCCACGGCGGCGCCGTGTCGCCGATCCTGTACGACACCAAGGGCCGGCCCGTGGGATTCCTCCAGCTCTCCGCGGAGATCACACCGACCGGCGCGCCGCTCACCGTCGACGACGGCACGACCGTCGGCACAGCCTTCGGTCACGGCGGCAGCGGCGACCGCAAGGCGACCCTCTCGCGGGGCGCCGGGGTCGACGTGCGCGGCGGTGTCTTCGCGACCAGCGGTTTCCCGGACGGCGCTTCGGGGCCCACGGCACAGGTGGGCGGCGGCGGAGGCGGGCGGCTCGCGCACAGCAGCAAGGTGACCGACAGCCTCCAGGTCGCCTCCTCGGCTTCCCTCGTCCACGGGTTGTCGTCCAAGGCGCACAGCCTGCTGACCGAGGCCACCGTGCGATACACCGCCACCTTCTACGGCACCCACGGCACCCCGACGGTGGAGCGGTTCGGCACCGCACCCACGGCGCCCCCGGCCGCAGGCACCCCGGCCCCGTACCGGCTGCTCGTCGCCTCCGCCGATGCGGCCACCGCACGGGGCACCGTGCCGACAGCCGCGGAGCGGCGCGCGCTGCCGCCCCACCTGGACGCGCTGCGGGGCATCGGTATCGACGTCGTCCCCACGCGCCTCGACATCGACCCCACGACGCTGGACGCCGCCGAGACGGCCCTGCGCGAGCAGGGTTTCCTGCCCCCGGCGGAGCGCAGCCGGACGGACGGCGGGTCCCTGCAACGGGAGCAGTTGGAGAACCTGCGCAAGCTGAAGAAGCTGCGGGGGCGCTGGGGCCTGGCGATGTCCGTGCCGGACGCGGTGGACGGCGGCCGGTCGCTGTGGTTCGAGGCCGGCGGGAAGCGGGCCCGGCTGACGCTGGACACGCTGCCCGACCCCTCCCGGGACGCCACCCACGAGCGGCGCCTGCCCGGCGTCGACGTGAAGGGCGGGCGCCGCAGCGACGTGGCGGTCTCGGCGGCGCGGAACCGCGAGCACACCAACACCGGTGGCATGACCGGCCGGCTGTACGGCCCGCTCGGCGGCTACTGGGCGCCCGGTCAGGTCGACGGCAGCATGAGCATGCACCCGAAGTCGGGGAGCGACCTCAAGCAGACCGTGAAGCAGGAGGGCAACCTCAGCCACCCCGCCACCGGCAGCGACCTGTTCCGCGTGCCGGTGCGGTACCGGCTCGGGCTCACCATCGGCAAGGACACCACGTACCTCACCGGCGACCCCACCGCCGCCCGCCACGGCGACCTGGAGTCCGGCCGACCCCAGGACCCCGCGGGGGCGTTCCGCGACGGCACCCTGGACCTCGTTGTGGACCACGGCCAGACGGTCGAGCCCCCGGCGCCCCGTCGGACCCGTCCGGCCACGACGAGCACGGAGGCGTCGAGCTCCACCGCGCCCGCACCCACCGTTCCGTCGGCCGCCCTGACCACGCCGGACGCGCGGGCCGGGCTGCCCCCGGCGCACAGCGAACCGCGGGTGGTCGACGCCGCCACAGCCGCCGACCACCGGCGGCGACTGGGCCGGAGCGAGCCGGGCGGCAACGGTCGGCCGGCGACGGTGGCACTCCCGCTGCGCAGCACGGTGCTGGACTTCCACGCCTCGGCGGCGGTCACCGCCGCGGTGCAGACCGCGCTCGACACCGTCTCCCCGAGGAGCGCGGCGACGCGCGACGCCACGGCAGCGCGCGACACCGCCGCACCGACGCTCCCGGCGCCCGCGACCCCGGCACAGGGCGACACCCCGGCGGGGACCGGCGC